>NZ_JBEOWF010000023.1:0-162812 GCF_040295925.1 Streptomyces sp. NPDC002588
GACCTGCTGCGCGAGCAGCCCGACGCGAAGGAACTCGTCGTCGAGCGCGCCCGGTTCGTGCGCGACGCGGAGGCCAACGGCTCCTACGACCAGGTCCTGGCGATGCTCAGCGGCGTCTGAGCGACGCCACCCCACCTGCGGCGCACTGCGGGGGCCGACACATTTCCCAGCGGGTCATCCAGCTCAAGTAGGCCGGGCCGCGCTCTGAAACGTCGTCCGAGCATGCCGGGGCGGACGAACCCACCGCGGGCGGAGCCCCCAAGCACCCGGTCCGGTACAAGGCGACAAGGTCCGGGACGACACGGAGAGAGTGCGTGGTCCCGGACCTTGCGCGGGCGCCGCTCCCGTCCCCACGGACGACGCCCGACACCGGTCCCGCTGCCGCTCTCAGGCTGGGATCGGTGCAGATTCCTGCGAGTGCCGCTGACGCCCGGAAGCCGTTGTCGCCGCCTTGCCGGGCCGGCGCACCGGGCCCTCCTGAAGCTCCACCCGAGGGTCGGCCACCGCGTCGTGGTTGGTCCGCACGGCAGGTCAGACGCCATCGACAGCGCGCGATGTCGGTTCCCGGCAGTCGCTACCGAGCGGAGGAGACCAGCCCCTTCGCGAATTCGAGCTGTTCCTTGTGGAAGGCCGCGCCGACGTAGTGGTGATCGATGTTGTGGCCGCCGCCCAGGATGCGCCGAGCGGTCACCGAGGGTGCGGCGGTGAAGGCGTTCCCGAAGGCGGCGACCGATTCGTCGCTGCTGTTCCAGAACCCTTCATGCTCGGCCAGCCCGTAGTGGACGGGTACCTCGATCCTCGCCGCGATCCCTGCGAAATCCGTGCCCCACTGGCCCGCCACCTCCACCAACTCCGATATCGGAACGGGCGATTCGGCGTGCTTCGCGATGTCGAGCACACTCGGGTCGTACGTGTCCTCGGGTCCGTACATGAACTGCAAGAGGTGCTCACGGCTGAACTCGAGCGTGCTGGCCGGCGGCTGGGACTTCAAGGCGTCGTTCGTCCGTTGCGACTCGTCGTGGATTCCGGTGACGGAGACGCCGAGGAGAGGCCAGGAGCGATCGCCGGCGGCCACATGCAGTGCGATCGCGCCGCCTATCGAGTGTCCGACGAGGACGATCCCGGGGGCGTTCGAGAGGTGCCGGTTCCAGAGTTCGGCGATGGCCACCTGGAGTACCTGAGCATTCCGGCGGAACGAGATCTCCCCCTCCAGCGCGGTGCTGCCGCCATAGCCCGGACGGTCGAGGGACACCACTGGAAAGCCCTCGCGTCGCGCGGCATCCACCAGCGAATACCCGGCCACGTCGAAATACGACGCGTTGTAACCACCTCCGGGAATGCAGACCACCAACGGCATCCCGGGACGGCCTGGGGCCTCTATGCCGGTGATCCGAATATCCCCCAGGTCGAGTGTGATGCGGTTCGCAGTCATGAAAAACAGTTTCCTTCGGTGGTACGGCCTTCGGTGGTACGGCCTTCGGTGGTACGGCCTTCGGTGGTACGGCCTTCGGTGGTACGGCCTTCGGTGGTAGGGCCTTCGGTGGTGCGGCCTTGTTCGTCGGGCTTGCGGACAGCGCAGCCGCTTGCTGCCGGGGCAGCAGGCGGACCGATCGTCAGGTCAGGCGGAGTATGCGCCACGTGTTATGTGCCGTTCTCCGCGAGGAACTTCCGCAGCAGCTCCTTGTATTCCTCGGGGTAAGTGCGGTGAACCATGTGCCCGGCACCCTCGATCGTCTCCAGCCGGCCATCGGCGAGCAGGCGAGCAGCCTCGGCCAGCTCCTCCTGGGGGGTGTAGCTGGTGGACCCTCCGCCGATGATGAGCGTCGGGGCGGTGATCTTGGGAAGGTCGTTCCACCAGGACGGATCGGGGTTGTGGATCTGGTGCACCAGGGAGGTGGCCGCGGCGAAATCGAAAGGTGCCGCTCCTGGCACTTCGTCGGAACCTTCCGGGAACTGCACGTCGATGGGAGCGGTGTCCTCCCAGACCATCCGCTCGATCCGGTCGGGCCATTTCTCCGCGAAGACGCAGCCGACCCGTGCGCCCATCGAGTGGCCGATCAGCGTGAAGCGGTCCAGCGCAAGCGCATCGGCGAACGCTTCGAGATCGCCGCACCCCAACTCGAAGGAATACGTGCCGGGCCAGGCGCTTTCGCCATGGCCGCGCTGGGTGAGGGCGAAGACGTGATAGTGCTCGGCGAGGAAGCTCGCGATATCGTCCCAGTCCCGCGCGTCGTACATGAGCCCATGCAGGAGAATGAGCGGCGGCGCATCCGGATCACCCGCCTCGCGATAGTGAAAAGTGAGTCGCGAAAGCTCGATACTGTGATCGCTGAAAACGGTCATCTGTTTTTCCGTTCGCTTGGGGGCCGGCCCTCAGCGGCCTGACGTTGCTCGTCTTGCTGTGGGCGCCCGCAGTGTCGACCGTATGGGCGTCGTCGCGAAGGCGGGAGAGGACCGTTCATCCACGGATCGGCGATCCCTGCCTGCGACCTGGGGTAGTGCAGGGGTCACGCTGGGTGGAGGCTCAGCCATGGATTGGTGGTCTCTGGATAGCCGGGCGGGAAGGGGTGACGATGGTGGGCATGGACAAGAAGGAACTGGCGGAATTCCTGCGTCGGCGGCGTGAGGCCCTGCGCCCCCGTGACGTCGGGCTGGTCGAGGGTCCGCGCAGGCGTACGCAGGGTCTGCGCCGCGAGGAGGTGGCTCAGCTCGCCGGGATGTCCACCGACTACTATGCCCGGCTGGAACAGCAGCGTGCCCCGCAGCCCTCCGTCCAGATCACCGTCTCCCTCGCCCGGGCGTTGCGGCTGACGCTGGACGAGCGCGACCATCTCTTCGTCCTCATCGGTCACAATGCCCCGGCCCGTTTCCAGCGCTCCGAGCACGTCAGCCCGACGCTGATGCGGGTTCTGGACTGCCTGGACGACTCGCCGGCCCTGGTGCTGACCGACATGTCCGACACTCTCGCGATGAACTCGTTGGCCATCGCGTTGCTCGGCGACCAGACGCGCCACACCGGCCTGGCCCGCAGCGCCTATTACCGCTGGTTCATGGACCCCGCCGAGCGTCTGGTGTATCCCGAAGAAGACCACGAACGCCATGGCCGTGCCCAGGCCGCCCGTCTGCGGGTGGCGCTCACGGCCGGCAGCGACATCCCCCGAGCCACCCGCATACTCGCCGAACTCCAGGAACACAGCCCCGAGTTCGTCCGCCTGTGGGAACTCCAGGAAGTCGCCCAGCGCTACGACGAGAGCAAGACCATCGTCCATCCCGAACTCGGTCGCATCGACGTCGACGGCCAGGTCCTGTTCACCGAGAACCGCGCCCAGACCCTGGTGGTGCTGACCACTCGCCCCGGCACGGAAAGCCACAGCAAGCTGGAACTGCTCTCCGTCATAGGACACCAGCAGCTCACCACCTGAGCCCGCGGAGGAGGACGCCGCATACGACGGCGTCCTGGCCGTGCCGACCATCATGTGACGCGACTTGGGCCCATCTGCCATGGCCGCTCGGGCCGGGGCGGACCGCGGCCCTGACCTGCGTCGCAGCCCCGGCGATCAGCCCCACTCACCTGTGCCGCTCCGGGCCGGACGCCGTAGCCCGGCAACGGATACACGTACGTCTGCGAGTTCGGCGACGGCTCCCGCCTCCATCTGCGCACCGGAAACCCCTCGATCCTCCTGCGACCCGTCCCGGTCCGGTGTGCCCGGTGCGGGTCAAGGGCGGAATCGGGTACGCACAAGTGACAGGAACACCGTGATGGACGCACCGGACGGCACCGCCACCGAGCGGGCCGACGCCGTTCGCAACCGCGCCCGGCTGCTGGAGGCGGCCGCCCGGCTGGTGGCCGAGCGCGGGGCCGGACACGTGACGATGCAGGAGGTCGCGGAGGTCGCCGGGGTGGGAAAGGGCACGCTCTTTCGCCGGTTCGGCGACCGCGACGGGCTCCTGCTCGCCCTCCTCGCCGAGGCCGAGGCCGAGTTCCAGGAGGCGTACACCGCGGGTCCCCCACCGCTGGGGCCGGGCGCGCCCGCGAGGGACCGGCTGGAGGCGTTCGGCTGTGCCCTGATCGGGCGCATCGCCGCCGACGCGGACCTGGGCGCCGCGTTGGGACGCCAGGTGCTCCACGAACGCCGCCACGCCTCCGACACCGGCCGGGCCTTCCACCGTCACGTCTCGACTCTCCTGCGGGAGGCGGGAGTCGACGGGGACCATGACATGCTCGCCCATGCCCTGCTCGCGTTCGCGAACTTCGAGACGACGGACTACCTGCACGCGGGAAGCGGGGTGCCCGTCGCCCGTCTCCAGGCCGCCTGGGTGGACCTGGTGCGGCGGGTGACCCGCATCGACGAAGCATGAACCCCGGAGATCCGAACCGTCGGGACTGCGCCCGGCGCTCCAACGGTCCGCAGGGCGGTCCCGAACGTGCGCCGCTCCTTCAGAGGGCGGACGAGGCCGTGTGCCGATCCGCCTCCGGGAGGTGCTTCTCCGCCCAGGCGGCCAGCTCCTTGAGGGCCGGCTCGAGTGCCCCGCCCGCTTCCGTCAAGCGGTACGAGACGCGCAGCGGCGGACCCTCGTCCACCTCGCGCACGACCAGCCGTGCCGCGCCCAGCTCGGTCAACCGGTCCGAGAGCATGCGCTCGCTGATGCCCGGGATGGCGCGGTGCAGGTCGGCGAAGTGCACCGGGTGCTCCATCAGAGCGGCCACGATCGGGCCGGTCCAGCGCTTTCCGAGCAGCGCGAAGACGCGCGTGATCGCGCCGTCGACCGTCTTACAGGGCTCTGCGACCGGTTCCGTCATGTCTGAAGTCTACTGTGAGACCAGGCGTAGGTGAGGAAAAGTAAGCCCCTGTGCTATCAATAGGAGCGCACGAAAATGCATCCCGTCTTTTCGTGGCGTCCCTGTCGCACACCGCTTCATTGGAGAACCCCTCATGGCAACGCTGCTGCACCTGGACTCGGCCCTGTGGCCGGAGCACAACTCCGCCTCCCGCGCGGTCACGGCCGCCTTCCGTCAGGCGTGGGAGGGACAGCACCCCGACGGCACGGTGATCTACCGGGACCTCAACGCCGACCCGATCCCGCACCTGGACACGCTCACCGCCTCCGCGGACTTCACGCCCCCCGCCGACCACACCCCGGAGCAGGCGGCCGCGTTCGCGAAGCAGCTCAAGCTGATCGAGGAGCTGGAGAGCGCGGACGCGGTGCTCATCGGTGCCCCGATGTACAACTTCTCGATTCCCTCCACGCTGAAGGCGTGGCTCGACCAGGTGATACTCGTGGGCCGTACCGCGCTCGTCGAGGAGTCCGCGGTCAAGGGCACCCCGGTGTACATCGTGGCGAGCCGCGGCGGCTCCTACGCCCCCGGCACCCCCCGTGAGCCCCTCGAGTACGTGCAGAACTACCTGGAGGGGGTCCTCACCACGATGATGGGCGTGGAGGTCGACTTCATCGTCCCCGAGCTCACGCTCGCCCACTCCAACCCGGCCATGGCCGAGCTGATCCCGCTCGCCGAGGCGTCCAAGGCCAAGGCCCTGGAGGATGCGATCAGCAAGGGCAAGGAAGCGGCCCTCAAGGCTTCCTGACTCCTGCGTCGTCCAAGACGACTCTCCTGAACGTCTTGCGGACCGGGGCTCCCGTCCAGGGGTCCCGGTCGCACGCGGACGAAGATCGGAAGGGTCCCCGTTCGGCGCCGGACACCCTGAAACCCTCCGCTGCCGTCAAAAGTTCGGCCGGACGGCAGGCAGGGGGCAGGGGGAGTCTCGCCGGCTTCGCAGGCCGGTGGCATCGACGACGAAGCCGGCGAGAGTCTGTATGCCGGGCACAGCGGTTCGGGGGTCAGAGGCCGGACGAGTGCCCGTCCACGATCGCGGTGACGGTGTCGTCGTACGCCGTGAGAACACCGAGGAATCCGGTCCTTCCCCACAGCGCCAGCCCCAGGGCGGCGACGAATGCGGCTGTCATGTGTACAGCCCCCAGGAGATCCCGGCCCGGCAGTGCGCTCGGCGCCGACCGGTCTCCGCGGCTCCACGCCCGTGCTGCCTCCGCGATGGCGAACTCGTAGTGGGGCGGGGCGGCAGCGGCGACCTCGTCGGCATGTCCCACCAGTTGGCCGGGCGTCCAGCGCTCGCCGGTCACCTCGATGATGCTGACGGTGGAGCGCAGCAGGCCGCTCAGGACGGCGTACATCTCCGTCCGCGCGACCGAACCCAGACCGGCCAGCGCGTCCCGCACCGCGATGACCAATGGCCACACCCCGGGGCGGGCGTGTGGTGAGGGTTCGTCACAGGCCGTACTCGGTCCGGAAGAACCGGTCGATCTCCCGGCGGCCGGGGGCCGGTACGGACAGTGGCTCGGAACCGGGGGCGCGCAGCCCGTCGAGGAGTACGCCGATGTACCGGTCGGCCAGATCCGCCGTGGGGCGGCCGTCCTCCGCGTCGGGCAGGCGGGGCGGGATCGAGTTGAGCATCATGACGATGTCGTAGGCGTTCACGTCGTCGCGCATGGCTCCCGCATGCTGGGTCCGGACCACCAGGTCCTCCAGGGCGGCCAGGAGCTGTGTGCGGATACCGGCCAGTTCGGGGCCCGGTTCCTTGGCACGTCCCCGGGACACCGGGAAGAGCTGGCTGCTGCGCAGGCGCACCATGTGGCGCATCACCCGGGTGAAGGCGGTCCACGTGGCCGGTTCCTCGGCGAGGGCCTGCCGCACCTCGGCCACGCTCTCCTGCATCACCTTGACCGCGATGTGCTCCACCAGGGCGGTCTTGTTCGGGAAGTGCCGGTAGATGGTGCCCATGCCCAGGCCGGAGCGCCGGGCGACCTCCGCGATGGACGCCTGGTAGCCGAGGTCGGCGAAGACGTCCTGGGCGACCTGGAGGATCTGCTCGACGTTCTGGCGGGCATCGGCGCGCTGCGGACGCTCGGCAGGGGGTGTTGACGGGCTCATTTGGTTTCGATGTTAGCCTCCGACCTAACCGGAAATTGAATTTCCGGTTGGAACGAGCACCCTTGAGGAGGCCCCCCACCATGACCGTTACCGCGGATCTCCACGCCGACTTCCCCGCCGACTTCCGTGGCGCCGTGCTGCGGCCCGACGACGACCTATACGACTCCGCACGAGCCCTGTACCAGGGCCGCGCCGCCGACGAGGGCCCGGCGCTGATCGCGCAGTGCGTCGACGAGGACGACGTCGCGGCCGTCCTGCGGTACGCCTCCGCCCATGGCATCCCGGTGGCCGTGCGCGGCGGTGGGCACGGTTCGGACGGGTATGCCATGCCCGGCGGCGCGCTGGTCGTCGACCTGTCGACGATGAAGGCGGTCACCGTCGACCCGGAGACGCGGGTCGTGCGGGCCCAACCGGGTGTCCTGCTCGGTGAACTGGACGCGACCGCGCAGAAGTACGGGCTTGCCGTACCCGCCGGGACGGTCAGCAGCACCGGGGTTGCCGGGCTGACGCTGGGCGGCGGCATCGGCCACCTGATGCGCCGCTTCGGCGCCACCGTCGACAACCTGCTCGCCTGCGAGCTGGTCACCGTGGACGGGCGCAAGGTCCGCGCGGACGAGGCCGAGAACCCCGAGCTGTTCTGGGCGCTGCGCGGAGGCGGCGGCAACTTCGGCGTCGTCACCGCCTTCGAGTACCGCGCGCACCCGCTCGGCCCCGACGTCATCGCCGGACAGCTGATCTTCCCGTTCGACCAGGCCGCCGACGTCCTCGCAAAGCTCCCCGCGCACATGGCCACCGCGCCCCGCGAACTGGGCCTGCTGGCGTCGATCGCTCCCGCCCCCGCCCTGCCGATGCTGCCGCCGGAGGCGCACGGCAAGCCGGTACTCGTCCTTGTCCCCGTCTTCACCGGGGATCTCACAGCCGCCGACGAGGTCATGGAGTCGCTCGCCGCACTCGGCCGGCCGGTCGCCAACCTGGTCACGAAGACGCCGTGGCTGCAGGCCAACAGCATGCTCGACGTCGTGGCCCCCTACGGCATGCGCATGAACCTGCGCGGCGGTTACCTGCCGGCCCTGTCCGCCGACGTCGTCGACACCGTGCTGCACCACGCCGCCACCGCGCCGTCCAACCCCGGCGCCACGACCGTCATCAACCTGTGGTGCCTGGGCGGCGCGATCTCCGAGGACGTCGCCGAGGACGCCATGGCGTTCTCCCGTGAGGGAGCCGCCTGGCTGTGGGAAGCCGTCAGCATGTGGGACGCCGACGAGCACGACTCGCAGTACGAGGAGTCGGCGAAGCACATCGCCGAGGCGATTCGGCCCCACGCACTGGCCTCCGGCTACACCAACCTCACCGACGACCGGGGCGAGGAGTGGCGGCGCGGAGTCCACGGCAGCGAGGCCAAGTACCGGCGGCTGCAGGCGGTCAAGGCCGCCTGGGACCCCGACAACCTCCTCCGCTTCAACAAGAACATCGCCCCGACCGACTGACAGGGCTCGGTCGGCGGTCGTTCTGACGTCGTTCTGATGTCGTCGGTACAGCCGCCCTCTTTCGATGAGGTCGAGGGCGGCCTGTACGACGCTGTCGGTGTCGATGTGCCGTGCGCATCCCCCGCACCACAGCCGGTTCGGCCTCAGCGCGAGGTGAGGGGTGTCGCCCCTCTGCCGCTAGCCCCTGTCGTCGCGTGCCTGCTCGTCAAGTGTCCGTTCCAGGTAGTCGAGGTCCTGGCGGAGCAGGGCCAGGGCAGCCGTGGGCCCCGCCGCCTCAGGGGTTCGCAGGGCCGTCTGCCGGACCATGGCCACGGCCAGTCCCGCGATCTGGTCCGCAGTCTCGTCCGCGCTCAGGCCATGTTTGCCTCCCGGGTGGTACCACCAGGCCACCCAGTTGCACATCCCGGCCACCGCGAGCGCGGCCGTTCGCGCCTCGACCGGACGGAACTGCCCCTTGAGGACACCTTCGTCGATCACCCCGATCAGGTGGCGCAGGGTGCTGCGCTGGGCTGCCCGTTGGCTCTGGGCCACCGCCGGCGGGAGGTCCGCCTCCGAACGCAGCAGCAGCTGGAACCGTTTCGGAAGGCGGGCCGGCTGCAGGGCCATCAGGTGCGCGATGCGGTGCAGCCGGTCGGCGGGATCGGCGTCGGTGTCCGCCGCGAGGGCTTCGATCTCCGCCGCCGGGCCCTCCGTGATCTCCTCGACGAGCTTGGCGAGCAGTTCGTCCTTGCTCTTCACGTAGTAGTAGAGCGCGGGCCGGGTGATGCCCATCGCCTCGGCGATGTCCCCCAGGGTGGTGCCTGCGAAGCCTCGCTCGGCGAACAGCCGGGACGCATGCTCGAACATCTCGTTCTCGACGAGTTCGCGCCGGGACGAGGGCCGGCCTGCCGAGTTCCCCTTCGTCCCGCGGCCGGGTACGGAAGGTCCGTCGGATGCGGGGGAGGCCTTGGTCGCGCGGGCGCTTTTCGTCATGATGGCGATGGTAGCGAGGCCTGATGAGCCGCTAGGCAGGGAATTCCTCGCCGGGGGCGAACATGCGACGGCGAGGTGACGGGCAGGCCTCCGCGCCTGCACATCCCTCGACGTTGCCGGAGATGAGTCACGTGAGGGTTGGGGGCGGTGGCACGGGAGGGTTGGCGCAGGTGAGGTTGCTCATCACCTGGTACATCTGCTCCGAGGTCAGCGGGCCGGTGGGGAGCGGGCCGGCGGCTTCGGTGCGCAGGCCGTCGAGCATGAAGGCGACACTACGGCGCCAGGCGTCGGGGGCGGTGCCCTTGGCGGCGCGGGCCAGCAGAGCGTTGGTGCCGAAGATGAACAGCAGGTCCTCGCGGGTGAAGTCGGGGCGCAGGGTGCCGGCCTGCTGGGCGCGCTCGATGATGCGCGCGGTGGCGGCGTAGGAGCGTTCGCAGACGGTCATCAGGCGTTCGGCGCCCGGGTAGCGGCCGGCGACCACGTCACCGATCGCGGGGTCGGTGGCCTGTAGTTCGCAGAGCGTCTCGATGTAGTGCGCGAATCCGTCCCAGGCGTCTTCACGGGCCAGGGCCTGCTCGGCGGCCTCGTCGAGGCGGCTCGCCGCCAGGTCGGTCACCACCTCGTCGATGAGCGCCTCGCGGGTGCCGAAGAGGTTGTAGAGGGTTCCGTGGCTCACGCCGGCCCGGCGGGCGATCTCCTTCAGGGGCGCCTGGAGGCCGCGTTCGCGGAAGAGCTCGGCGGCTGCCGTGCGCAGCTTCTCCGCGTTGCGTTGGGCGTCGGCCCGCATTCGGCGTTCCCTCCTGGTCGTGTGTCCGGACTCCATGGTCGCATCCCCCCGATCAGTCAACTTGACCGTGGTGTCAAATTCCATGCTATCTTCCGTGAGAAGAAGTTGGCCCCACGGTCAAGATAACCTCCGTGCAAGGAGCAGCCCCATGTCCAAAGTGATCGCAGTCTTCGGCGCCGGTACCGGCCTCGGCGTGTCCGTCGCACGCCGCTTCGGCCGCGAGGGCTTCCGCGTCGCCCTGGTCGCCCGCCGCAAGGATCGCTTGGACACGCTCGTCGCGCAGCTCGCCGACGAGGGCATCGAGGCCGCCCCCTTCACCGCCGACCTGGCCGACCCCACCGCGGTCCCGGCCCTCGTCGACGCCATCCGCGACCACTTCGGTCGTATCGACGTCGTCGAGTACGCCCCGATCAGCGCCGACCTGACTTTCACTCCGGCCACCGAACTGGACGCGGCCACCCTGAAGGCTCTGTCCGGGCTGTTCCTGTTCACCCCGGTGGAGGTGTTCCACGCGGTGCTGCCGGAGATGATCGAGCGCGGTGACGGTGCCGTCCTGATGGGCACCGGCTACTCGGCGGTCCAGCCGATGCCCCACGCCAGCGGCCCCGGCCCGGTGATGGCCGCCGCCCGCAACTACCTCTACTCCCTCAACGCCGAACTGGCCGAGACCGGCGTCTACGCCGGCACGCTCTCCGTCGCCGCCCTGATCGCCCGCAGTGCGGCCGCCGCGGCCGTCGAGGCCCAGTCCGGCACCCCGGTCGGGACCGAGCCCATCACGATGCCCAACGGTTTCCAGCTTCCCGTCGCCGATCCGGACGACCTCGCCGAGCACTACTGGGACATGTACACCAAGCGCGACCGCGTCGAGCAGATCCACCCGGAGCCCGTGGCCCCGCAGGCCGACACCGGCGCGTGACCGCCGGGCGCCGCGCACCTCTCGCCCGGCTCCTTTTCCGGCGCTCGACCCTGCGGAGCTCCGCCGCGGCAGCGCCGCCGCAACCGGCCTCGTCCCCTGTGGCCCGGGCCCGCTGCCGCCTCCAGCGCGGTCACGGTCCCCTTCCGCCGGGCGCCAGGAGCAGTGCCCCGGCGGCACGGCGGTCGCCCGCGACCGGCCGCGCCGGACGCGCGCACCGAGCGAGGTCCGCCTGCCCGCTCACCCCCGTACGCCCTGTCCGGCGACGACGGCCCACGCCGTCGTGGTGACGGACGCGATGACGATTGGACCCCTGATGCCCGACTCCGACTCCCTTCTCCGCAACGGCACGGCGGGCGCGCCCGCCGAAACCGCTCCCGACGGCCCGGACACCGCGAACGAGGACCGTCCGGACACGGAAGCGGCTGCCGTTCCTCTCCCGAGTCCCCTCAAGCGACTGGGCTCCGACGACGCGGCCGTCTGCGCGGACGGGGTGTGTGTCCTGTGAGCACGCTGCGTATCGACGTCTGGTCCGACGTCGTCTGCCCGTGGTGCTACATCGGCAAGCGGCGCCTGGAGACGGCGCTCGGCCGGTTCGAGCACGCCGACGAGGTGGAGCTGCACTGGCACAGCTTCCAGCTCGACCCCGCCCACCCCAAGGGCCACCGCCGGTCCGTGTTCGAGACGCTGGCGCAGAAGACCGGAGCCCCGCTCGCCCAGATAGGGGCGATGACCCGGCAGGTCAGCGAACTCGCCACGGCCGAGGGCCTCACGTACGACCTGCAGCGGGCCGTCTCGGTCAACACGATCGACGCCCACCGACTCAGCCACCTGGCCGCAGCCCATGGGCTGGGCGACCAGATGCACGAGCGGCTCCTGCGCGCCCATCTGTGCGAGGCCGAGATCGTCGACGACGCCGACACGCTCGTGCGGCTCGGCGCCGAAGTCGGCGTACCCGAGGACGAAACCCGGCGGATGCTGACCGGCGACGAGTATGCGGAGTCGGTACAGGCCGACTTCCGCGAGGCACGCGCATACGGCGCCACCGGCGTGCCGTTCTTCGTCCTCAACCGCGCGTACGCCGTCTCCGGCGCCCAGCCGGCCGACACCTTCCTCTCCGCCCTGCGCACCGCCCACGCGGACGCCGCCCAGGCGACCCGCTGAGCCGAACCGGTCGGGAGACGACGGCTGAGACCGGGAGAACCAGCCCTGGAATCTCCCCTCCGGGCCCCTGACGGCCAGACCGATCCCTCATGGACAGCAACTTCGTCCTGGAGCCGGGCACCAGGGGAACGGCGGCCGCAGACGTCTTCCGGCTCGAGAAAGGCAGGATCGCCGAGCACTGGGACGTGCTCCAGCAGGTCCCTGACGGTACGGCCGACGGCCACGACATGTTCTCCACGGTCAGCGGCCCACGCCTGCCCGGCCCGGACCCGCGCGCCTCCGCCGCCACCACCGAGCGGGTCGGGCTCGCCCTGTTCAAGGGCCTCACCGTCGACCACGACCCCAGGGCCTACGACTGGTATGTCGCCGCCACGTCCTACGAGCACACCCCGGGGATCGCGAACGGCAGGACGGCCGTCAAGAAGTATCTCGCCGATCTCTTCGCCGACTCACCGGACCTGAGTGCCGGTGTCAAGCGGGTCGTCGTCGAGGGCGACTACGTCGCGATCCACTCCCACTACAAGGCCACCCCCGACGACCGGGGGACGGCCAGGTTCGACCTCCTCCGGGTCCGCAACGGCAAGGTCGTCGAGCACTGGGACGTGGTCCAGCCCGTTCCGGAGACCTCGGTCAACGAGAACACCATGTTCTGACCAGGTGACGCGGCCACGACCCCTCCACGGTTGCGGCGCTCCGACGGTGCCGGGAAGCGACCACGTGCCCGCGTCGCGGTTCGCCTGGTGAGCGTCCCGCGGATGCGGGAGGCATCGCCCGCGCCCGTCGACCAGGAGTGCGGCCGTCCGGCTCGGCTCGGCGTCCAGGGAATCCCCTCGTGTCCAACCTGCCGTAGATCGTGTTACGAAGAACCATGCCTGCACACGAGGGACATCACATCTATGACGCCGTCGTCGTCGGCGGCGGCCACAACGGCCTGGTCGCCGCCGCCTACCTGGCCCGGGCCGGACGGTCCGTGCTGGTGCTGGAACGGCTCGGCCACACCGGCGGCGCCGCCGTCTCCACCCGCCCCTTCGCCGGTGTCGACGCCCGGCTGTCGCGCTACTCGTACCTCGTCAGCCTGCTCCCGCGGAAGATCGTCCGGGACCTGGGCCTCGACTTCCGCGTCCAGGGGCGCACGATCTCCTCGTACACCCCCGTGGAGCGCGCCGGGCGGGCGACGGGACTCCTGGTCGGCGGGGGAGAGGAGCGCACCCGGGAGGCCTTCGCGCGGCTGACCGGCGGCGAGCGCGAGTACACGGCCTGGCAGCGCTTCTACGACATGACGGGGCGCGTCGCCCGGCGGGTCTTCCCCACTCTCACCGAGCCGCTGCCCACCCGGGACGAGCTCCGCCGCCGCGTCGACGACGAGGACGCCTGGCGGACCCTCTTCGAGGAGCCGATCGGGGTCGCCGTGGAGGAGAACTTCACCGACGACCTGGTCCGGGGCGTGGTCCTCACCGACGCGCTCATCGGCACCTTCGCCGACGCCCACGACCCCTCCCTCAGGCAGAACCGCTGCTTCCTCTACCACGTCATCGGCAACGGGACCGGCGCCTGGGACGTGCCCGTCGGCGGCATGGGCGCCCTCACGGACGCGCTGGCAGCCGCCGCGCGGGACGCCGGAGCCGTGATCGCCACCGGCCACGAGGCCGTACGGATCGCCACCGACGGCCGCAGCGCCGAGGTCACCTACCGGACCGCCGACGGTGAGGGCGTCGCAGCTGCCGGGCACGTCCTGGTGAACGCCTCCCCGCAGGCACTCGCCGCCCTCACCGGCGACGAGCCGCCCGCCCCCGCCGAGGGCGCCCAGCTCAAGGTCAACATGCTGCTCAAGCGGCTGCCGAGGCTGCGGGACGCCTCCGTCGACCCGCGTGAGGCGTTCGCCGGCACCTTCCACATCGCCGAGGGCTACGGGCAACTCGCCACCGCCCACGCCCAGGCCGCGGCCGGCCGCCTGCCCACCGCCCCGCCGTCGGAGATCTACTGCCACTCCCTGACCGACCCGACGATCCTCGGCCCCGATCTTGTCTCGCAGGGCTACCAGACGCTCACCCTGTTCGGCCTGCACACCCCCGCCCGGCTCTTCGACCGGGACAACGACGCCGTACGCGACGAGCTCCTCGAGGCCACCCTCGCCCAGTTGGACGCCCACCTCGCCGAGCCGCTCGCGGACTGTCTGGCCACGGACGCCGACGGCCGCCCCTGCATCGAGGCGAAGACCCCGCTCGACCTGGAGCGCGACCTCGGGCTGCCCGGCGGCAACATCTTCCACCGCGACCTGTCCTGGCCCCACGCCCAGGAGGGCACCGGCCGCTGGGGCGTGGAGACCCGGCACGCCAACGTCCTGCTGTGCGGCGCGGGCGCGGTGCGCGGGGGAGGGGTGAGCGGCGTACCGGGGCACAACGCGGCGATGGCCGTACTGGAGGCTCCGGCGGACTAGGTGTGCTGTCCCGGGAGGTTGTGGACGGGTGAGGGGTCGTCCACAAGAATCTGACGGGGTATCAGGAAAAGTCTTCCGTCGTCCGGTGGACTGCGGCATCCTGCGCCCATGCAGACGGAGCTGAGCAAGCAACTGGGAGTCGAGCACGCCGTCTTCGGCTTCACGCCGTTCCCCGCCGTCGCCGCGGCCATCAGCCGCGCGGGCGGCTTCGGTGTGCTCGGCGCGGTCCGCTACACCGCCCCCGACGACCTCAAACGCGACCTGGACTGGATCGAGGCGCACGTCGACGGACGGCCGTACGGGCTCGACGTCGTGATGCCCGCGAAGAAGGTGGAAGGGGTCACCGAGGCCGATGTCGAGGCGATGATCCCCGACAGTCACCGGCAGTTCGTGCGGGACACCCTCGCCAAGTACGGGGTGCCCGAGCTGGCCGAGGGCGAGGCGTCCGGCTGGCGGATCACCGGCTGGATGGAGCAGGTGGCCCGCAGCCAGCTCGACGTCGCCTTCGAGTACCCGATCCGGTTGCTCGCCAACGCCCTCGGGTCCCCGCCCGCCGACGTCGTGGCCCGCGCCCACGAACGGAACGTGCTGGTCGCCGCGCTCGCCGGGAGCGCCCGGCACGCGCTCAAGCACAAGGAGGCGGGCATCGACATCGTGGTGGCGCAAGGGTACGAGGCCGGCGGCCACACCGGGGAGATCGCGTCCATGGTGCTCACCCCGGAAGCCGTGGACGCCGTCGCCCCCCTGCCCGTCCTCGCCGCCGGCGGCATCGGCAGCGGCCGGCAGATCGCCGCCGCCCTCGCGCTCGGCGCCCAGGGCGTGTGGCTCGGCTCCCTCTGGCTGACGACCGCCGAGGCCGACCTGCACTCGCCCGCCCTCACCCGCAAACTGCTCGCGGCCGGCTCCGGCGACACGGTCCGCTCCCGCGCCCTCACCGGGAAACCCGCACGCCAGCTCCGTACGGACTGGACCGACGCCTGGGACGACCCGAACGGACCAGGCACCCTCCCCATGCCTCTCCAGGGACTGCTGGTCGCCGAGGCCGTGTCCCGCATCCAGAAGTACGAGGTCGACCCGCTGCTCGGCACGCCCGTCGGCCAGATCGTCGGCCGGATGAACGAGGTCCGCAGCGTCCAGGCGGTCTTCGACGACCTCACCCGCGGCTTCGAACAGGCCGTGGACCGCGTCAACCGCATCGCCGGAAGGAGCGGCCAGTGACGAGCACGAGCACACCCCCCGCGGGCTTCTGGGCCCAGGCAACCGCCGACCCCGACCGGACGGTCCTGGTCGCCCCCGACGGCGAGGAGTGGACCGCCGGACGCCTGCACGCCGCCGCGAACCGGCTGGTGCACGGTCTGCGTGCGGCCGGGATGGAGCGGGGTGACGCCTTCGCCGTCGTCCTGCCGAACTCGGCCGAGTTCTTCACCGCCTACCTGGCCGCCACCCAGGCGGGTTTCTACCTGGTCCCCGTCAACCACCACCTGGTCGGCCCCGAGATCGCCTGGATCGTCTCCGACTCCGGCGCCAAGGTGCTCGTCGCCCACGAGCGCTTCGCCGACGAGGCCCGCCGGGCCGCCGACGAGGCCGGCCTGCCCGCGAGCCACCGGTACGGCGTCGGCGAGGTCGAGGGCTTCCGCCCGTACGCCGAACTCCTCGACGGGCAGCCGGAGTCGGCGCCCGACGGCCGCACTCTCGGCTGGGTCATGAACTACACCTCCGGGACGACGGGCCGCCCGCGCGGCATTCGGCGCCCGCTGCCCGGCAAGCTCCCCGAAGAGGCCTACCTGGGCGGTTTCCTCGGCTTCTTCGGCATCCGGCCGTTCGACGACAACGTGCACCTGGTCTGCTCACCGCTGTACCACACGGCGGTCCTCCAGTTCGCCGGCTCCTCGCTGCACATCGGCCACCGTCTGGTCCTGATGGACAAATGGACGCCCGAGGAGATGCTCCGACTCATCGACACCCGGCGCTGTACGCACACCCACATGGTCCCGACCCAGTTCCACCGCCTGCTCGCCCTCCCCGAGGACGTCAGGCAGGCGTACGACGTCTCGTCCATGCGGCACGCCATCCACGGCGCCGCGCCCTGCCCCGACCATGTGAAGCGGGCGATGATCGACTGGTGGGGCGACTGCGTGGAGGAGTACTACGCGGCGAGCGAGGGCGGCGGGGCCTTCGCGACGGCCGAGGACTGGCTGAAGAAGCCCGGCACGGTCGGAAAGGCCTGGCCCATCAGCGAGTTGGCCATCTTCGACGACGACGGCAACCGGCTGGCGCCCGGTGAACTCGGCACGGTCTACATGAAGATGACGACCGGCGGCTTCGCCTACCACAAGGACGAGGCCAAGACGAGGAAGAACCGCATCGGCGACTTCTTCACCGTCGGCGACCTGGGCGTCCTGGACGAGGACGGCTACCTCTTCCTGCGCGACCGCAAGATCGACCTCATCATCTCCGGCGGGGTCAACATCTACCCGGCCGAGATCGAGTCCGCCCTCCTCGCCCACCCGGCCGTCGCCGACGCCGCCGCCTTCGGCATCCCGCACGACGACTGGGGCGAGGAGGTCAAGGCGGTCGTCGAACCGGCCCCCGGCCAGGACCCGGGCCCCGACCTCGCCGCCGTCCTGCTCGCCCACTGCGCCGGACACCTGGCGGGCTACAAGCGCCCCAAGTCCATAGACTTCATCGTCGAGATGCCCCGCGACCCCAACGGCAAGCTGTACAAGCGGCGGCTGCGGGAGCCGTACTGGGAGGGCCGCACCCGCCAGGTGTGAAGCACGCGGGATCAGGCACGAAGTACGTACGGGAATCCCGGTCTCCGACGTACCCGCATCCGTGATCGGCGGGCCCCTCCCTACCCGACCCCGGTCCTGACGGATGCCGCTGGGCCCGGGCTCCTGATCACGGCGCCGGGCCACACGCGTCGAGCCCGTCCGGGCGTGGGCGGAGCCCGAGCTCAGTCCCGCTCCGCGTCCACGCCCGCCTCGTACGCGAGCAGCGTGTCCACGAACAGCCGCCGCTGACCGGGAGTCAGCGGGGCCAGCGCCGTGCGCCAGGCCGCGGCGCCGGGGGCGAGCCAGGCCGAGATGGCCGGCTCGTGCTCGGCCGCGATGCCGATGATCCGCCGGCGCCGGTCCCGCTCGTCCTCCCGCCGCTGAAGGATCCCCTTCCGGCTGAGGTCGCCGATCAGCAGGCTCACCGTGGTCGGCGCGACCTCGAGGCGGGCGGCGAGTTCGTTGACCGTCATCGGCCCGTCGAGCAGCAGATACGCCAGCAGCGACAGATGCCTCGGGGCCAGGGAGAAGGACCGCAGCGCCTCCGGCAGCGGGATCCGCTTCGCCCTGCCCACCAGGCGCGGCATGAGCAGCAGCAACTCGCGGACGGTCGCGTCGACGCCGTCGTCACCACCGGCGGGCATGGACATCCGGCACTCCTCGCATTACCTTTGTATTCAAAGCTATTTTGTCCGGCTAGCCGACCCGCCATGCTACGCATTCACGCGAACGGAGCTCCGTCATGCCGCACTACACCGTCCACATCAGCGAGGACGTCCTGGACGGCACGGTCGAACCGAGACTGTTCGGCGCGCTGGCCGACGCCGTCGGTTCCGTCTACGGCGAACGGCTGCGCGGTCTCGTCGGCGTCGATCTGATCGGCATCCCCCGGCACCGGCGGGGCGTCGGAGGTCTGCCGGCCGACCGGGTGGCGCCCTCGGTCACCCTGAGCATGCGCGAGGCCGCGTACCACCTTCCCGAGGTCCCGGACGCCCCCGCCCGTCTGATCGGTGCGACGGCCGACGCGGTGGCCTCCGTGCTGGGTGAGGGCGTCCGGGCGGAGACGATCGTCAGCGTCGTCGGGGTCCCCGACGGGCGCACCGGAGTCGCCGGCGCGGTGGCGTGACTTGACCCGGTCCGGCGGGCGCAAGAGGATCATGTGCCATGACGCCCGGACACGGCAGTACGGTCGACGGGGTGCTGCGGCGCAGCGCCCACCGCACCCCGGCGCGCGTCGCCGTCGAGTACCGCGACCGCACCTGGACCTACGAGGAACTCGACGAGGCCGTCTCCCGCGCGGCGACCGTCCTGCTCGGCGAGGGGCTCGCCCCCGGCGACCGGGTCGGCGCCTACGGCCACAACTCCGACGCCTACCTCATCGCCTTCCTCGCCTGCGCCCGCGCGGGCCTGGTCCACGTCCCGGTGAACCAGCACCTCACCGGCGACGACCTCGCGTACATCCTCGGCCAGTCGGGGAGTGCGCTCGTCCTTGCCGACCCGGCCCTGACCGGACAACTCCCCTACGGAGTACGGTCGTTGCCGCTGCGTGACGCCGACGACTCGCTCCTCACCAGGCTGGCGGACAGCCCGCCGTACGACGGCCCCGAGCCGCGCGGCGACGAACTGGTGCAACTGCTGTACACCTCGGGGACGACCGCTCTGCCCAAGGGCGCGATGATGACCCACCGGTCGCTGGTGCACGAGTACCTCAGCGCGATCACGGCCCTCGACCTGAGCGCCGGCGACCGCCCCGCGCACTCCCTTCCGCTGTACCACTCGGCGCAGATGCACGTGTTCCTGCTGCCGTACCTCGCGGTCGGCGCCACGAACCTCATCCTCGACGCGCCCGACGGGGACCTGCTCTTCGACCTGATCGAGGCGGACCGCGTCGACAGCCTCTTCGCCCCGCCGACGGTGTGGATCGGCCTCGCGGGCCGCCCCGACTTTGCCACCCGCGACCTGGGAGGGCTGCGCAAGGCGTACTACGGGGCGTCGATCATGCCGGTGCCCGTCCTGGAGCGGCTGCGCGAACGGCTCCCGAAGCTCGGCTTCTACAACTGCTTCGGGCAGAGCGAGATCGGGCCGCTCGCCACCGTCCTCGCGCCCGACGAGCACAAGGGCCGCATGGACTCCTGCGGCCGCACGGTCCTGTTCGTGGACGCCCGAGTCGTCGACGAGAACGGCCAGGACGTCCCCGACGGCACCGCCGGTGAGATCGTGTACCGCTCCCCGCAGTTGTGCGAGGGCTACTGGGACAAGCCCGAGGAGACCGCCGAGGCCTTCCGGGACGGCTGGTTCCACTCCGGCGACCTGGCGGTGCGCGACGCGCACGGCTACTACACGATCGTCGACCGGGTGAAGGACGTCATCAACTCCGGCGGCGTGGTCATCGCCTCACGCCAGGTCGAGGACGCCCTCTACACCCACGAGGCCGTCGCCGAGGCCGCCGTGATCGGGCTGCCCGACGAGAAGTGGATCGAGGCGGTCACGGCCGTCGTCGTGCCGCGCGGCGAGGTCACGGAGGACGAACTCATCGCCCACGCACGCGAGAAGCTCGCCCCCTTCAAGGCCCCGAAGCGGGTCCTCTTCGTGGACGAGCTGCCGCGCAACGCCAGCGGGAAGATCCTGAAACGGGAGCTCAGGGACCGGTTCGGCGGTTGATCACTCGTGCGGTCGCAGATCCACGATCCGCCTGATCTTCCCCACCGACCGCTCCAGCGACTCCGGTTCGACGACCTCCACCGCGACCGACACCCCGATGCCGTCCTTCACGGCCGCCGCGACGGCCCGTGCGGCCGCGTCGCGGGCCCCGGGGGCGGCGTCCGGGCGGGCCTCCGCGCGCACCGTGAGGGCGTCGAGCCGGCCCTCGCGGGTCAGTCGGAGCTGGAAGTGCGGGGCGAGACCCGGGGTGCGCAGCACGATCTCCTCGATCTGCGTCGGGAAGAGGTTCACCCCGCGCAGGATGACCATGTCGTCGGTGCGGCCGGTCACCTTCTCCATCCGGCGGAAGACACGTGCCGTGCCGGGCAGCAGCCGGGTCAGGTCCCGGGTCCGGTAGCGGACGACCGGCATCGCCTCCTTGGTGAGCGAGGTGAAGACCAGCTCACCCCGCTCGCCCTCCGGGAGCACCTCGCCCGTGATCGGGTCCACCACCTCCGGGTAGAAGTGGTCCTCCCAGACGTGCAGTCCGTCCTTCGTCTCCACGCACTCCTGCGCGACCCCGGGCCCCATGACCTCCGACAGCCCGTATATGTCGACCGCGTCGATCGCGAACCGCTCCTCGATCTCGGCCCGCATCCGCTCCGTCCACGGCTCGGCGCCGAAGATCCCCACTTGCAGGGAGGTGGAGCGCGGGTCGACGCCCTGCCGCTCGAACTCGTCCAGCAGGGTGAGCATGTAGGACGGGGTCACCATGATGATCCGGGGCTTCAGGTCCTGGATCAGCGTGACCTGACGGGACGTCATCCCGCCGGACGCGGGGATCACCGTGCAGCCGAGGCGTTCGGCGCCGTAGTGCGCACCCAGCCCGCCGGTGAACAGACCGTATCCGTAAGCCACATGGACCGTGTCGCCCGGCCGGCCGCCCGCCGCGCGGATCGAGCGGGCCACCACGTCCGACCAGACGGACAGGTCGGCGTCCGTGTAGCCGACGACCGTGGGGCGGCCCGTGGTGCCGCTGGAGGCGTGGATGCGGCGGACGCGGTCGCGGGGGACGGCGAACATGCCGTACGGGTAGTGGGCGCGCAGGTCCGCCTTGGCGGTGAAGGGGAAACGGGCCAGATCGGCGAGGCTGCGGCAGTCGTCGGGGTGGACGCCCGCCTCGTCGAAGGACTCCCGGTAGAAGGGCACGTTCGTGTACGCGTGCCGGAGCGTCGTGCGCAGCCGCTCCAGTTGCAGCGCGCGCAGCGCCGTCGCGTCGAGGCGCTCGCCCTCGTCCAGCGGACCGTGCACATCCGTCATGGGATCACTCCCTCACCGAAATCCTGTCAATCCAGGCGACCGATCATTCGGTCGAGCTGCTCGTGATCAGTAATCCAGGCCGACGGTCCGCAGGCAAGGGGGCGGTCACGGATTTCCGTTGCGGCGGGGCGGGCCGGACGCCGAGGATCGGGGCATGCCGAAGTTCACCGCGCCCGACGGAACGCGGCTCGCCCACCATGTCCGCGGCGAGGGCGCCCCGCTCGTCGTCCTGCCCGGCGGTCCCATGCGGGCCTCCGCCTACCTCGGTGACCTGGGCGGACTCACCGCCCACCGACGCCTGGTCCTCCTCGACCTGCGCGGCACCGGCGACTCCGCGCCGCCCGCCGACCCGGGGACGTACCGCTGCGACCGGCAGGTCGACGACGTCGAGGCGCTGCGGATCCGGCTGGGCCTGGACCGGATCGACCTGCTCGCCCACTCGGCGGGCGGCAGCCTCGCCCTGCTGTACGCGGCCCGCCACCCGCACCGGGTGTCGCGGCTCGCGCTGATCACCGTCAACCCGTGGGCGCTGGGCAGGCCGGCCACGGCCGGGGAGCGGCTGGCGGCGGCACGGCTGCGCGCGCACGAGCCGTGGTTCGCGACCGCCTTCCCGGCGTTCGAGGCGTGGCTGGCCGGTGCGGCCGAGCCGGACTGGGAGGCCTTCGCGCCCTTCTTCCACGGCCGTTGGGACGACGCCGCCCGGGCCCACGAGGCCGCCACGGACGAGCAGACCAACGCCGAGGCGGAGGAGCGCTTCCTCGACCCGGCCGCCTTCGATCCGCCGTCCCTGCGCACCGCCCTCGCCCGGGTGACCGCCCCGGTGCTGGTCCTCGCCGGTGAGCTGGACGGCGGTCCGCGACCCGCACTCGCCCGGGTCGTGGCCGACGCCTTCCCGAACGCCGATTTCGCCGTGCAGCCCGGCGCCGGCCACTACCCGTGGCTGGACGACCCGGAGTGGTTCGTGCGTCGGGTGGCCGCCTTCCTCGGGGCCCGGGGTCTCTGCCCTCGGCAGACCGGGGCGCCGGTGCGCGGGAGCGGTGGATAGCGTGCCCGTCATGTACACCGTCAAGGTCAACGACATCTCCCTCGCCTACCGGGCCTGGGGGCCCGAGAACGCGCCGCCCGTCCTGCTGCTGCACAGCCGGGGAGCCGACGGCGCCGACTGGACGGCCGTCGCCGAACGGCTGGCCGAGGGGCCGGGCGCCCGGCGTGTCTACGCGCCCGACCTGCGCGGGCACGGGCGCAGCGAGCGGCTCGGCGACGCGCCGGGGGCGTACGCGGTCCAGGCGATGCGCGACGACGTGCGGGCACTGATCGCCGCGCTCGCGGCCGCACCCGTCGACGTCGTCGGGCACTCCTTGGGCGGCATCGTGGCGTACCTGCTGGCGCAGGAGTATCCGGACGTCGTCCGGCGGCTCGTCCTGGAGGACGTGCCCGCGCCGTTCCCGTTCGACCCGCCCCGGCCCGCCACCGGGCGGCCGGAGGGAGAACTGTCCTTCGACTGGGCGCTGGTGCCGGCCACCGACGCGCAGATGAACACGCCCGATCCGGCGTGGTGGGAGCGGATGGGCGCGATCCCGGCCCCCACCCTGGTGGTGAGCGGCGGCCCGGCGAGCCATGTCCCGCAGGACCGGGTCGAGGCGGTCGCCGCCCGGATCCCCGGCGCCCGCCTGGTGCGCGTGGACGCCGGACACCTCGTGCACGGGACGCGGCCCGCGGAGTTCCTCGCCGCGGTGGAGCCGTTCCTCGCGGGGTAGGCCGGGCTCAGGGGCTCTCCGCCACCGCGACCTCCCGCGCCCACCGGTAGTCCGCCTTGCCGCTCGGCGAGCGCTGGATGGTGTCGGCGATCACCAGCTGGCGCGGGATCTTGTAGCCGGCCAGCCGGGACCTGCAGTGGGTCTGGATCTCCTCCAGGGAGGGGTGCGGCGCCCCCGCGCGGACCTGTACGACCGCCGCGACGTGGTTCCCCCAGGTCGCGTCCGGCACTCCGGCGACCAGGGCGTCGTACACGTCCGGGTGCGACTTCAGGGCCTGCTCGACCTCCTCCGGGTACACCTTCTCGCCCCCGGTGTTGATGCACTGCGAGCCGCGCCCGAGGACGATGACGACCCCGTCCTCGTCGACGGTGGCCATGTCGCCGAGCAGCACCCAGCGTTCGCCGCCCTTCTCGAAGAACGTCTCGGCCGTTTTCACCGGGTCGTTGTAGTAGCCGAGGGGCACATGGCCGTGCTGGGCGACGCGGCCGACCTCGCCCGGCGCGATCGGCTCGTAGGTCACCGGATCGACCACCTGGGTACGGGAGTTGACGCGGACGCGGAAGCCGCGCTCGGGGCCCGAGTCGTCGGTCGCCGTGCCGTTGAAGCCGGACTCGGAGGAGCCGAAGTTGTTCAGCAGCGCCGCGTTCGGCATCAGTGCCCGGAACTGGCGGCGGACCGTGTCCGACATGATCGCCCCGGAGGAGGACACGTTGAACACCGACGAGCAGTCCGTGCCCTTCATCGGCCCCTCGAGCGCGTCGATCAGCGGCCGCAGCATCGCGTCGCCCACCAGCGAGACACTGGTGACCTTCTCCTTCTCGATGGTCCGCAGCACCTCCTCCGGCACGAACTTGCGGTGGATCACGACCCGTTGCCCGAAGTTGAAGCCGATGAAGGAGGTGAGGGTGGAGGTGCCGTGCATCAGCGGGGGAGTGGGGAAGAAGGTGATCCCCGTGCCGCCGGCCGCCACCCGCTCGGCGATCTCCTCGGGCTTCTTCACCGGCTCACCCGTGGGCGAGCCGCCGCCCAGCCCCGAGAAGAACAGGTCCTCCTGACGCCACATCACGCCCTTGGGCATGCCGGTCGTGCCGCCGGTGTAGATGATGAACTGGTCGTCGCCCGAACGGGCCGGGAATCCGCGCTCCGGCGAGCCGGCCGTCTCGGCGTCACTGAAGGCGATGGATCCGTCGACCGCCGGTCCGACGCTGATGAGATGGCGCAGCGCGGGCGTCTGTGGAAGTGCCGCGGTCACCCGATCGGCGAACTCCGCGTCGAAGACCAGTCCGACCAGATCCGCGTCCCGGTAGAGGTAGACCAACTCCTCTTCGACGTATCGGTAGTTGACGTTGACCGGCACGAGTCGCGCCTTCAGGCACCCGAGCACCGTCTGCAGGTACTCGACGCCGTTGTAGAGGTGGAGGCCGACGTGCTCACCCGGACGGATGCCGCTGTCCAGGAGGTGGTGGCCGATCCGGTTGGCCGCCCTGTCCAGCTCCGCGTACGTCAGCCGGCGCTCCGCGCCCGTGCCCGGATGGTCGACGTACACGAGCGCCTCGCGCTCCGCCGCGACATCCACGACCGACTCGAACAGATCGGCAATGTTGTACTCCACCGCTCCTCCTGACCTTCGGGCGGCCTGGCTCCCGACAACGGTTCGCCGGTCATCAGAGCAAAGGGCGGCGCAAGTGGGAAGGGGCCGCGCGAGAAAATCTGACTGGTTGTCAGGAATCAAATCTGACTGAGTGTCAGAAAACCCTTGAAGTGCCTCCCCGCCTCCTGCAACCTGTTCTCGTTCTTTCCGAGGGGAGATGTGCCATGGGCGGTACCGAACACCTCACCGTGCAGCGCGAGGGCGCCACACTCGTGCTCACGCTCAACAGGCCGGAGGCCAAGAACGCGCTCTCGCTCGCCATGCTCGTCGGGCTCTACGACGGCTGGGTCGAGGCCGACGAGGACGACTCGGTGCGCTCGATCGTGTTCACCGGAGCCGGCGGCACCTTCTGCGCCGGCATGGACCTCAAGGCCCTGGCCGGCAAGGGGATGGAGGGCGAGCAGTACCGCGACCGGCTGAAGGCCGACCCCGACCTGCACTGGAAGGCCATGCTGCGCCACCACCGGCCCCGCAAGCCGGTGATCGCCGCCGTCGAGGGGTACTGCGTGGCGGGCGGCACCGAGATGCTCCAGGGCACCGACATCCGCGTCGCGGGCGAGTCCGCCACCTTCGGCCTCTTCGAGGTCAGACGCGGTCTGTTCCCGATCGGCGGCTCCACGGTCCGCCTCCAGCGCCAGATCCCGCGCACCCACGCCCTGGAGATGCTGCTCACCGGACGGCCCTACAGTGCCCGGGAGGCCGCGGACGTCGGACTGATCGGCCATGTCGTCCCGGACGGCACGGCGCTTCAGAAGGCCCTGGAGATCGCCGAACGGATCAACTCCTGCGGACCGCTCGCCGTCGAGGCGGTCAAGGCCTCGGTGTACGAGACCGCCGAGATGACCGAGACCGACGGCCTCGCCGCCGAACTCGTCCGCGGCTGGCCGGTCTTCGACACCGCCGACGCCAAGGAAGGCGCCCGCGCCTTCGCCGAGAAGCGGCCGCCCGTCTACAAGCGAGTCTGACCCACCCGAAGGAGCCCCGGGCATGCCCGAAGTCCTCAAAGCCCCCCTCGTCGTCGAGTTCCCCTTCACCCGCTCCCTCGGCCCGGTCCAGAGCGCCTTCCTGACCGGTCTGCGCGAGCGCGTCGTCCTCGGCGTGAAGACCCGCGACGGCCGCACCCTCGTGCCGCCCGTCGAGTACGACCCCGTCACCGCCGAGGAACTCCGCGACCTGGCCGAGGTCGCCCCCACCGGCACGGTCACCACCTGGGCCTGGAACCCCGAACCCCGCCGCGGCCAGCCCCTGACCAAGCCCTTCGCCTGGGTCCTGGTCCGGCTCGACGGCGCCGACACCGCCCTGCTGCACGCCCTCGACGCCCCCGGCCCGGACGCCGTCCGCACCGGCATGCGGGTACGGATCCGCTGGGCCGGGGAACGCGCCGGCGCCATCACCGACATCGCCTGCTTCGAACCGCACGACGGTGAGGCGGCCCGACCGGCGGGCCACAGCGGCGAGTTCGAGGACGCGGTGACCGGGATCGTGGCCGCCGCCCGGCTCGACTACACCTACTCACCGGGCCGCGCCCAGACCGCGTACATCGACGCCCTCTCCGGCCGCCGGACCGTCGGCGAACGCTGCCCGTCCTGCCGCAAGGTCTACGTCCCGCCCCGCGGCGCCTGCCCCACCTGCGGCGTGGCCACCGCCGAGCAGGTCGAGGTCGGCCCGGCCGGCACGGTCACCACCTTCTGCATCGTCAACATCAAGGCGAAGAACCTCGACATCGAAGTCCCCTACGTCTACGCCCACATCGCCCTCGACGGAGCCGACCTCGCGCTGCACGGCCGCATCGGCGGAATCCCGTACGACCAGGTCCGGATGGGCCTCAGGGTCGAACCGGTGTGGACGGAAGGCGGCCGCTACCCGGACCACTACCGGCCGACCGGCGAGCCCGACGCGGACTACGACACCTACAAGGAGCTGTTGTGACCAGCGCGACGAACAGGGAGATCGCGGTCGTCGCCTTCGCGCAGACCGACACCCTGCGCACCACCGAGGAACACTCCGAGGTCGAGATGCTCATGCCGGTCCTGCACGACGTGCTGGAGCAGACCGGCCTGAAGACCGCCGACATCGGCTTCACCTGCTCCGGCTCCAGCGACTACCTCGCGGGCCGCGCCTTCTCCTTCACCCTCGCCCTCGACGGCGTCGGCGCCTGGCCGCCGATCTCCGAGTCCCATGTCGAGATGGACGGCGCCTGGGCCCTGTACGAGGCCTGGACCAAGCTGCTCACCGGCGACGCCGACACCGCGCTCGTCTACTCCTACGGCAAATCCTCGCCCGGCTCCCTGCGCGACGTCCTCACCCGGCAACTCGACCCCTACTACGTCGCCCCCCTGTGGCCCGACTCCGTCGCCCTCGCCGCGCTCCAGGCGCAGGCGCTGATCGACGCCGGCGACACCGACGAGCCCGCCCTGGCGGCCATCGCCGGCCGCAGCCGCGCCACCGACAACCCGCACGCGCAGCTGCGCGGCGAGATACCGCAGGGCGAGTACGTCGTACGGCCCCTGCGCACCGGCGACTGCCCGCCGGTCGGCGACGGCGCCGCCGCGGTGATCCTCGCGGCGGGGGAGCGGGCCCGCGAACTGTGCGAGCGCCCCGCCTGGATCCGCGGCGTCGACCACCGCATCGAGGCCCACTCCCTCGGCGTGCGCGACCTGACCGACTCGCCCTCCACCAGGCTGGCCGCCGAGCGGGCCGGGGCCTTCGAACGGCCCGTCGACACCGCCGAGCTGCACGCGCCCTTCACCTCGCAGGAGGTGGTGCTGCGCAAGGCCCTGAAGCTCGGCGACGACGTCACCGTGAACCCGTCCGGGGGCGCCCTCGCCGCCAACCCGATGATGGCCGCCGGGCTCGTCCGGATCGGCGAGGCCGCCGCCCGCATCCACCGGGGCGAGTCCGACCGGGCCCTCGCCCACGCCACGTCGGGCCCCTGCCTGCAACAGAACCTGGTCGCCGTACTCGAAGGGGATCCGCGATGAGCAAGGAGCCCGTGGCCGTCGTAGGCATCGGCCAGACCAAGCACGTCGCGGCGCGCCGGGACGTCTCGATCGCCGGACTGGTCCGCGAGGCCGCCGGACGCGCCCTCGAGGACGCCGAGCTGACCTGGGCGGACATCGACGCCGTGGTCATCGGCAAGGCGCCCGACTTCTTCGAGGGCGTGATGATGCCCGAGCTGTACCTCGCCGACGCGCTCGGCGCGGTCGGCAAGCCCATGCTGAGGGTGCACACGGCCGGGTCGGTCGGCGGCTCCACCGCCCTGGTCGCCGCGAACCTGGTGGCGGCCCGCGTGCACGGCACGGTGCTGACGCTGGCCTTCGAGAAGCAGTCCGAGTCCAACGCCATGTGGGGCCTGTCCCTGCCGATCCCCTTCCAACAGCCGCTGCTGGCCGGGGCCGGCGGCTTCTTCGCCCCGCACGTGCGCGCGTACATGCGGCGCAGCGGCGCCCCCGACACCGTCGGCTCGCTGGTCGCCTACAAGGACCGCCGCAACGCCCTGAAGAACCCCTACGCCCACCTCCACGAGCACGACATCACCCTGGAGAAGGTCCAGGCCTCGCCGATGCTGTGGGACCCGATCCGCTACTCGGAGACCTGCCCGTCCTCCGACGGCGCCTGCGCGATGATCCTCACCGACCGTGCGGGGGCCGCCCGGTCGCCCCGGCCGCCCGCCTGGATGCTGGGCGGCGCGATGCGCAGCGAACCGACGCTGTTCGCCGGCAAGGACGCGGTGTCCCCGCAGGCCGGCAAGGACTGCGCGGCGGACGTCTACCGGCAGGCCGGCATCGGCGACCCGCGCCGGGACATCGACGCGGTCGAGATGTACGTGCCGTTCTCCTGGTACGAGCCCATGTGGCTGGAGAACCTCGGCTTCGCGGCCGAGGGCGAGGGCTGGAAGCTCACCGAGTCCGGCGTCACCGAGCTCGACGGCGACCTGCCCGTCAACATGTCGGGCGGTGTCCTGTCCACCAATCCCATCGGCGCCTCCGGCATGATCCGCTTCGCGGAGGCCGCCCTGCAGGTGCGCGGACAGGCCGGGGAACACCAGGTGGAGCGGGCCAGGAAGGTCCTCGGACACGCCTACGGCGGCGGCTCGCAGTTCTTCTCCATGTGGCTCGTGGGAGCGGCACCGCCGGAGTCCTGAAAGGTCCCGCTCACGTGCTCTGTCGGCCTCCGGGACCGATCGCTAGGCTGGCCCGCGGACGACGAACCGGGAGGAGCACGGACGTGGCCGAGAGCACCATCCAGCAGCAGCCGCTCACGGGCTGGGACAAGCCGGAGCTGGACCTCAGCAGCGCCGAGTGGCAGTCCAGCAGCCGGGGGCGGGGGGATGTCCAGATCGCCTTCGTCGAGGGATTCATCGCGATGCGCAACAGCGGCCGACCCGAGAGTCCCTCCCTGATCTTCACCCCCGCGGAGTGGGGCGCGTTCGTGTCGGGCGCGCGGGAAGGGGAGTTCGACCTCACCTAGACCCCCGCACGGTCCGCCGTGGCGGGCCGATCCGGGGGTGTTTCCTCCGTTTTTCCGGACACGCGATCCCGTGGATCCTCCTGTGGGCCCGCCTGGGCAAGGCTGGCCCCAGCAGGACGAGGGTCGTATCCCGGAGGTGAGGACCATGGACACCCTGCCGGTCGTCGCGGCGGTCGACGGTTCCGAGGACAGCCGACGCGCCCTGGACTGGGCCCTGGCCGCCGCCCGCCGGCGCGGGGCACCGCTGCGCGTGGCGCACGTACGCCACCACTCCGCGTGGTCGCCGCCCGGCGCGCCCGTCGCCGTGCCCCCGCCCCCCGAGGACGATCCGGTGCTCGCCGACGTCCGCGCACGTCTGGCCGAGGCCGGAGACCGGCCGGAGACCGAGTACCTCGCCCTGGACGGCGCGCCCGGCGTCCTGCTGCCCGAACTGGGCGCGCAGGCCCAGCTGCTGGTGCTCGGCTCACGCGGCCGCGGCGGCTTCACCAGCCTGCTGCTCGGCTCCAACGGCCTGACCGCGGCCCGGGACGCCGAGTGCCCCGTGGTCGTCGTGCCCCGGCCGGGCCGCGAGGTCGACGCCGGGTTCCCGGCGGGCCCCGGACCCCGCGTGGTGGTGGGCCTCAAGGTGGACGGGCCCGACGACGCGGCCCTCGGCCTCGCCTTCACCGAGGCGGCCCTGCGCGGCGCTCGCCTCCAGGCGGTCGCCGCCTACCCGTGGCCCGTGCAGACCTGGGCCGCTCCCGAGGAGCTGGTCCTGCCGGCGCACGACCAGGAGGCCGTCGAGCACGAGACGCGGGTCCTCGCCGACGGCTTCCTCGCCCCGCACCGCGCCCGCCACCCCGAGGTCCGTGCCGAGGCCCTCGCGGCTCCCGGCGACGCGGCCGGTCTCCTCGTCGCCGCCTCGAAGGGCGCCGAGCTGCTAGTGGTGGGCCGCCACCGCCGCCGGCTGCTGGCCCCCGCCCGCATGCTGGGCTCCGTCACCCACGCCGTGCTGATGCATGCCGCGAGCCCGGTCGCGGTGGTCCCCCCGGCGCCGGCCGAGGAGTGACACCCGGCCGCACACGACCCGCACCCGGACGACGAACCGGTCCGATCCCCGCGCTCCCTCGGCCCGACCGGCGGACGGCACCCCGTACCATTGGCCCATGTCGTTCCTCCGCCGCCGCAGCGCCACCCCCGCCGGCCCCGACTTCGACGTTCTGGCCATGGATCCGGGCGACTGGCCCGGCAATCTGGGCGCGGGTCTGCTGCCCGCCCCGGACGGCAGCTGCCAGGGCGTATTCCTGCGCTACGACCTCTTCGGCGGCCGCGGCCCCGCGATGATCATCGGCAACCTTCCCGAGGGCTCCCCGGCCCGTGAGACCGCCGAGGACGAGGTCCCCTTCGAGGTCGCCCAGCTGCTGCTGGCGCTGGAGAACGACGAGGAGGTGACCGTCGTAGGCACCGAGGACATGCCGGTGATGCAGGGCGACAACCTGCTGATCGTTCGGCGGCTCAAGCTCTCCGAGAGCCGGATCTCCTGCGTGCAGTTCGACCGGAGCGACAACGTCCTGGTGACCATCGCCGCCTGGGACCGCCCCATCACCGACGATCTGTACGCCCTGCTGAAGCCGCTCCCCGCGGAGCTGTTCCAGCAGGGCTGAGGCCTCAGCCGGCCGGTACGGGTGTGACGTCGGCGGCGCGGACGAACGCCACCCGGTGGCCGAACTGGATCTCGTAGTAGAGGTCCTTGCCGAGGACGACCCGATGCGAGGCGGTGTCGAAGCCGACCGAGTAGTAGTACTCGCCCGGCACCCTGTCGCCGGCCACGTACTTCTGGTCCTTCGGCAGGGTGTACGGCAGCGCGGAGACCGGCTGGACCGGGATCCCGCCCGGGTAGGCCGCCGCCTCCGGGTAGGCCCGGCCGTACACCGGGACGCCGCTGAGGCCCGCCCTGGGGGTGATCAGCACACCGGTCGAGGGCACCGCGGCGGGACCGGCCTGCGGGTTCCGGAACCAGGCCCGCTGCCCCAGGTACCAGATGGCCGTCCAGTCGCCCCAGGTGCCGGCGACCGCGTACTGCTGGCCGGTGGAGACCCGTGAGGACAGGTCGTTGACGCCGGTGGTCGGGGCCGAGCCCAGGCCGGGGTCCCTGATCAGAGCCGACTTCTCGTCGTGGTCGGAGTACAGCCGCACCGCGCTGGAGCCGTGCGCCGTGCACGCCTTGCCCTTGCCGCCGCAGTCCTGGAAGGCGGGCCGGTTGCCGGCGTAGTCCGGCCGGATCGTCACCACGCCGGTGTCCGCCCGTGCCGAGGCCGTGAACGGGTGGCCCAGCAGCTCGAAGTAGTGCCGCCAGTCCCAGTACGGGCCGGGATCGGTGTGCATGCCGGGCACGGCCGCCGTGGTCGGGCCGGGCACCGTGTCGTGGCCCAGGATGTGCTGCCGGTCCAGCGGTACGCCGTACTTCGCCGCCAGGTACGCCACCAGGCGCGCCGACGACCTGTACATCGCCTCGGTGTACCAGGAGTCCGGCTGGGCGAGGAAGCCCTCGTGCTCGAGGCCGACCGACTTGGCGTTGACGTACCAGTTGCCCGAGTGCCAGGCCACGTCCTTCGCCAGCACGTGCTGGGCGATGTGGCCGTCGGTGGAGCGCAGCGAGTAGTTCCAGGAGACGTAGGTGGGGTCCTGGACCGTCTGCAGGACGCCCTCCCAGCCGCCCTCGGTGTCGTGCACGACGATGTACCGGATGGGCGAGGACGCCGGCCGGTCGGCCAGGTCGTGGTTGCCGTAGTCGCCGTCGCCGAACTCCTGGTAGGGCGCCGGGACCCACTCGCAGGACACCGTCGTCGGACACTCGGTGCCCGCCGCGGAGGCCGGGCGCAGACCGGTCCTCGCCAGCTGGGCCGTGCGCGGGGACAGCCGCGGCTGCGGCGCCAGCACGACCGGCTCCCCGGCGTCCGTGACCCGCCGCTCGCCGGTGCGCAGCACCTCGTACACGTCGTTGGCGTACGCCGCGGCGGTCGCGAAGTCGTCGGCGCCCGAGAAGCGCGCCACCGCGCCGTACCAGGTGGCCGGGTCCGCGCTGAGCGGCTCGCCCAGCTGCCGCTGGGCGTCGGCGAGCAGCGCGGCGCCGCCCGCCACGTTGGCGGCCGGGTCGGTGCGCAGCCGCTCGGCGCTCAGACCGGTCAGCTCGGCCGCCCTGGGGAGGGTCTTCAGCCGGGCAGGCAGCTCGTCCTGCGACGGGACCCGCACCCGGGGGTGCCTGGCGGGTCGGGCGGTGTCACCGCGGGGGTCCTCCGCGTTCCCGTCGTGCCGTGCGGCCTTGGCCAGGGCGGCGCGGGTGTCCGTGAGGTGCATGGGGCCGTAGCCGCCGGTGACGCTCGGCGCCCCGGCGTGGGTGTCCCAGCGGGACTGGAGGTAGGACACGCCCAGCAGCAGGCTCTGCGGCACGTGGTACTCGGCGGCCGCGGTGGCGAAGGCCTTCTGGAGGCCGGGCGCGGGCGGGGCGGCGGCCGAGGGCGCCGCGCCGAGCAGCGGCAGCAGCAGAGCCGCCGAGGCGACGGCGCCGGCGGCTCTGCTGGTGGGTCCGGGTGGTCGGGGGTGAGTGACGGGTCCTCGCAACGCGAGCCTCCTCAGTGTGCCGATAACCCGTCAATAATGACCATGTAAGCGGCATTTGCCCGAGTAGGGAATGGTTCGGCGAGTCCCCGGACGTACGAAGGCCCGTGGTGCGCCGCCGTTCCGGCGCACCACGGGCCTTGTCCCCTCAGCGAGTGCCGACCGCCGCGCGGACGGCCTTGCGGGCCATCTGGCAGTCGTCGTGCAGCCGCCGCAGCAACAGCCGCTGTTCCTCGCCGGACGGTGCGGCACCCGGGTGGGCCGCGCCCGGGGCCGTCGGGGCCATGTCGTGCATCGAACGCTGCACGGCCGTCTCGTAGGTCCTGATCTCGCGGGTCAGGACCAGCATCAGGTTCACCAGGAACGCGTCCCGGGACGCCGGTCCCGCGGACTGGGCGATCTGGCTGATCTGGCGGCGCGCCACCGGCGCGTCACCGAGGACCGACCACAGCGTCGCCAGGTCGTAGCCCGGCAGATACCACCCCGCGTGCTCCCAGTCCACCAGCACCGGACCTGCCGGTGACAGCAGGATGTTCGACAGGAGGGCGTCGCCGTGGCAGAACTGGCCCATGCCCTGCCGGCCCGCGGTGGCCGCGATGCCGTGCAGCAGCTTCTGGAGGTCGCCCAGGTCCCGGTCGGTGAGCAGCCCCAACTCGTGGTAGCGGGAGATCCGGGCCGCGTAGTCCAGCGGTGTGTCGAAGGTGCCCGTCGGGGGCCGCCAGGCGTTGAGCCGGCAGACCGCGCCCAGCGCCGCCCTGATGTCCGCCCGAGGCGGGGTGTCGACGGGGTGCCGCTGCAGGGCCGCCACCCGCCCCGGCATCCGTTCGATGACCAGTGTGCAGTTGTCCGGGTCCGCCGCGATCAGTCTCGGCACGCGCACCGGGGGGCGCTGCCGGACGAACGTGCGGTACGCGGCTATTTCGTGCCGGATCCGCTCGGCCCACACGGGCGAGTGGTCCAGTAAGCACTTCGCGACGGCGGTACTGCGTCCCGTCGTGCCGACCAGGAGCACCGAGCGCCCGCTGCGGCGCAGCACCTGCACCGGGGCGAACTCCGGGCAGATCCGGTGCACCGACGCGATGGCCGCGCGCAGTTGGGCGCCCTGGGGGCCGGACAGGTCGAGTCTCCCGCTGAGCGGCTGCGTGCCGGGCCCCGCGGGACGGCGGGCGCCGCCGGCGCCGAGCGCGGGTGCCGCCGGTCGCGCGGGGGCGAGATAGGGGCCGCCACCGCCCGGGCGGGAGTGCAGCGACCGGGGCGGGGCGGACACGGAGGACGATGCTGCGTACATGGGCGGAACAGATCCCTTCGTGTGCCTGACGTCAGAACGCTGCCCCGACCGGTCCACCCGGGTGCACCCTGGGGAATGTCCCTCTGGCGACCGGGTCGGGGTGGCGCGTTCCTACCTGACACCCATCGCCCAGTGGCACACCATCTGGCGGACCCTGGCGAACCCTGGCGAATAGTCGCCCGGCAACTTCCCCCGGGCTACTGTCAACTCAGCCGAGAACCTGGGGGCTTGACGTGAGCGGACAACCCAACACCCGCCTTGCGGACCTGTTCGGCCTGGCCGGCTGGTCCAAGGGTGAACTCGCGAGGCTGGTCAACCGGCAGGCGGCGGCCATGGGCCACCCCCAGCTGTCGACCGACACCTCCCGGGTGCGGCGGTGGATCGACACGGGAGAGATCCCGCGCGATCCGGTGCCGCGGGTGCTGGCGGTTCTGTTCACCGAGCGTCTCGGCCGTGTCGTGACCATCGAGGACCTCGGTCTGGTCCGGCACGGGCGTACGGGGAATCGGTCTGGCGGCGGGAGCGCTGAACATCCCGACGGCCTGCCGTGGGCGCCCGATCGGACTGCCGAGGTCCTCACCGAATTCACGGGAATGGACCTCATGCTCAACCGACGCGGCTTGGTGGGCGCGGGTGCCGCGCTCGCCGCGGGATCAGCACTCAGCAGTGCCATGTACGAATGGCTGCACACCGACCCCACCCTCTCCGCCGACGCTCCGACCCTCGACAACCCCCTCCTCCATCATGCCGACCCCGCTGGGCTCGACCGCTACGAGGCCGCCCCCATCGGGACGGAGGAGATCGAGGAACTGGAGCGCTCGGTCGAGGTGTTCCGAGCCTGGGACGCGGCCCGCGGAGGCGGGTTGCAACGCAAGGCCGTCGTGGGACAGCTCAACGAGGTGGGCGGGATGCTCGCCTACCACCACCCCACCCATCTCCAGCGGCGCCTGTGGGGCGTCGCCGCCAACCTCGCGGTCCTCGCCGGCTGGATGTCGCACGACGTCGGCCTCGAACCCACCGCCCAGAAGTACTTCGTGATCGCCGCCCACGCGGCCCGGGAGGGCGGTGACCGGCCGCGGGCCGGTGAGGCCCTGTCCCGGGCGGCCCGTCAGATGGTCCACCTCGGCCGGCCCGACGAGGCCATGGACCTGATGAAACTCGCCCAGTCCGGAGCCGGTGACAACGTTCTGCCCCGCACCCGGGCGATGTTCCACACCATCGAGGCCTGGGCGCAGGCGTCGATGGGCAAGGGGCAGGCCATGCGCCGCACCCTCGGCCAGGCGGAGGACCTGTTCGTCTCCGAGAAGAACGACATGGAACGCCCGCCGTGGATGCAGACCTTCAAGGACGAGGATCTGTACGGCATGCAGGCCCTGGCCTACCGCACCCTGGCCGAGTTCGAGCCGCAGGCGGCCGTGCACGCCCAGTACTACGCGGAGAAGGCGCTTGCGCTGCGGGTCGACGGCCGGGAGCGGTCGAAGATCTTCGACCATCTGTCCATGGCCTCCGCCTGCTTCATCGCGGACGACCCCGAGCAGGCGGACCGGTACGCCCGGCTGGCCCTGGTGTCGATGGGGTCGAACTCCTCCCGCCGCACCTGGGACCGGCTGCGCGAGATGTACCGGCTCACCGCGGAGTACGCCGGCTACCCGAGCATCAGCGAGTTGCGCGAGCAGATCATGCTGGCGCTGCCGCGGGCGAAGGGGGGACGGGGCGGCAACACCGCCCAGGCGTGAGCGAGTCGGCAGCGGGTGTCAGATGACTGAAGCGGTGAACGCAGTGAACAGGGTCGGTCAGGAGGTGACCCGGGCGACCAGTACACAGGCGTCGTCCGCGCGCTCGGCCTCGCCGAACTCCGCGACGACCGCCTGTAGGCAGTCCTGTGCGGATTCCGCCTCGTGAAGGCGGGGGGCGAGGTCGAGGAGCCGGTGCGCACCGTCGTCGGGCACCAGCCCGTCGGTGTGCAGCAGGAGCAGGTCGCCCTGCTCCAGGGTCTCCTCGGCCTGTCCGTAGGAAGCGCCCGAGGCGGCGCCAAGGAGCGCACCCTCGGGTGGGTGGAGCCGGCGCCCCGTCCCACCACGGAACAGCAGGGGGGCGGGGTGTCCGGCCTGCGCCCAGGTTAGGGTGCGGGTGTCGGGCCGGTAGCGGCAGCAGACCGCACTGACCAGGGCGGGGTGGACACCGGATTCTAGTAACCGGTCGAGCCAGGACAGGAGTTGGCCTGGCTGGGTGCCGGCCACCGCCATGCCGCGCAGGGCGCCCAGCATCATCGCCGTGGTGGAGGTGACGGCCGGACCGTGTCCGGTGAGGTCGCCGATGCTCAGCAGCGTCTGTCCGTCGGTGAGTTCGAGGACGTCGTACCAGTCGCCGCCGAGCGGGGAGGCTGTCGTGGCGGGCAGGTGCCGGGCGGCCAGGTCCAGGGTGCGGGGTCCTCGGTGCGGGAGCCGCAGGGCGCCGTGCCAGGGTGGAGACACGGCCTCCTGCGGCTCGACCGCGAGCCGGTGCCCGCTCCGCGCTCCGCCGCGGTGGCGCTGCAGCGAGTCACGGGTCTCGCGCACCTCCCGCCGGCGGCTGCGCAGTTCGCTGACGTCCCGCAACACGGCCCACATCGAGGCGGTGCCGCCGTCGGCGTCGAGCACGGGCTCGCCCATCATGTGCACCGTCCGCACCTCGCCGTCGGGCCGGGCGACCCGGAACTCGCCGTCGATGGGCCGGGCGTCCACGAGGCAGTCGGTGACCATCGCGGTGAGCTTCGGCCGGTCCTCGTCGAGCACCAGGGACGGCAGCTCGTCCAGGGTGAGCGCGGCGGTCGCGGGGTCGCGGCCGAGGATGCCGTAGAGCTCCTCGGACCAGACGGCGTCGTCCGTCAGGAGGTTCCACTCCGCGCTGCCGACCCGGCTGAGCAGCCGGCCCCGGGTGCGCGGGACGGGCGGCGCGGGTGGCGGGCCGTCCCGCAACTGGGCCAGGTGGGCGTCGAGATCGTCGAGCTGGTGCAGCGCCAGATCGCACAGCGCGCGCTGCCAGCGTTCCCGCGGGCCCGCGGTGTCTCCGTGTGCGTCCCGTCGTACGGCGTCCACCTCGCCCTTGAGCCGTCGGGTCTGCGTGATCAGCTCGTCGACCGAGCCGCGCCCCGGCGGCTGGTCGGCGGGGTGGTCCGCAGAGAGGTGGGACGGCATGACGCACTCCGATGAGGGACGCTACGACGAAGGGGGACAGAAGGGCCGTTACGACTGTTGCACAGCCCGCGACGCCGTGTAAGGGATTTGGCAACACACGATTCGGTGGTGCCTTTGGCATATGCCACAGTCTTCACGGGAGTGGTGCGGAGATGCTGGTCGCGCGCCGGTGAAGGGGTGAAGTCGTAGGTGACGTACGTGACTTGGGGGACTCCTGGGGGGTGAGAGGTGACCGTCAGTCGGGTGTTCGACGGGCATATGTTCCCCTGGTTCGGCTTGGTGACGCAGATCACATAACTCGCAGGCGATTTCCCGTAATGCGAGGGGCCCCTGCGAGGTCCTAAATGCATGGACATCACCCTCGAACAGTCCGTCCTCGCCCGGCTGATCACCGCGGAGGACCAGGAACTGCCCGTCTCCGCGACGCTCCGCTACGCCTCGGACGACCCGTTCGCCGTGCACGTGGACTTCCCGCCGGAGGTCTCCCTCGCGGGCGACGGGGCCACCTGGACGTTCGCCCGTGCCCTGCTGGAGGAGGGACTCGACGGCCCTGCGGGCACCGGCGACGTGCACATCTGGCCCTGCGGCCCGGAGCGTACGGTGGTGGAGCTGCACTCGCCGTTCGGCATGGCCCTGCTCCAGTTCGACACCCCGCCGCTGCACCGCTTCCTGCTGCGCAGCTACGCCGTGGTCGCCGCCGGACGCGAGGACGTGGGCGCCGCGGTCGACGAGGGGCTGCAGGCCCTGCTCGGCAATGTGTGAGGCGCCCCGGGGCCGGCGGTGGTCAGCGCAGGCGCGCGCCGTACAGGCCGGGGCGCGGGGCCAGGTCGACGGCGACGCGTGAGCCGCTCTCCAGCGCCCGGACCCCGGCCTCGGCGACGGCGGACGCCGCATAGCCGTCCCAGGCGGTCGGACCGGTGACCCGCCCTCGCCGGGTCGCGTCGACCCAGCTCTGCACCTCACGGTCGTAGGCGTCCGCGAAACGGACCAGATAGTCCTGCGGCACCTCCGCCGCGGCGGAGCCCCGCGCCGTCACGAGCATTCCGTGGTCGTCGCCGACGCGCGCGCTGCCCGCCTCGCACACGGCCTCGCAGCGCACCTGGTAGCCGAAGCCGCAGTTGACGAAGACCTCCACGTCGACCAGGGCGCCGCCCTCCGTCTCGAACACCACGAACTGCGGGTCGAGCAGCCCCTCAGGGGCGCCGGACGAGGGGCGCGGACGCAGCACGGTGACCGCGGTCAGCTCCTGGCCGAGCAGCCAGCGGGCCGCGTCGATCTCGTGCGACACCGAACTGTCGATCAGCATCGCGCTGGTGAAGTCCGGCGGCGAGGAGACGTTGCGGTGCACGCAGTGCAGCATCAGCGGCCGCCCCAGCCGCCCTTCGTCCAGCAGCTCCTTGAGCCGGCGGTACTCGGCGTCGTAGCGGCGCATGAACCCGACCTGCGCGAGCCGCCGCCCGAGGCGCGCCTCCGCCTCCACCACCCGCAGGGCGCCGGCGGAGTCCGGCACCATCGGCTTCTCGCAGAGCACCGGCAGCCCCCGGGCCAGGGCGGCGAGCAGGGCCTCCTCGTGCGCGGGGCCGGGTGAGGCGATCAGTACCGCCTCCACGCCAGGGGCGTCCAGCGCGGCCTTCGTCTCCGCGTGGACCGAGACGCCCTCGATCCCGGCGACGGCGTCCTTCGCGCGGGCCGTGTCCGGGTCGGCCACGGCGGCGACCCGGGCCCCGCTCACCACCCGGTCGAGGCGCCGGACGTGGTCGGCCCCCATGTGTCCGGCCCCCAGCACCGCCACTCCCAGCAGGTCACCCACGTGCGCTCTCCCTCGCAGCCGACGATCACGCCGTAGCGTACGTGGGGCCCGTGGACGCCTCGATCGAGGCCCCGGCCGCCCGGGATTTCATGGCGGAAGGTGTGCCATGACGCTCGGGGAGCCGGTCGGTAAGGCGCCACGGACGTGGTTCTCGTGTGTGATCTGCAGAGGGGGCCTCAGTAGCGCAGTACGCCCGCGATGCCGTCCGCGTCGCCGAGGGTGCCGTCCGGGACGAAGCGCACCTCGGCGCCCGTCTCCAGGCATTGTTCGACGATCTCGTCCACGATGTCCTCACGGGCGTCGAGGTCGCCGCTCGCGGCCGGGACGAGGTGGTCGCCGTCGTCCCGCACCGTCACCCGGTAGTTCTCCTCCACGGCCAGCAGCCGGACGCGGCCCTCCCGGGCGCTCAGCCACACCTCGTCGACCCCGGCCGCGAACGCCTTGCGCCCGAGGGCCGATTCGAGCTCCCGGCCGACCGTGTCCACCCTGCTGCGCGCCTCGGCGGCGACCGTCGGCCGCACAGCCTGCCACACCGCGTCCGGGGTGCCGTGCGACAGCCCGCCGTGCGGGATGCGCACCGCCTCCCGGGAAACCCCGCCGAGCTCGTCGAGCGCCGAGAGCGCCGCCTGCTCGCCGGTGACGTACAGCGGCCGCGGATCCGTGCGCAGCAGCCGGCCGAGCGCGTTGACCGCCTCGCGCAGGAAGTGGCGGGTGTCCTCGTCAAGGAAGGTGCTCGGGAGGTCGCCGATCTGCTCCTGGCGCTCGGCGTCGAAGTTCTCCTGCCGCCTGGTCAGCGGGAAACCGGCGGTGCGCGCCTCGGTGACCCGGTCCGCCCCGCCGCTCCACAGCGCGACCTGGTCCGCGGAGAGGGACAGGACCCAGAACGGCCGTTCGGCGGCCTGCGCGGAGACCAGGTTGCGGGTGAGGAAGGTGTCCGAGAGCACCACCCGCTCCGGCACCGGGCGGGCCAGCGACCACACCTGGTGCTCGCCCGGCGCGGCGAAGATCACCAGCCCGTCCTCGGTGTGCGCCAGATCGATCTCGGCCAGGGCCCGGTCGAGCTGCCCGGCGACATCGGCGCGGCGCTCGCGGGTGACCGCCGGATCGGACTCCAGCTGCCTCTTCGCCTCGGCCACGACATTGCGCAGCCGGACCCGGTCCTGGGCGTTCTCCGGTTCCCGGCGATGCGTCGGGGTCAGTACGGACACCGCGGGATAGGGGCGCGTGCGGCGCAGTTCGGAGAGGGTCGCGGGGCTGAGTGCGTGCTCCATACGAGCACCATAGGACCGATTCGCGTATGGGGCATTCGGGGTAATGCGCGCAAACGGCTCCGGGTGTGCCGCCGGTCCCCCTGCCGGTCCCGCTGGTGGCCGTCTCGGCGTGAGACGGTGACGGCGGCCCCGGTCGCCGGTTACCGTACGCGTCAGTAACCGGGACCGCACCGCAGGAGGCACCATGCCGCAGCTCGAAGTCGACGGCGCGAGACTGACGTACGACGACGAGGGCCCGCGCGGCGGCGGCGGGGTGCCCCTGGTGTTCGTGCACGGCTGGACCGCGAACCGGCGCCGCTGGGACCACCAGCTCGCCCACTTCGCCGCGGAGCGCCGGGTGGTCCGGTTCGACCTGCGGGGGCACGGCGAGAGCGACGGGGCGGGCGTGAAGACCGTCGAAGAACTCGCGAAGGACCTCCTCGCCCTGCTGGACCACCTGAAGATCGAGCGGTGCGTGCTGGTCGGCCACTCGATGGGCGGGATGATCGCGCAGACCGTCGCCCTGTCCCACCCCGAGCGGGTCGAACGCCTGGTCCTGGTGAACTCCATCGCGCGGATGGCCTTCAGCCGGGGCCGCGGCCTGCTGATGGCCGTCTCCACCCTCGTCCCCTTCAAGCTGTTCGTCGCCGCCAACATCCAGCGCGCCTTCGCCCCCGGATACCCGAAGGACGAGATCCGCGCGTACGTCAGGTCCTCCGCCGACACCCCGCGCGAGGTCGTCATGACGCTGTACGGCGCCATGCGGGCCTTCGACGTCCTGGACCGGGTCGGCGAGATCCAGACCCCCACCCTGATGATCCACGGCTACCACGACATCCAGCTGCCGGTGCGGCAGATGCTGCGGATGGCGAAGGCGTACCCGGACGCCGTCGTCCGCATCCTGGACGCCGGCCACGAGCTGCCCGTGGAGAAGCCGGCCGAACTGACCGCCGCCATCGCCGCCTTCGTGAGCCCGACCGCGGACCGGCCTTAGGGCCCTAAGCGCTGTCCCGTGATCCCCGGCGGGCGCGACAGCCCTCAGCCGAAGGTGTCCGGGTCCGCCGTCGCCCAGTCCGTGGTCCAGGAGGCCGGGGGGCCGTTCAGCAGGGCCGCCGGCTCGAGCCACTCGTAGAGCTCGGCGTAGGAGCGGACCGTCGTGGGGTCCGTGCGGCGCAGCAGGTGGGCCGGGGTCAGCCCGGCCGGCTCCGGTACGCCCATCGCCGCCATGATCCGGACGGCGGCCAGGACCGTCGCCCGCTGGTAGTGGTGGACGCGCCGTGACGTGTCGCCGACGTCCACCCCCCGCGTCCGCCACGGGTCGTGGGTGGCGATGCCGGCCGGGCAGCTGCCGGTGTGGCAGCGGCGGGTCCGGACGCAGCCGGCCACGGACATCATCGCGCGGGCCGCGTTGGTGTAGTCGGCGCCCTGGACGAGCCGCCTGACGACGTCGGGTCCGGTCGCCACCCCGCCGCTCGCCCCGATCCGGATCCGGTCCCTGAGGCCGGTGCCGACGAGCGCGTTGTGCACGGTGATCAGCCCTTCGGTGAGCGGCAGCCCGAGGCGGTCCGCCGCCCCGGACGGCCCCGCCCCGGTCCCGCCCTCCGAACCGTCCACCACGATGAAGTCGGGCGTCACGCCTTCCGCGAGCATCGCCCGGCACACCGCGAGGAACTGCCGCCGCGACCCCACGCACAGCTTGAGGCCGGTCGGCTTGCCGCCCGCCAGCTCCCGGATCCGGGCGAGGAACAGCACCAGCTCACGCGGGGTCGAGAACACCCGGTGGGACGGCGGCGAGACCACCGTCCCACCCACCGGGACGCCCCGCTCCCGGGCGACCTCGGCGCTCACCTTCGCCCCCGGCAGCACCGAGGCGCGCGCACCGGCACCCTGCGAGAGCTTCAGCGACACGCACTTCACCTCGGGCAGCGCCGCCTTGTCGGCGAACTGCCGCGCGTCGAAGTCCCCGTCGCAGGTGCGGCAGCCGAAGTAGCCCGTGCCGATCTCCCAGACGAGATCCCCGCCGCCGCGCAGATGGTGGTCCGACAGGCCGCCCTCCCCGGTGTCCTGCGCGAAACGCCCCAGCGCAGCGCCCCGGCCGAGCGCGAGCACCGCCCGCGCGGACAGCGCCCCGAAACTCATCGCGGACACGTTCAGCAGGGCCATGTCGTACGGCAGCCTGCAGTCGGGCCCGCCCACCCGCACCGTCGGCGGCTCCGCGGGCGGCCGGAGGGGGTTCATCGACGGCACGAAGAACTCGTCCCCGTGCCCGTCCTCCTCCGCCGCGCGCCGGGTGCCGCGCGGGACGGCCGCCGGGTACCGCAGCCGTCCGACCAGGGGATGGGTGCGCACCACCGGGCGCCGGCGCTGCAGCAGGTCCCGTCCGCCCAGGACGGTGAGGACCAGCAGCGGACCGGCCGCACACCACCACAGGGCGGATCCCGCCGACGCCGTGGCCGACGCCACGCCCGCGCACAGGACGACGAGCGCCCAGGGCAGGTACCCGCGCACTCAGTGGCCGTCCTCGTCCGGTCCGCAGGAACTGCCGTCCGGCGGCAGCGAGCCGTAGAGCAGGAAGTCGTCGATCTTGCGGTGTACGCAGGTGGAGGTCCCGTAGCCGGTGTGGCCCTCGCTCCTGTTGTCCAGCACCACGGCGGAGTCGCCCAGCCGCTCGGCCGTCTCCTCGGTCCAGCGGTACGGCGTCGCCGGGTCGCCGCGGGTGCCGACCAGGAGCATGTCCGGCGTGTCCAGGTCCTTCACCTCGTCCCGGATGTAGTCCGTGCCGCGGGGGCGGCCGTAGCACAGCAGCACCTCGGTCAGCCGGTACTGCCCGAAGACCGGTGACGCCGCGTCGTAGGCGGCCCGCAGGTTCTCGAGGTTCGCGGTGATCCGCTCGGCGCTGGGGCGGTCGGGGTCGTCGGCGCAGTTGACCGCCATCAGCGCCGCCGGCAGGTTGTCCAGCGGGACGTCCTCCGCGTCGGTCAACGGACTGGGGGAGGGCTCGGCGGAGCCGCGGGCGCGTGTCGGGAAGACCATGCCGCCGGTCGCGAGGTCCGAGACCCCGCCGACGTCGCCGTCCTCGACGAGCCGGGCGATGGCCCGCTCCAGCGACGGCCACAGCTCCTTGCTGTAGAGCCCCTGCGCGAGGGCGCTCACCAGGTCCTGGCCGGTGAAGTCGGGGCCGAGATCGGACGGCACCGGATCCTCGTCGAGCGAGCGGACCAGCCGGACCACCTCCTCCCGGGCCGTGCGCGGATCCTGGCCGAGGGGGCAGGCGATGTCCTCCACGCACCAGCCGACGAAGTCGTCCAGCGCCACCTGCTGCCCCCGCGCGCCCGCCAGCCCCTGTTCCGTGAGCGGCTCGGTGAGGGTGTCGACCCCGTCCAGGGCCATCCGGCCCACCTTGTGCGGGAACTGCGCCGCGTAGACCGCGCCGAGCCGGGTGCCGTAGGAGAAGCCCAGGAAGTTGAGTTTCTTGTCGCCCAGTGCCCGGCGTATCACGTCCATGTCGCGGGCCGCGTTCACCGTGCCGATGTACGGCAGGACGGGCCCGGAGTGCCTGGCGCAGGCGGCGGCCGTCTTCTTCAGCTTCGCCAGGAGGGCCCGCGGATCGCCGGACGCCGAGCCGCCCTCCAGGGCGCCCAGGCCTTCTTCGTCCGCCCCGTCCCCGCAGCTGACGGGCGAGGAGCGGCCGATGCCCCGGGGGTCGAAGGAGACCACGTCGTAGCCGTCGGTCAGCTCCATGAAGTCCTTGCCGCCGTAGGCGAGTTGGGGAACCCCCGCACCGCCGGGACCGCCGAAGTTCAGCAGCACCGAGCCCCGTTTGTCGCCGGTGGCCCGATAGCGCGCGAGAGCCAGGTCGAGGGTGCCGGCCCCGGGGCGCGCGTAGTCGAGGGGCACGGTCACCTTGCCGCACTGGAGGTCCTTGGGGACGTCGTCGAACTCGCAGGTGGACCAGACGACCTTCTGTTCGTAGAACCGGGACAGGGCGGAGAGGGGTTCCCCGTCCGCGGCGGCCGCCGTGGCGGTCGGCAGTCCCGCGCCCAGCACGGTCAGGGCGGCGCCCGTGGCGAACGCGCGGCGGCGCCGCCCGGGCCGCGTCGACAGCATGGCCAGCATCAGTGCCTCCAGGGACGCCCCCGCAGCGGACCGGAAAACGGGCCTCGGATCACGATAAGCGGCGGTCGGACGGCTCGCCTCCGGACGGGCGCGTGCCCGTGGAGGGCGGCCCGGGGAGCCCGGTCCGGGCGGCCGGTCCGGGCGGCAGGGACGGTTCGACGCGGGGCACCCGATGGGGTGAATGACGGATTGGGCATAACTCGGCCGGTTCGCCCGCGTTTTATCCGGTGCGGGTGAGTGCCCGCGACCATGTCTGGAAGGCAGGGAACCCATGAGACGGGCTACCCGAAACGGTGTGATCGCTGTAGCGGCCGCCTCCGGCGCGATGGCCGCCGTGACGCTGCCGGCGTTCGCCGACTCCTCCGCGGCCGGCATCGAGGCCGGCTCGCCCGGTGTCGTCTCCGGCAACGGCGTCCAGTTGCCGGTGCACCTGCCGGTCAACCTGTGCGGCAACACCGTCAACGTGGCGGGCGCGCTGAACCCGGCCGCGGGCAACGCCTGCGCGAACCGGGGCACAGGCGCGAGGACCGCACCGGCCGCCGGGTCGACCGCGAAGGGCGGGTCGAGCACGCGGGGTGGTTCGTCCACGCGGGGCGGACCGGCGGCGACGAACGCCGGCTCGACGACTCGTGCCGGGTCGAGCACGCAGGCCGGATCGGCCTCGCGGGGTGGGTCGAGCACGCACGCCGGGTCGAGCACCCACGGCGGGTCGGGCACCCACGGCGGGTCGGGCACCCACAGCGAGGACGGTGCGTACGGCGGGGGCAGTGCGTACGGCGGGTCCGATGCGTACGGCGAGACGGCCGGCTCGCCCGGTGTCGTCTCCGGCGACGGCCTCCAGCTGCCGGTCCAGCTCCCGGTGAACCTCAGCGGCAACAGCGTGAACGTCGTCGGGATCGCGAACCCGGCCATCGGCAACGAGTCCGTGAACGCGCCGGGCGGAAAGCCCTCCGGTCCCGCCGAGCCCGCACCCGAGCCGCCGAGGAACCATCCGTCGGCCCCCGAGCCCGAGCCCCAGCACCCCGGCCCGCGGACCGTCCCGCAGACCACCCCGCCCGCCACGACGCTCCGGACCCCGGTCGCGTCCCGGCCCATGGCCCACCCCATGTCGTCGCTGGCCCACACAGGCGCGGGCACGACCCTGTCGGCCTTCGCCGGCAGCACGGCCATGGTGCTGGGCGGAGTGGTGCTCTACCGCAGGTTCCGCCCGCGCGCGGAGCGCTGAACCGGCGGCCGCGAGGATCCGCAGGCCCCCGCCGGACGGGGGACCTGCGGTCGCGCGCGGTAATTCCGTTGTGGGGGCGGCGGCGCGGTGGTGGAGTGGACGCATGGATCATGCCGCGGTACTCGCCCTGTACGACCGGGACATGCGCGAAGGCGCCCGCCCCGAGAGCTCCGACTCCCGTGTCGAGCGGACCGGTGGCGTGGTGCGCCATGTCGGCGGTGAGGGCGGGTGGAACGGCGTGCTGTGGTCGGACCTCGACGCCGGCAGCGCCGACGCGGCGATAGCCGAGCAGGTCGCCTTCTTCGGCGGGCTCGGCCGGGAGTTCGAGTGGAAGAAGTACAGCCACGACCGGCCCGGCGACCTCGGACAACGGCTGACGGACGCCGGGTTCGAGGCCGAGCCGGAGGAGACCCTGATGATCGGCGAGACGAGCGACCAGTTGGTCGACGCCGCGCCGCCGGAGGGGCTGCGCATCGTGCCGGTGACCGACCGGGCGGGGGTCGAGCTGATGGTCGAGGCCAACGCGAAGGCGTTCGGCCGCGACGGATCGTGGCTGCGGGATCTCGTGCTCGCCCGGCTCGCGGCCGCCCCGGAGACGATCGTGGCCGTGGTCGTTCTCGCCGGGGACGAGCCGGTGAGTTCGGCCCGCATGGAGCTGATTCCGGGCACGAGCTTCGCCGGACTCTGGGGCGGCGGCACCGCCCCGGCCTGGCGCGGCCGCGGAATCTACCGCGCCCTGGTCGCCCACCGGGCCCGTATCGCCGCCGAGCGCGGCTACCGCTACCTTCAGGTCGACGCCTCCGACCAGAGCCGCCCCATCCTGGAGCGGCTCGGTTTCGCGCCACTGGGCACGACCACGCCTTACGTTTACAGGCCGTGACCACCCTCGTCGCACCCCGCCCCGCACCACGCCTCGGACCGGGCCGGACACGTCGCAGGACGTGCCGGCCCGGAAACGCTCAGCGCCGGGCCTTGGCCCGGTCCAGAGCCGTCACACCGACCGCGGCCAGCGCGATCTGGATGAGCCACTCGACCCAGTCGACGCCCTTGGTGTCGGCCACGCCCAGGCCGGCGGCGATCGCCGAGCCGATCAGCGCGGCCACGATGCCGACCAGGATCGTCCACAGCACGCCGATGCGCTGACGGCCCGGGACCACGAGCCGGCCCAGGACGCCGATGACGATGCCGATGAATATGGCACTGATGATGCCGCCGATCTCCATCTCCGCCCCTCCTCTAGCGAGACCTCGTTGCTCTGCTTGTGCCCGCTGCGGGGTGGCGCACTCCGTTCCGCTTCCCGGGCGGGAGATTGCCGACGGAATCGTTCGCGTTATTGCCCGTGCTTGATGTTCATTGCACCGCCATGCCATGTACCTTTCAATCGTTCCACGCGTGTAGAACCCTTCAATTCCGGGTCTACGCGCGCAGATTGGCGCCCGCACCCTCGTTTCCCCACCCCCTCACGGAGGTACGCCGGATGCCCGGATCACAGAGATCCCGCCGTAAGGTCACCACCGTCCTGGCCGGCTTCGGACTGCTCGTCACCGCTGCCGCGCTCCAGGTCAGTGCCACCGCCACGCCCGCCGCGGCGGCCACCCCCCACCGCATCCTGTTCGACGACGGCCACGCCGAGGAGGCCGGCAACGCCGACTGGATCGTCTCTACCAGCAAGCCCGACCCGCTGTCCGAGGACTCCTCCCCGTCCTCGGAGACGGACTGGACCGGCGCGCTGTCGTCCTGGGGCGTCGCCCTGCAGAAGACGGGCGACTACAGCATCAAGACCGCGACGAGCGCCCTCACCTACGGCGGCTCGTCGACGACCGACCTGTCGAACTTCGACACGCTGGTCCTGCCGGAGCCCAACACGCTGTTCACCACCGCCGAGAAGACGGCGATCATGAACTTCGTGAAGAACGGCGGCGGTCTGTTCATGATCTCCGACCACACCGGCGCCGACCGCAACAACGACGGCTATGACGCCGTCGAGATCTTCAACGACCTGATGACGAACAACAGCGTCGACTCCACCGACCCGTTCGGCTTCTCGGTCGACACCCTCAGCATCAGCTCCGGCTACCCGGCCGCCATCAGCGACAGCACCGACCCCGTGCTGCACGGCTCCTTCGGCACCGTCACCAAGAGCCTCATCGCCAGCGGCACCACCGCCACCCTCAAGCCCGCCGACAACTCCAGCGTCAAGGGCCTGCTCTACCGCAGCGGTTACTCCGGCAACACCGGCGCCTTCTTCGCCACCAGCACCTTCGGCAGCGGCCGGGTCGCCTTCTGGGGTGACAGTTCGCCCATCGACGACGGCACCGGCCAGTCCGGCAACACGCTCTACGACGGCTGGAACGACACCGGGGCCACCAACGCCGCCCTCGCCCTGAACGGCACCGAGTGGCTCGCCGGCGCGAGCGGCAGCGGCGGCGGTGACGACGGGGGCGGTGACGACGGCGGCACCTGCACCGCCACCCAGCTCCTCGGCAACAACGGCTTCGAGTCCGGCGCCACCACCTGGAGCGCCACCAGCGGCGTCATCACCAACTCCAGCAGCCAGTCGGCCCGTTCGGGCTCCTACTACGCCTGGCTGGACGGCTACGGCACCGCGACCACCGACACGCTCTCGCAGTCGGTGACCATCCCGTCCGGCTGCACCACCGCCGCCCTCAGCTTCTATCTGCACATCGACACGGCGGAGACGACCACCAGCACGGCCTACGACACCCTCAAGGTTCAGGTCCTCAACAGCTCCGGCACCGTCCTGAGCACGCTGGCGACCTACTCCAACCTCAACGCCGCCAGCGGCTACACCCAGCGCAGCTTCAGCCTGGCGAGCTACGCGGGGCAGACGGTGACCCTCAAGTTCACCGGCACGGAGGGGTCCACCCTCCAGACGTCGTTCGTGATCGACGACACCGCGCTCAACGTCAGCTGACGAACAGGAACGCCGACGGCCGGGGCTGCCCGCTCAGCCCCGGCCGTCGGCCTTCCCTCAGGGATGGGAGTGGTCGACGCGGCGCAGTACGGCATACCGGGCCGGCCAGTCCGTGATGCCCGCCCGGCGGCCGAAGTCGGCCATCGTCAGACGGACGACGGTGAACCAGGGGGACACCGCCTTCAGGAACGTCTCCTCGGTCGTCCAGGAGGGACCGTACGTCTGGTCGAGAGCCGTCTCCGGATCCGGGGCCGCGGCCCCGACGTGCAGCCACAGACCGCCGGGACCGCAGGCGCGGGCCATCCCCGCCGCGAACGCGCGGCGCTCGCGATCGGTCGGGCAGGTGTGCAGAACGCCGCGGTCCAGGACCACCGGGAAGACGTCCACAGTCCCAGGCCGGGTGATGTCCGCGACCTCGTACCGGACACCTGCCTCCGGGGCGGTGCGGCGGTCCGCCTCGGCGACCGCGTGTGCGGAGAAGTCGCAGGCCGTCACTGTGTAGCCCCGTTCGGCGAGCCACCGTGCGGTGGCACCCAGGCCGCAGCCGACATCCAGTACCCTCCGCGGCGCAGGGGCGTGCTCCGCCAGGAGTCCGCCCAGCACGGGATGGGGTTCCTCGTCCCAGTGGGCTGGTGACGAGGCGTAGGTGTGGTCCCACTCGTGCGAGGTGAGGGACCGCAGCGGTGGTGTGGCTTCCCTGTCGTCCATGAGCAGTCGCCTTCCGATGTCAGACCACTCCTGGCCAGCGACGGATGCGCGAGGGCAGCCACCACAGCAGGGAACCCGCGCGGTGTACGAGGCCCGCCCTCAGGAACCCCGCGATCTCCTCCGGCCGGAAGTCGGCGACCGGCGCGCCGGCCAGGAGTGCGGAGAGTTTCCCCTCGTTCGGATTGCCCATGACGATCCGCCGTTGCGCTCCGTGCCGGTGGTCATTGATCTCGATGAAGCCCTTGCCCCTGCGGTAGCCGCACTTGTTCGTGTGGAACGCGGCCCGCCACTGCTCCGCGATGGCGTCTCCACCGGGACCGGCCACGGTGCGCGGAGGATGGAGGTGACTGAACAGGCGCCACCGCTCGGTGTCCGGGCCGAGGTCGACGTCCCAGTCGACCGATATGCCGTGTCCCGTCATCTCCCGGACGTGGGCGAGAGCCCTGACCGCGTTCTCCGCGTCGTCGTCAGGGCCGTGCGGGAGAAGCACGGGTCCGGGGAGGGCGACATGCTGGACGTCCAGCTCGGCCAGCCGTGACAGGGTGCGTGCGGGCACCGGGTCGTAGGGCACGTCGGCGAGCCGCATACGGCTCGTCCCGCAGACCTCCGAGTCCCGTTCGCGCCAGCACCGCAAGCCGGACGTGTCCCCGGACGTGCCCCGGGGCACGTCGTCGGCCAACAACGCGGGCACGAGGGCCGGAGCGTTCTCGGCGGTGACCCAGCGCAGCAGATCCTGGTTCGCGGCCACGGGAACCACATGGACGATCTGGCCTCCGTCCTCGAACAGCACCCCGTGTGCCCGCCAGCGGTCGATGAGCCGGCAGACGTCCTCGTCGGTGACGGCGTGGCCCTCCGCGTGCAGCTTCCGGGTGAGCACCTGCGGTGTGTGCGGGTTCTCCAGCAGACGGAACGCGGAGAGCTCCCAGCCCTCGATACACATGCTCCGCCAGTCGAATCCCGGCCGGGTGTTGGCGAGTACGACGCTGTCGCCCAGGTCGCACTGGGTCAGCCGCCCGTGGGCGTACGAGCCGCGCCAGGTGTCGACCGCCTTCTGAAGGCGTTCCGCGAAGACCGCCGAGATCCCTTGGTGCGCGGCGTCGAAGACGTACGCCATGTCATGGAGGTCCCGTTCCGGAAGGTCGTAGATCACCGCATAGTGGGCCGCCGGCCGGAGGTCGCCGAAACCGAGTTCCGGCCGGTTGAAGTAGGGGCTGAAGCGTTCGATGGCGATGCGTGTGGCACCGTCCGGCGGCGTGAGGTGCTGGAGGGCGGGGAGTTGGCGGATCACGGAGTCGTAGTCCTCCTCCGTCTCCCCGGGGAATCCGAACAGGTAGTTCCACACGACTCCCAGGCCGACCGACTGGGCGTCGCGCAGCATGCGGACGTTCTGGCACCCGGTCACCCCCTTGTCCATCAGCCCCAGCACCCGGCCGCTGAGGCTTTCGATGCCGGGCTGCACATAGTGGATGCCTGCCTCGATCAGCGACGCGAGCTGTTCACGGCGCATGTTGGACTTGATCTCGTAGCTGATCCGCAGGTCGTACCCCGCCTCGACGAGCCTGGGGACGGCCGATCTCAGGTACGCCATGTCGAGGATGTTGTCCGCCACGGCCACATTCAGTACGCGATGGCGTTCGGACATCTCGAGGAGTTCGTCCACGAACCGGTCGGGGCTCTTGCTGCGGAACTCCATGAAGGAGCCGTTGAGACCGCAGAACGTGCAGTGGTGCTTCTGGCCCCACCAGCAGCCGCGCGAACTCTCCACCACCAGGTGGGGTTCGGCCAGGGATCCGGCCCGTGACGCCGCGTGCTGCTCGAAGTAGTCCGTGTAGTCCGGCGTGACCAACGCCGACGGTGGCAGCGGGGCCGCACTCATCGGGTTGGCGTGCGACGTCCCCTGCGCGTCCCGCCAGCACAGGCCGGGGATGCCGGAGGGATCGGCCCCGTCCCGGACACAGGCCAGGAGCCGGGTGAAGGCGACCTCGCCCTCACCGCGGCAGACGAAGTCGACGAAGGGGAATCCCCTGTGCAGCGCGGCGCCCTGGGGACCGTCGCAGTTCCCTCCGCCGAGCACCACCGTGATGTGCGGCGCGAGTCTCTTCACCAGCCGGGCCGCGGCCAGCACCGCGCTGTTCTGGGCGAAGGTCGTCGAGAAGGCGACGACGTCCGGACCGTCGGCGATGATCCTTCCGACGAGGTAGGCCACGTACTCGGGTGCCAGGGCGTGCAGCACCCTGCCCTTGGCGAGCATCGGCTCGGGAACGGTCCCGAGGACCAGATCGGCGAACTCGGAGTTGCGCCAGTAAGGGTCGTCGTAGAGAGCGGAGGAGAAGATCCACTCGCTGTACCCCGTGAAGTACGAACTCCAGCAGAACTCGTACTCCGCCCGCGTCAGTCCCGCGCGCTCGGTGATCCAGTCCAGAAAGTCGAGGTTGGCGTGGACGACGTCGACCCGGCTGTCCTCGAACTCGTCCGCGACACGGCGCTTGAGTATGCCGAGGGCGAGTGAGGGGAAGTCGATCGACGCCCAGGGCATGTTGACGAGCGTGATGTGCACTCGGGGCTCCTTCAGATCCGGCCGGCTTCTGCGATGCGGAGTTTGTCGAGCAGACGCCGGCCGTGCGGGCTCAGGGCGATCAGCGGACCCCCCGGTTCGGGGTCGCACACCACGTGTTCGTCCGGCAGGGAGTAGACCTGCTCCCGGACGAGGTCGGCCAGGAGCAGCGAACCGGTGTCCGGGCTGAGACGCTTGGGAACGACACGCACCCAGGACTGTGGGAACAGGACGGCCGGCTCGGTCGGCGCGCTTCGTTCCGCGGGGAGCCGTGGCGCTGCCGGGGGCTGCGGCGCGGATCCCATGTGCCTTACTTTTCTCAGTCGTTGCAGCGCCTCCGGCCGCCCGGCCCCGCCGGGGACCGCGTGCGGCCGGCCGACTCTGCCGCCGAGGTAGTTGAGTTCCCGGTTGTCCGCCAGTGACCCGGATGCCCCGAGGACCAGTCCGTGGAGGCCGGGGTCGGCGGCGAGGCGGGTACCGGGTTCGACGACCATGAGCTCCAGGACGTCGATGGCGAACCTGCCCCGGTTGCGTTCGAGGAAGCCCAGGGACTCGGCGGCCTCCTCGGCCGTCTCGTCCAGCAGGCCCCCCATCACCGAGAAGTTGACCTGTATGTCGACCGCCGCGAGGTTGTCGAGGATGCGCTGGAAGTCGAGCGCACGCACGCCCTTGTCCAGCTTGTCCAGGATGCGTTGCGAGGTTCCCTCGTAACCGACGGCCATGCCCTCGCAGCCCAGATCCGCCAACTCCCGGCAGAAGCCGGGGTCCAGGAGGACCGGTTCGAGCCGGTTGCGCGTGTTGAAGCGGACCCGCAGGCCGCTGTCCCGCACCAGGCGCATGGCTTGGACGAGCAGCCGCAGGTTCGTGTTCTCGTCCACGACGGTGACGAAATCGATGCCCGTGGTCTGCACGATGCTCTGGATCGTGCTCGCCAACTGCTCGGGCGAGGCCTGCTGGTACGAGCCCCGTTCGAGGGAACGGTTGCCGTAGGAACAGAACACGCAGCGGCCCCAGTAGCAACCCACACAGGACACCACCGACACAACAACGATGTCATTGAGGTAGGAGCGCACTTTCAAGCCGTCGTAGTCCGGAGCGCCGAGGTCCCTGAAGTGCAGGGCGGGCGGCCGGGCGGGCATCGTGGCGCCCGACGGCGTGAGCCAGCGCATGCCCGGTACGTCGGAGCGTGGCGCGGCACCCGCGAGGTGAGCCAGCCACCGTTCCAGGGGTTCTTCCCCCGCGGTGGTGCACAGCGCGTCCACGCTCGAGCGGACCGATTCCATGGCGGCCAGTTCGTCGTGACGCAGCATGACCTGCTGGCCGCCCAGGCATATGGGGGTACCCGGCCGAAGACGTCGTATCCACTGGGCGATGAGCAGCGCCGGCGGCAACTGGCTGAAGAAGGCCAAGGACAGGCCGACCGCTTGCGGCGCACCGCGGTCGAGTGTTTCCTCCAGGAGGTCGTACAGAGCCCGGGTCGCGAAGTCGAGGGACTCCTTCGGCAGACCGGCCAGATGGAGCATGGCGCGGTCCAGGGACCGCAGGTCGTCCCAGACGCGCGACAGGGCGGACTTCTCGAGGGGAAGCCGCGCGGCCTGCCTGGCCAGCCGCACCGCGCGCACTCCTCCGAGCACGGGGGAGGGTGCCTTCTCTCGTACGAAGCCCTTGATCTCGTCCAGGTGCCGTGCGCAGACGTCGGCCGCGGCCGCCCGGTACCAGGAGGGCAGATCGGATGCCGTGTGCAGCGCGCGGGCCTGGTCCTCCAGCGTCGGGCGGTCGAGCAGACGATGGACGAGTTCAAGATTCAGATCGGCCTGGCCGGCGCTGTAGCCGGCCCGCCGGACGTGCCCGGCGAGATAGGGCAGACTCAGGTAGGGGAACAGTGTCGCTTCCGAGAGCGGCGGAAAGACCAGCAGCAGATCCATACGTTCCGTCCCTGCTCCGGATGGGTGAGGTGACCGTTCGAGCGTGACCTGCTGCGGCAGGGGAGCGATCTGCGATGACGGGGAGAGCGCAGGGGCTCACGTGGTAGGGATCCGATTCCCGATCCGCACTCGGTGAGCCCCTTCCCGATCGGGCAGTTCGAGAGCGTCAGCTCGCCGGCGTCCCGGACGAGCGGTCGACGTTCTTCGCGTGGTAGCTGTAGGCGGTCGGGGATCCACCGACCTGCAGTTCATCCATCTCGATCATGGTCAGCTCGCCCAGATCGCTGTTGGACTCGGTGGTGTGCTGTATTTCCATCGAACCTCCCGACAGGAGTGGAATCCGGAATGCGGAACGCAGGTCCGGATGTGGCACATCCAGAACGGTCACAGCTGGTGCGGCCGCCGGTCAAGCAGCGCGAACAAGTCATGGTCGGTGATCGGAGACATGCCGGTCCGAGGCCCCCATCACATGAAGTACCCGCTGGTCAGGGCGTGTTGGGCGCGCTCCCGGCGATGGTTGCCCGAAGGGGCAGGCGGCTGCCCCGAACGGCAGGGAGCCGCGGCCGTGACCGGTCGGGGCGGGACTCCGCGGGCATACGGAAGCGGAGGCGCCGCAACGGCACTGAAGGGCATCTCACCGCCGAGCGGCGGCGGCACACGGCCCGCGGGCGCGGCGCCCGGCGAGGCCGGCGGGGGATCGAGGCCGCCGGACCGTGCGGCCCGGCGACGCTGCCCGGAGGGACCCGCCCTCGTCCGGGAAGAACGAGCTGCCCGCCCCGATGGCTCCATGGCTGATTCTCATCGCCTGCATCAGGCCGAACGCGGTTCCCGCCGGGTGTGTCCGGCGGGCCGGACCGCGGTCGCCGGCTCCGGACGCGCCGAGGCCGGCCCGTGGGCACGGGCCGGCCTCGGCTCTTTCCGGGTGCGGTGGGTCAGGGCTTCGAGGCGCTCTTCGCCGCGGTGAAGGCGCACAGCGCGCCCAGCAGGATGGCCAGGGCGCCGATGATGATGTTGTTGACCGCGACGCCGGCGTCCGGGCTGTCCCCGACGATCCAGGGCGCGACGATCATCCAGATGCCGAGGGCGCACATGGCCCAGCTCAGGCCGTACATGCGGGCCGGAGCGGCCGTGAACCCGAGAGCCAGCAGGCCGATCGCGATGCCGACGATCAGATTGTGGGTCATGAGGGCGGGCTGGCTGGTGGTGTAGTGGAGTATCCACGGGGACACGGCGCAGTACAGACCGAGCAGGAACACCGGTCCGTCCACGAGCGCCACGTCGCGACCGCCGAGCATGCGGTCGTAGCGCGCCCGCATCTCGGATACGTCGGGGTGGGTCGATATGTCACTTCTGCCGTGCGAGACGTCGGCCATCACTCGTCTCCTTTGACTTGCAGGCCTGACCGCTTGGTGTGCTCTGTGCGGTGTGCGGTAAGCGCCGCGCAGGGTCATTCTGCGCTTATTTGCTCTTTATGTGTAGGGGTTGAGCGTGATGTCCGTGAGCAGTCCGCACCGTTTGTGCGTCGAAAGAGACTCGGGAGGGACTCGAGAGGGTGGCGTCCGCGTCGTCGCCGTCGCCCGCGGCCGTTTCCAGGAAGCCCCGCAGCCGCCGCAGGCCGCGCCGGGCGTGGCTCTTGACCGTGCCCAGGGGCCAGCCGGTGCGTTCCGCGATCTGGGTCTGGGTGAGGTCCTCGTAGAAGGCGAGCCGCAGCACCCGCTGCTGCGGAGCCGGGAGCCGGGCGAGTCCGCCGCGGACCAGGACGCGGTCGAGGGCGGCCTCGGGGCGGTCGCGGTCCGGGTCGGCCAGGGCCAGGGCCGACCCGGCGGCGGTGGCGAGACGGAGGCGGCGGGAACGCGCGGCCAGCGTGTCGGCGATCCTGCGCCGGGTGATGCCCACGATCCACCCCGCCAGGCCGCCGCGCTCGGGCCGGTACCCCGCCCGCCCGCGCCACACGCCGAGGAACACCTGCTGGCTGACGTCCTCCGCCTCGCTCGCGTCCCCGAGAGACCGCCGGGCGAGCGTGTGCACCAGGGCGGACCAGCGACGGTAGGCGGCGGCCAGACACGCCTCGTCGCCCGCGACCAGCCCCCGGGCGATCTCCTCGTCGGGGAGCGCCTCGCCGGGGGCGGGGGAGCGGCCGCGGGAGGGGGCGGGCGGCAGGGCGGTGACGGTGCCGGCGGTCGGCTGGCGGCTCATGGCGACGACTCCTCACGTGCGCGACGGCCCTGGGGGCGGGGGCTGCCCCGTCCCGTCATCCTGCGAGCGGCGCACGGAACGACTCAACATGCGTCGTTTCTGCGTCGTATCGTCGACCCATGAGCGAGTCCGCGGCGTTCGACGACACCGGCCTGACCACCGGCGCCCTGGCCCGTCGGCTGGGTGTGGCACCGACCACCCTCCGGTCCTGGGACCGGCGCTACGGCATCGGGCCCGCCGTGCGCGGACACGGCCGGCACCGCCGCTGGCGGCCGGGCGACGTGGCAGTGCTGGAGGCGATGTGCCGGCTGACCTCGGCCGGGGTGCCGCCCGCCGAGGCCGCCCGCGCCGCGCGGGAGGGGACCGGCGAACCACCGGCCACCGGGCCGGGGGCACGCTCCCGGGCCGCCGGCTCGCTTCCGCTGGGCGGAGACGTCCGCCAGGAGTGCCGGGGCCTGGCCCGCGCCGCCGTACGGCTCGACGCGCCGGCCGTCGCCGAGCAGCTGACCGCGGCCGTCGCACGGCACGGTCTGACCGCCGCGTGGCACGAGGTGATGGTGCCGACGCTGCACGCGGTGGGACGCAAGTGGGCCTCGTCCGGCGACCGGTACGTCGAGGTCGAACACCTGCTGTCCTGGCATGTCTCCACCGCCCTGCGCGCCTCCACCCCGACCGTCGTGCCGCAGGCCGTCGCGGGCGGGCCGGGGCCGGTCCTGCTGGCCTGCGTGCCGGGCGAGCAGCACACCCTGCCGCTGGAGGCGCTGAACGCGGGACTCGGCGAACTCGGCGTGCCCACGCGGATGTTCGGTGCCGCCGTGCCCGCGGAGGCGCTCACCGCGGCCGTCCAGCGGCTCGGCCCGGCCGCCGTCGTGCTGTGGGCCCAGGCCCGTTCCACCGCGAGCCTGCCCCTCGCCCGGCATGTCGCGGCCACCGGCTGGGGCGTCAGGGGCGCCCGCCGCACCCCGGCCGTGGTGCTCGGCGGCCCCGGCTGGGCCGGCCGCCCCGCCCCCGGCCTGCCCCGGCCCACGGGACTCGGGGACGCCCTGGAGACGCTGGCCGGGGCGTACGGCACGACGTGAACACCGCGGGCCGCAGCGGAGACCGGGTCAGATCAGGCGGAAGAGGTCGGCGGCGGCGTGCACGTCGGTGAGGTCCTCGATGGAGCGGAGGTTGTCGCACAGGGACTCCAGGACCGAGCCCGCCTCGGCGGCACCCGGGGCGCCGACGGCCACTCCGAACACCCGGAAGCCCAGCAGGTGCTTGGCCTGGTTCCAGTCGCGCATCCATTCCCCGGTGACGTCGCATTCGTCGTCGGTGATCAGCACGATGTCGCCGCGCGCGCGGGCCGCGTCGTCGAACTCCTCCTCCAGAAGTTCCCGGGCCACGGTCAGCGGCCGCTGGTAGCTGGTGCCGCCGCCGAGGAAGGTCTCCGCGAAGTCGAGGACCCGGGCGGTGCCCGCGGGCCGGTCGGCCGGGAAGCGGAAGACCTGGACCTTGTCGGCGGCGGAGAACAGGATGCCGACGAAGTCGCGCCCCGCGCGGCGGGCCTGGTCCAGCAGGGCCAGGGCGCACGCCTTGGCCCACGCCTCCCGGGTGACTCCGCCGGGCCCCGCCTCGTACATGGAGTGCGAGGTGTCCACGCACGCGATGACGGCGCCCTGCCCCGTGGTCTGCTCGCCCTGGCTGTCGTAGAGCATCAGCTCCCCGGCGGCGTAGCGCGCGGCGAACACCGCGCGCAGCTCGGGCAGACCGAGGCCCGCCAGCTCGGAGGGGATGACGCGGGAGAGGTCGTTGCCGAGCGTGACGCCGACCAGCTCCCCGGCGGCGTTCTCCATCCTGCGGGCGCGCTCACCGTCGGCCATCTGCCGGAAGCGGCCGATCAGTTCGGCCCACCGGGCGAGCCGGCCGGTTCGCAGCCGCTCGGCGAGCCGTGCGCGCCGGTCGAACGGCATCCGCTCCAGTTCGCCCGCACCGACGCCCCACGCCCGCATCAGCGCGGCCTCGTTCCGGGTGGCCCGGGCGGCGCCCGCCACCGCGCTCCGCGCGGCGGCACCGATACCGGGGGCCGCCGCCGCGAGGGCCCGCGCGGCGTCCCGGGCGGCCTGCCCCGCGGCGGCCTCGGCGGCTTCGGCGGCCTCGATCGCCTGAAGGACGGCGTCGGCTGCCGGGGACGGCACCGTGCCGTCCCCGTCCTCCGTGTCGGCGGCCCGCTGGAGCGCCTCGCCCACGAAGGCGGCCGCGTCTTCGGCGTTCCGCCGTGCCCGGTTCGCCTGTTCGGCGTGTTCCTGGGCAGCCCGGCAGTGCTCCAGCAGCCGGCGCAGCGCGGCGGCCTGGGCCAGTACGGCCATGGCGGCGGCGTAGGGGTCCCCGGCCGTCTCCCGGCGCAGCTCGGCGAACTCCGGCGACTCGACCAGCGCGGTGACGACCTGGTGGTTGACCAGCCGGGAGGGGGCCATCTGCGCGCGCTCGCGCAACCGCGGGGCGACCTTGTAGGCGGCGAGGAACGCGTCGGTCAGAAGGTCGGTGGTGTGGTCGTGGCGCTCGTTCAGCTCCTCGGCCAGCTCGCGCAGCCCGGCCGACTGCTCGTAGGTGTCATGCCAGGTGATCCGTTCGAACCGGTCCGCGACCACGGCCGCGGTGTGCCGCTCGGGAGCGGCGGCGGACATGCCCAGCCACTTCCCGGCCCGGCTCGCCAGCTCGTCGAGCCGGCTGCCCGGTGTCCCGTCCACGGCCGTCCCCTCCACTGTCCTTCTGTCCATGGTCCCGATTCCTCGATCCCCCGCGGTCAGAGCTGGGCCTGCACCGTGCTCGCGTCCACGCCGAGGGCCTCGGTGAGAACGCGGGCGCGGACCGCGCGCTGGCGGCCGGTGACCCGGTCGATCGCGGTGGTGGAGCGGCCGGCGCCCGCCGCCTCGGCGCGCAGCTGCTCCAGCCGCTTCCCCGCCATGGCGAGCTTGTTGTGGGCCTTCTTGATGACCCATTCGCTCAGCGCCTCGCGGGACTGACCGGCCATGGCGTCGAGCTGGGCCTCCAGCTCGTCGATGGCGTCGGCGAGGTCGAGCGCCTCCTTGGCGTCGGGGTTGACCAGGTGCAGCACCTCGCGCTCGACGGTCGGTCGCTCGGCGGGGGAGTCCCACAGCACGTGGGTCAGCACCGACAGGTCGGTCTCGGCGACCGCCGGCCGGCCGTCGAGGTACGCGGACGCCTGGAGCAGGCGCACCGCCTGCCGCCAGCGGCGGTCGGAGGCGACGAGTTCCCTGCGGCGCAGCGCGGCCCGGAGCGTGCACACCGCGTCGACGATCAGGTCGGGGACCTCCACGGCCGGGACGGCGTCGCCCACGGCGTGCTGCAGCGCGGCCAGCTCGACGGTGGTCCGGCTCGGCGCCGCCGGGCGGCTGACGGCGGAGCGGACCAGCGCGGCGAAGTTCGACGGGTCGGCCAGGTACCCGACCTCGATCCGCACCAGCAGCCGGTCGTAGATCGCGGCCGAATCCTCTCCGGCGGGCAGTTCGTTGCTCGCCGTGATGGCCCCGATCAGGGGGCAGCGGATCGGCTCGCCGCCGTTCTCGGGGTGGTAGATCCGCTCGTTGAGGAAGCCCAGTGTCTCGTTCAGTGCCGCCGTGGAGCACTTGAAGATCTCGTCGATGAACGCGACGTGCGCGGTCGTGGCCCGCCCGTCGTAGACCTGGCGGTACTCGCCCCGGGCCAGCGCGGCGACGTCGATGGGACCGAACATCCGCGTCGGCGCGGTGAACTTCGACAGGAGGATCTCCCAGTACGACGCCCCCTCGACCCGGCCCGTGAGCTCCCGCGCCATCTCGGACTTCGCCGTGCCGGGCGGGCCGAGCACCAACGAGTGCTGTCCGGCCAGCAGCGTCACCACCAGCGTCCGCACCACGTCGTCCCGCTCGTAGAACCGGTCCGCCAGTTCGTCGCCGATCGCCCGCAGCCGCTTGGCCGTGTCCTGCGCGTCCTGTACGACCACACTCAACTCCTCGCATGTGACAGCCTGTTGGGCTGAGTAGCCGAGGGTAGTAGCGGCCGGGTCCCTCAGTCCCGTCCGCGCGCCCGTTTGAAGCGGGCCAGCCCCTCGGCGAGGCCGACCACCGGTTCCGGGTAGTCGAGCGCCGCCCGGTCCGGACCGCGCAGCTTCCACGGCTCGTGCACCGCCGCGCCCGCCACCCCGGCCAGCTCCGGCACCCAGCGCCGCACGTACCCGCCCTCCGGGTCGTACCGCTTCGCCTGGGTGACGGGGTTGAGGACCCGGTTGGGCCGGGAGTCGGTGCCCGTGCCGGCCATCCACTGCCAGTTGAGCTGGTTGTTCGCCACGTCCCCGTCCACCAGCAGATCCAGGAAGTGCCTGGCGCCCACGCGCCAGTCGACGTACAGCGTCTTGGTGAGGAAACTCGCCGTCAGCAGCCGGCCCCGGTTGTGCATCCAGCCCTCGTGCCGCAGCTGCCGCATCGCCGCGTCCACCACCGGATAGCCGGTACGGCCCTCCCGCCAGGCCGCCACGTCCTCGCCGGCCGTCCGCTCCGAACGCCAGCGGTCGTGCTTGGTGCGGTAGTCGGCGGACGCCGCGTCCGGCCGGGCCGCCAGCACCTGGCGGTGGAAGTCGCGCCAGGCGACCTGCCGTACGAACGCCTCCGCGCCCGGGCCGCCCGCCGCGCGCGCCCGGTGCACGAGCTCGACGGGGGAGAGGGTGCCGAAGTGGAGGTGCGGGGAGAGCCGGGAGGTCGCGTCCCCGGCCAGGTCGTCGTGCCGGTCCTCGTACGCCGCGATGCCGGAGCGCAGCCAGGCGGCGAGCCGGCCGCGGCCCTCGGTCTCGCCGCCCGCGGCCAGGGCCGGCGACAGACCGGACAGGGCCTTGCGCTCGGGCAGCTCCTCCGAGCCCACTCCCTCGGGCACAGTCACCTTCCGGGGCGCGCCGAGCGCGTCCCGCAGGCGGTGCTGCGACCAGTGCCGGAAGTAGGGCGTGAAGACGGCGAAGTGGTCCGAGGAGCCCGGGGCCAGCACACCGGGATCGACCACGGTCGTCACCGTCCCGTGCACATGCAGCCGGACCCCCTCGGCGTCGAGGGCGCGCCGCAGCCGCTCCTCCCGGCGCTGTGCGTACGCGCTCACGTCCGCCGCGACATGGACCTCGTCGGCGTCCGCCTCGGCGGCCACCCGGCACACCTCCTCCACCGGGTCCCCGGACCGCACCACCAGCCGGCCGCCCCGCTCGCGCAGCCCCGCGTCGAGGTCGCGCAGACAGTCCGCGAGGAAGGCCAGCCGGTTGGGCGCGGCGAATCCCGCGGCCGCCACCGCGCGGTCGCGCACGAACAGCGGCACCACCTGGCGCGACCCGTCGAGGGCCGCGCGCAGCGGCGGGTGGTCGTGCAGCCGAAGATCGGAGGTGAACAGGACGACCGAGACGTTCATGGGCGGGGCTCCGGAGGAGGGGAGGACGGGGGTCGCTGCTGTTTCCGGGCGGCGGCACCCGACGGATGCGCCTGCTCCACGGCGTCATCGGGCTCCTGCGCCCGGGCCGCCGCGTCCGCCAGCGCGGCCTGGGCGATGTTGCGGGCCATTCCGCCGAACACGACCGCGTGGAAGGGCGAGACGCTCCACCAGTACGCGTGGCCGAGCAGCCCGTGCGGATGGAACAGGGCGCGCTGGCGGAACAGGGTGCGCCCGGCGTCGTCCGTCTCCGCGTACATCTCCAGCCACGCCGTGCCCGGCAGCCGCATCTCCGCCCGCAGCCTGAGCAGCCGCCCCGGTTCGATCTCCTCGACCCGCCAGAAGTCCAGCGAGTCGCCGACCCGCAGCCGCGCCGGATCCCGGCGCCCCCGGCGCAGGCCCACCCCGCCCGCCAACCGGTCCAGCCACCCCCGTACCGCCCAGGCCGGCGGGAAGGAGTACCAGCCGTTTTCCCCGCCGATTCCCTCGATCACCCGCCACAGCGAGGCGCGCGGGGCGTCCACCCGCAGCTCCCGGTGGTCGGTGTAGAGGCTCCCGCCGGCCCAGTCCGGGTCGGTGGGCAGCGGATCGCTGGGGGCCCCGGGCAGCGAGGCCGACGACCAGCGGGTGGTGACGTCCGCGTCGCGCACCCGGCGCAGGGCGAGCCGGACCGCCTCGTCGAAGCCCACCGGATGACCGGGCGGATCCGGCACGTACCGCGCGATGTCGTGCTCGCGGCAGACCACCTCGTGGCGCAGCGACTCGGTGAGCGGCCGCGCGATCGAGGCCGGGACCGGTGTCACCAGCCCGACCCAGTGACTGGACAGGCCAGGGGTGAGCACCGGCACGGGCAGGATGAGCCGGCGCGGCAGGCCCGCGACGGCGGCGTAGCGGACCATCATCTCCCGGTACGTCAGGATGTCCGGGCCGCCGATGTCGAAGGTCCGGTTGACCTCGTCCGGCATCCGGGCCGCGCCCACCAGGGCGCGCAGCACGTCCCGTACCGCGACCGGCTGGATCCGGGTGTGCACCCAGCTCGGTGTGACCATCACGGGCAGCCGCTCGGTGAGGTAGCGCAGCATCTCGAACGAGGCCGAACCCGAGCCGATGACCACCGCCGCCCGCAGCACCGCGGTGGGCACACCCGAGGCCAGCAGGATCCGCCCGACCTCGGCACGTGAGCGCAGATGCGGCGACAGCTCCCGCTCCGGCACGCCGTACGGGGTGAGTCCGCCCAGGTAGACGAGGCGCCGTACGCCCGCGGCCCGCGCCGCCCGGCCGAAGATCCGGGCGGCCCGTGCGTCTGTCTCCTCGAAGTCCGTGCCGGAGCCCAGCGCGTGCACCAGGTAGTACGCCACGTCCACGCCCCGCATGGCGGCCGCGACGGAATCCGCGTCCGTCACGTCCCCGCGGACCACCTCGGCCCGCCCGGACCACGGATGGTCGCGCAGCCGTTGCGGGGTGCGGGCCAGGCAGCGCACCCGCAGCCCTGCGTCCAGCAGTTCCGGGACCAGCCGGCCGCCGATGTAGCCCGTGGCGCCGGTCACCAGGCACAGCGGTCCGGTGCCGCGGTCGTCTTCCGTCATGAGTGGTCGGCCCTTCGTGTCGACGGCCCCCTGTCGATCACTTCCCCGCTAGGGCCGGTCACGGATGCGCCCGCCACCCGAGTGGGCGTGCACATGATCGGGGTGATCCGGGGCAGACGGACCGTACGGAGCAGTCCGATACGGATCGGAAGACGGGAGTGTCTGCCGCTATGCGTGCGAAGGTGCTGGAACGCTTCCCGGCGGGAGCCCCGCGCGGCTCGTGGCCGGCGGAGGAGTGCGCGGCGCGTCTGCGGGCGGAGGGACGGCCCGCGACCGTGGTCATGGACCTGAAGTCCGACGCCTTCCTCGTCGTGGTGCCCACGGCCGACGAGGAGTGACCCGGCGGGGTCGTCAGCCGGTGCCGGCGGCCAGGGCCCGAGCGCGGCGCACGAACACCTCGTGCAGCTCGCGTGCGGCCTGCGGCACGGATTCCGCTCTGCGCCGCTGCAGCATCAGCAGCACCCCGGTGGTGTCCCCGGCGATCGGCCGGTACGTCAGCGCGCCGCGCCGTTCCAGTGGATCGCCGACCACGCTGAAGTCCGGCAGGACCGTCGCCCCGAGGCCCTCCGCGACCATCAGTTTGCCCATCTCCGCGCCGTCCGTGGAGTACGCGAACGCGGGATCCCGCCCGTCCAGGAGCCGGTGCACATAGCGGTGCATGACGTATCCGGACCGCATGCCGATCAGTGGTACGGAGAGCAGATCGTCCACCGCCACCGAGGGCGCCGCGGCCAGTGGGCTGTCGGGGCGGACGCACACCACCGGCCGCCCGCGCAGCAGTTCGGTGGACTCGAACCCGGCGGGCACGTCGTCGCCCTCCAGCTGGTTGACCAGGCCCAGGTCGAACCCGCCCTCCAGCAGCGCCCGGTGGATGTCGGTCTGCTGCGCGCCCACGACCTCGACCTGGGTGAGCGGATGCGCGCCGCGGAACTCGTGCAGCACCGGCAGCAGCAGCGGCACGGTCGCCGCGTTCACCGTGCCGACCCGCACCATCCGCCGGATCCGGTGCTGTTCGCCCGCCGCCGCGCGCAGCCGGTCCACCGCGTCCAGCACCCCGACGATGTGGGGCAGCAACTCCCGGCCCGAGGCGCTCATCGTCGCCCCGGAGCGTTTGCGCTCCAGCAGGTCCACGCCGAGCTCGCGCTCCAGGTTCCGCACCGTCTCGCTCAACGCGGGCTGGGAGAGCCGTAGTTCCTCGGCGGCCCGGCGCAGCGAGCCGAGCCGGGTGACGGCCGCGATGTATTCCAGCTGTTCGGTGCGCACCCCGTGAACAATGCGCGGGCATTTCACACCCGTTCAAGGGTTTCCCTGTCACACCTTCGTGAAATTCAATGGTCCGCGATACGAGACCGGTCGGGTTCTCCTTGACTGCCGTCGCCGGCGACTGTCACGATCGACGGCATGAAGATGCGACTGGACCTCACGCGGCGACGCCATGTCGACCTCGCACGCGTCTCCAGCGCCTCCTGTCGCCCCGCGGCCTGATCACCCTCCCGTAGATCCGCCGCGCCTCTCTTCGTTTCCCGCCTGAATTCGACGCGCCCCGCGCAGTCCTGTGAATTCGGCGTGCCCGAAAACCTCCGCACATGGTGCAACAGGAGTTCCGCATGCCCGCGGCCGTGACATTCGCCTACTGGGTCCTGCCGGAAACAGCTCCCGCGTCCGCGCCCGCTCACGCCCGAAAGAGGATCCATGGCCACCGTCCTGTCCGTCTCCGGCAGCCCCTCCGCCTCCTCCCGCACCGGCCGGCTCCTGCGCCACCTCGACCAGCGGCTGGCCGCCCAGGGCCACGAGGTGATCCCGCTCGACGTCCGCACGATCCCCGCCGAGGCGCTGCTCGGCGCGGACTTCCGGCATCCCGCGATCGTCGAGGCCGCCGGACTGTTCGCGCGCGCCGACGGCGTCGTCGTCGGCACCCCCGTCTACAAGGCGTCCTACTCCGGAGTTCTCAAGTCGCTCCTCGACCTGCTCCCGCAGTACGCCCTCACCGGCAAGACGGTCCTGCCGCTGGCCACCGGCGGCTCCACCGCCCATGTCCTGGCCATCGACTACGCCCTGCGGCCCGTTCTGAACTCCATGGGAGCCGCCCACATCGTGCAGGGCTGGTTCACCCTCGACAAGGACATCACCGCCCACGAGGACGGCACGGTCACCGTCGCCCCGGCCACCGCCGAGGCCCTCGGACAGGTCGTCGACCAGTTCTCCGCGGCCCTCGGACGCACCCCGTACCTGGCCGCGGCGAGCTGACCGTGACCGGTGCCCATGTCATCGGGGGCGACGCCGAGGCCCTCGCCCCCGCGGCAGCCCCGGCCGAGGGACTGCGCGCGGGAGCCTCCGCGCGTCAGCGAAGGCCGCCGACCCCATCCGCGGGAAGATCCAGCACATCGGCCGGTACACGCTGAACGGCCCCCGGCCGCCCCGCCACGGTCTCCTCTGACGACTCCCTCGGCGACATCCTGATTCGGAGCCCCCGTATGTCCCTCACCTTCCACTGGTTCCTCCCCACCAACGGCGACAGCCGCCATGTCGTCGGCGGTGGCCACGGCACCCCGGCCACCGCCTCCGGACGGGACCGGCCGCCCACGGTCGCCTATCTGAGCCAGATCGCCCGCGCCGCCGAGGACCTGGGCTTCGTCGGCGCGCTCACCCCGACCGGTGCCTGGTGCGAGGACGCCTGGCTGACGACGGCGATGGTCAGCCAGAACACCGAGCGGCTGAAGTTCCTCGTCGCGTTCCGGCCCGGCTTCGTCTCGCCGACGCTCGCCGCGCAGATGGCGTCCACCTTCCAGCGGCAGTCCGGCGGACGGCTGCTGCTGAACGTGGTCACCGGCGGCGAGAGCCAGGAGCAGCGGGCCTACGGCGACTTCCTCGACAAGGACGACCGGTACCGCCGTACCGGTGAATTCCTGGAGATCGTACGGGGGTTGTGGGAGGGCAAGACCCTCGACCTGCGGGGCGAGCACCTCCGGGTCGAGGACGCGAGGCTGGCGCGGCTGCCGGATCCGGTCCCCGAGGTGTACTTCGGGGGTTCCTCGCCGATCGCCGGTGAGGTCGCCGCCCAGCACGTCGACGTCTACCTCACCTGGGGCGAACCGCCCGCCCAGGTCGCCGAGAAGATCGCCTGGATCGGCGGCCTCGCGGCGAAGCACGGGCGCACGCTGCGGTTCGGCATCCGGCTGCACGTCATCACCCGGGACACCGCCGAGGAGGCCTGGGCGGAGGCGGACCGGCTGCTCGCCGGGTTCGACCCGGAGACCGTGAAGTCCGTGCAGGCCGGGCTGGCGCGCAGCGAGTCCGAGGGACAGCGGCGGATGCTCGCGCTGCACGGCGGGAGCCGGGACGGGCTGGAGATCCACCCCAACCTCTGGGCCGGGATCGGGCTGGTGCGCGGCGGTGCGGGGACCGCGCTGGTGGGAAGCCACGCGGAGGTGGCCGAACGCATCAAGGAGTACGCGGCGCTGGGGATCTCGGAGTTCGTGCTGTCCGGGTATCCGCATCTGGAGGAGGCGTACTGGTTCGGGGAGGGCGTGCTGCCGCGACTGGCCGAGGAGGGTCTGTGGCAGCACCCGGGAGGGAGGCAGGCGGCGTCGGTTCAGGTGCCGTTCGCCCGCTGAGCGGGGCGCGCGTCAGCTCGCCAGTGACCGCAGGTGCGACGCCCGCGACTCCCGGGTCTGCCCCTGCACCAGGAGGAACAGGGCCTCCCTCGCCAGCCGCTGGGCCCTGCTCGTCAGCAGCATCGAGCGGCCGCCGCCCGACACCACCGCCGCGGTGGTCGCCGCCTGCATCACCTCGTACGCCCGGGTCCTGAGGGCCAGCCGTTCCGCCAGGTGCTCGTGGGGCTTCGCGGAGTCGACGAGGGCGTACGCCCGGTCACGGATCTCCGTCAGGCGCGTGTGCAGCGGGAGCGCGGCCTCCTCGTCCAGGAGGGCCAGGGCCGCCCGGGCGATGCCGAAGACCGCCGGATTGGCGTTCACCGTCTTCAGGCGGTCCGTCGCCGACCAGGTCTCCCGCGGGGTGCGCAGCGCCACCGCCTCCTCCGGCAGCCACAGGCCCTCCAGATCCAGGGAGACCGTGCGGGCCGCCGTCAGGGCGGCCAGGCGCATCGGGGTCGACGGGCGCAGGCCCGGCTGCTCCCGGGCCTCGGTGAAGGCGAACAGCGCCTCGTCCGCGTCGGTGACACCGGCCAGCAGCATCACGTCGTTCAGACCCCAGCCCGTGTACCAGGGGACCGTTCCGTCGAAGCGCCAGCCGCCCCGCTCCCGGGTGGCCCGCACCGGAGTGCGCGGGAAGGCCCGCAGGTGCGCGTAGGCCACACCCGACAGCAGTTCGCCGCTCGCCAGCCTGCCCAGCAGGCGCTCGCGCACCGGGCCCTCGCTCTTGGCCAGGGTCAGCACCGGCGTGTGGTGCTGCGTCTGCACGAACCAGGTCGAGCAGCACGCCCCCGCGAGGATCTCCGCCGTCTCGCGCACCACCGCGCCGGGTGCCGCGGCGCCGCCGTACTCCTTCGGCGCGTTCAGCCCGAGCAGGCCCGAGCGCCTGATCTCCCTCAGATGGCCCACCGGTACCTCTCCTTGATCGACCTGTTCCGCGTGCGGGGCGAGGAGGCCGTCGGCGAGGCTGCGGGCGCGGGTGACGAGGGGGTGCGGTCGGGTCATGGACGGGATTGTTTCCCGTTTCGGGGTGTGGGGTGTCGATCCCGTGGGCCGCCGTTCGTGTAGGAGGTGAGAGAACGGCACGACGCCAAGGAGGACGTCATGAAGCACTACCTGCTCAGCGTGGTCCAGCCGGCCGGCGGTGAGCCGCCCCCGCCCGACGAGCTGGCCGAGATCATGCGCCGCGTCGAGGCGTACAACGACGAACTGCGCGCCGCCGGGGCCTGGGTCTTCGCCGGCGGGCTGCACGGACCGGAGACCGCCACCATGCTGCGCCCGAAGGACGGCGACGTGCTCGTCACCGACGGACCGTACGCCGAGGGCAAGGAGTACCTCGGCGGGCTGTGCCTGATCCGGGCCGCCGATCTCGACGAGGCGTTGGAATGGGGGCGGCGGGCCGCCCTGGCCACCACCCTCCCCATCGAGGTGCGCCCCTTTGTGGACACCCACTGACCGATGCCGTACCCCCCCGACAGCACGGACGTCGAGGCGGTCTTCCGCGCGGAGTACGGCCGGGCCGTCGCCGTCCTCGTCCGCTTCCTCGGCGACATCGACCTCGCCGAGGAAGCGGTCCAGGACGCGTTCACGACGGCCGTAGTGCGCTGGCCCGAGACGGGCGTCCCGCCGAGCCCGGCCGGGTGGATCATCACCACCGCCCGCAACCGGGCCGTGGACCGGCTGCGCCGCGAGTCCACCCGGGACGCCCGGCAGGCCGAGGCCGTGCGGCTGTACGCCCCCGACCCGCCCGCGGAGGAGGGCCCCGTGCGCGACGACCGGCTCCGGCTGATCTTCACCTGCTGTCATCCCGCGCTCGCCCCGCAGGCGCAGGTCGCCCTCACCCTGCGGCTGCTCGGCGGCCTCACCACCGCCCAGATCGCCCGCGCCTTCCTCGTCCCCGAGCCGACCATGGCCCAGCGGCTGGTCCGCGCCAAGGCGAAGATCCGCGACGCGCGCATCCCGTACCGCGTCCCCCGCGACGCCGACCTGCCCGACCGGCTGAGCGGCGTCCTCGCCGTCGTCTACCTGATCTTCAACCAGGGATACGAGGGCGATCCCGGCCTGTGCGCAGAGGCCGTACGGCTGGGCCGGCTGCTCACCGGGCTGATGCCGGACGAGCCGGAGGCCACCGGACTGCTGGCGCTGATGCTGCTGGCCGAGTCCCGCCGGGCCGCCCGGGAGGACGCGGACGGCACACTCGTCCCGCTGCCCGAGCAGGACCGCGCCCGCTGGGACCGGGACCTGGTCGCCGAGGGGCAGGAACTCGTCCGGCGCTGTCTGCGCCGCGGCCGGCCGGGGCCCTACCAGATCCAGGCCGCGATCCAGGCCGTCCACAGCGACGCGCCGAGCGCCGACGCCACCGACTGGGGGCAGATCCTGCGCCTGTACGACCAGCTGACGGCCCTCGCCCCGAGCCCGGTCGTGGCCCTGAACCGGGCGGTCGCCGTGGCCGAGACGGAAGGCCCGCGGCGCGCCCTGGACCTCGTCGACGCGCTCGCCCTCGACGGCTACCACGTCTGGCACGCCGTCCGCGCCGACCTGCTGCGCCGCCTGGACCGCCCCGCCGACGCCGTGCGGGCCTACGAGGCGGCGCTCGCGCTGAGCGAGAGCCCGGCGGAACGAGCCTTCCTCGACCGGCGGCTGCGCGGTGTGGCCGGTTCTTGATCATGGAAACCCGTCGTGTGCCAGACTCCCGCGATGACCACCGGAACAGCAACCGCGGACGCCTCGGGCACCTGGACCCTCGGCGACCTCACCGTCCACCGCATGGGCCTCGGCGCGATGCGGCTGACCGGCAGCGCCGCCTTCCACCACGGCACCCCGAGCGACCGCGACCGGGCCACCGCCGTCCTGCGCCGGGCCCTGGAACTCGGCGTCGACCACATCGACACCGCCGCCTTCTACTTCTCCTCGCTGCGTTCCGCCAACGAGCTCATCAACAGCGCCCTGCGCCCCTACCCCGACCACCTGGTCGTCGCCGTCAAGGTCGGACCCTTCCGCGACTACGACGGGACGTGGGGCACCCCGGCCAGGCCCGAGGATCTGCGCGGGCACGTCGAGGAGAACCTCCGCCAGCTCGGCCGCGACCACCTCGACCTGGTCTACCTGCGCCGAATGCACCAGGAGTCGATCGCCGAGCACTTCGGCGCGCTGGCCGAGCTGCGGGAGGCCGGGCTGATCCGGCACCTGGGCCTCTCCGGCATCGAACCCCGCCACCTCGACGAGGCCCGGGACATCGCCCCGGTCGTCTCCGTGCAGAACCGGTACGCGCTCGGCGGCCACGACCCCCGGACCGAGGAACTGCTGCGGGTGTGCGGTGAACGGGACATCGCGTTCGTGCCGTTCTACGCCATCGCGGGCGAGGCCGGCCCCCAGGGCGCGACGGCCGCCCACGACGACGCGGTGCTGAGCGTGGCCCGCGCCCACGGAGCCACACCCGCCCAGGTCCGCCTGGCCTGGACACTGAGCCGCGGCCGCCACGTCCTGGCCATCCCCGGTACCGGCGACCCCCGCCACCTGGAGCAGAACGTCGCCGCCGGAGCCCTCCGGCTGACCGACGCGGACCTGGAACTCCTGCGCGGTGTGGCCCGTTCCGGGGAAGTAGCCGCCGCTGGGTGACTCCCAGGAGACCAGAAATCATATTCCCGGATAAGGTAAGCCGAATGAAAGCACTTGTCCTCTCCGGTGGTGCCGGTACGCGACTGCGTCCCATCACCCACACCTCAGCGAAGCAGCTCGTCCCCGTGGCCAACAAGCCCGTGCTGTTCTACGGCCTGGAGTCCATCGCCGCTGCCGGCATCACCGAGGTGGGGATGATCGTCGGCGAGACCGCCGAGGAGATCCAGGAGGCGGTCGGTGACGGGTCGCAGTTCGGCCTGAAGGTCACCTACATCCCGCAGGAGAAGCCGCTGGGCCTCGCCCACGCGGTCCTGATCGCCCGTGAGTACCTGGGCGACGACGACTTCGTGATGTACCTGGGCGACAACTTCATCGTCGGCGGCATCGCCGACCTGGTCGAGGAGTTCCGCACCAACCGGCCGGACGCCCAGATCCTCCTGACCCAGGTCCCCGACCCCCGCGCGTTCGGCGTCGCCGAGCTCGACCCGTCCGGGCAGGTCGTCGGTCTGGAGGAGAAGCCCCAGCAGCCCAAGAGCGACCTCGCCCTGGTCGGCGTGTACCTCTTCACCCCCGCCATCCACGACGCCGTACGCTCCATCGAGCCGTCCTGGCGCGGCGAGCTGGAGATCACCCACGCCATCCAGCACCTGATCGACGCGAGCGCCGAGGTGCGCTCCACGGTCATCAAGGGCTACTGGAAGGACACGGGCAACGTCACCGACATGCTCGAGGTCAACCGCACCGTCCTGGAGACGATGGAGCGGCGGATCGACGGCGAGGTCGACGAGGCGTCCGAGACCATCGGGCGGGTGGTGATCGAGAAGGGTGTGCGGATCACCAACTCGCGCATCGTCGGACCCGTGGTCATCGCCGCCGGCAGCGAGGTCAGCGACTCCTATGTCGGCCCCTTCACGTCCGTGGCCGAGAACTGCCGGATCGCCGACAGCGAACTGGAGTTCTCGATCGTGCTGCGGGACTCCTCGATCCGCGGTGTGGGCAGGATCGAGGCCTCTCTGATCGGCCGGCATGTCGAGGTCACCCCGGCCCCGGTCGTACCCAGCGCCCACCGATTCGTTCTCGGAGACCACAGCAAGGTGCAGATCCGTTCATGAATATCCTCGTCACCGGCGCCGCCGGCTTCATCGGCTCCACGTACGTCCGCGGCCTGCTCGCCTCGGACGCGCCCGACGCGCCGCGCATCACGGTGCTGGACAAGCTGACGTACGCGGGCACCCTGGAGAACCTGCCGATCGGGCACCCCCGGCTGGAGTTCGTCCAGGGCGACATCTGCGACGCCGACCTCGTCGACAAGCTGGTGGCCGAGGCCGACCAGGTGGTCCACTTCGCGGCCGAGTCCCACGTGGACCGCTCGATCGCCGGCGCCGCCGACTTCGTCGTCACCAACGTGCTCGGCACCCAGACCCTGCTGGACGCCGCCCTGCGCCACGGCGTGGGCCCGTTCGTGCACGTCTCCACCGACGAGGTCTACGGCTCCATCGAGACCGGCTCCTGGCCCGAGGACCACCCCCTCCAGCCGAACTCGCCGTACTCGGCCTCGAAGGCCTCCTCCGACCTGCTCGCCCTGGCCTACCACCGCACCCACGGCCTCGACGTGCGCGTCACCCGCTGCTCCAACAACTACGGGCCCCACCAGTTCCCCGAGAAGGTCATCCCGCTCTTCGTGAGCAACCTCCTCGACGGCAGGAACGTCCCGCTGTACGGCGACGGCAGCAACGTCCGCGACTGGCTGCACGTCGAGGACCACTGCCAGGGCATCGAACTGGTCCGCACCGGCGGCCGGGCCGGCGAGGTCTACAACATCGGCGGCGGCACCGAACTCTCCAACAAGGAGCTCACCGGCCTGCTCCTCGAGGCCTGCGGCGCCGACTGGGACCGCGTGGACCACGTCACCGACCGCAAGGGCCACGACCAGCGTTACTCGGTCGACTGGGGCAAGATCCACCGGGAGCTGGGCTACAGCCCGAAGCACGACTTCGCCTCCGGCCTCGCCGCGACCGTCGCCTGGTACCGCGACAACCGCGCCTGGTGGGAGCCGCTGAAGGAGCGCGCCGCCCTGGAGTCGAGCAAGGAGCAGGGGAAACACTGATGAAGTGGCTCGTCGCCGGAGCGGGCGGGATGCTCGGCCACGACGTGGTCGACGAACTCGCCCGCCGGGGTGAGGAGGCGGTGCCGCTCGACCGCACCGCCCTCGACATCACCAGCGCCGACTCGGTGGAGCAGGCGCTCGCCCACCACCGGCCCGACCTCGTGGTGAACTGCGCCGCCTACACGGCCGTCGACGACGCGGAGACCGACGAGGAGCGGGCCCTGCTGATCAACGGCGAGGGTCCGCGCCTGCTGGCCCGCGCCGCCGCCCGGCACGGCGCCCGGCTGGTCCACGTCTCCACGGACTACGTCTTCGACGGCGAGGCCCGCTCGACCCCGTATCCCGAGGACCACCCCACCGCCCCGCGCACCGCCTACGGGCGGACCAAGCTCGCGGGCGAACGGGCCGTCCTCGAGGAACTCCCGGGCGCGAGCGCCGTGGTGCGCACGGCCTGGCTGTACGGCACGCACGGCAAGAACTTCGTCCGCACGATGATCGAGCTGGAGTCCCGCCGGGACACCCTCGACGTCGTGGACGACCAGCGCGGACAGCCCACCTGGAGCGCCGACCTGGCGGCCCGGATCGCCGATCTCGGCCCGCTCCTCGGCCGGGACGACCGGGCGCACGGTGTCTTCCACGGCACCAACTCCGGTGAGGCCACCTGGTGCGACCTGGCCAGGGAGGTGTTCCGCCTGCTGGGTGCCGACCCTGAGCGGGTGCGGCCCACCACGAGCGAGGCGTTCGTCCGCCCCGCGCCCCGCCCCGCGTACAGCGCCCTCGCGCACGACCGGTGGCCGGAGGTCGGTCTGCAGCCGCTGCGGGACTGGCGACCTGCCCTGCACGAAGCACTGCCCCACCTCCGCAAGGAGTCGTAGGACCGGCCGTCCGGGAGTTCTGCGCCCGCACCGCGCGGTGCGGGCGCAGAACCACGCACCGCTCAGGGAGCGGAAGCCTCCGGCCTGTTCGAATTGTTGCCGCTCGCTTCCGTATTCCTCACCTCAGGATCCGACTTCATCACTACGATGATGTTTTGTATCTCATGTGAGTTGGATGTGGCCATTAGGCCTTAGGAGAGGTGAGGTCCCGCGATGTCGATTCGAGCGACCGTGAAGTCCGCATTGGGTGAGAAGAACGTGCGGCTTCTGCGTCGACTGAAGAAGCGTCTGCTCAGCAAACGGCCCGAGCCGGTCAAGCCGACCGGGCTCGAGGCGATCTCCGACGATCTCAACAAGCTCGCCCTGCACTTCAAGACGGACAAGTGGGGCGCGCATCGCTACACCCAGCACTACCAGCGCCACTTCGCGCACCTGAAGAACCAGTCGTTCAACCTGCTGGAGATCGGCATCGGCGGTTACAACCGGGCCGGGCAGGGCGGAGCCTCGCTGCGCATGTGGAAGCAGTTCTTCCCGAAGGCGCAGATCTTCGGAATGGACATCCAGGACAAGTCGTTTGTCGACGAGGAGCGGATCACGACGTTCATCGGGGACCAGTCCGACCCGTCGTCCCTGAACGCCGTCGCCGACAAGATCGGCGAACTCGACATCATCATCGACGACGGCAGCCACCGCAGTCCGCATGTGCTCACGACGTTCGCCACGCTCTTCCCCCGGCTCAAGGACGGCGGCATCTACGTCGTCGAGGACACGCAGTCGTCGTACTGGCCCGAATGGCTCGGCAGCGAGGACCGCGACGCCCCGCACACGAGTATGGCGATGCTCAAGCGGCTGACGGACGGGCTGAATTACGAGGAGTTCGTGGATGAGAACTACCAGCCGAGCTACACGGATCTGAATGTCGTGGCGGTGCACTTCTACCACAACCTGGTGTTTATCGAAAAGGGCAGGAATGCGGAGGGCACGAACAAGCGGAGCGCGCTGAAGCAGCGTTACGCCAAGTCCTGACCCGTTCCCGGCGCATTCCCGGCCAACGGACGGTCGAGCCCGAGCGGTTGCTCGGGCTCGACCCGTTCCCGGCCCGATCCGTCAGTCGCCGGCCGCCGCGCCCCGCAGCCGCGCGTAGTAGGCCTGGCACTCCTCGTACGTGGGCAGCAGCCCCGACTCGCGCGCCTCGGCGAGGGTCGGCGCCTCGGCGTCCTTCTCCGAGAGCACCGGCTCGAGGCCCTCGGGCCACTCGATGCCCAGCTCGGGGTCGAGCGGGTTGATGCCGTGCTCCCGGCCCGGCGCGTACCCGGTCGAGCACAGGTACACCACGGTCGCGTCGTCGGTCAGCGCCATGAAGGCGTGCCCGAGGCCCTCCGCGAGGAAGATCGCGTGGTGGCTGGTGTCGTCCAGCCGCACGGCCTCCCAGCGGCCGAAGGTCGGCGAGCCGACGCGGATGTCCACCACGACGTCCAGCACGGCGCCGCGCACGCACTTGACGTACTTGGCCTGCCCGGGCGGCACATCGGCGAAGTGCACGCCGCGCAGCACGCCCCGGCGCGAGACCGAACAGTTGGCCTGCGCCAGGTCGAGGTCGTAGCCCAGGGCCTCGCGGAACGCCTCGCCCTTGAACCACTCGTGGAAGCTGCCCCGGTCGTCGGGGAAGACCTTCGGCTCCTGGACCCAGGCGCCTTCGATGCTCAGCGGTCGCACGGTCTTACTTGCCCTTCTGTCGTGCCGCGGTCGCGGCCTTGCCCTTGACCATCCTCACCAGTACCCGCCGCACGGGCAACGGGATCCTGCGGGCGAGCCGGCGGGCGGCGCTCGGCGGGGCCTTCGGGGCCGCCTTCGGCTTGGCGGCGACCTTCGGGGCGGGCTTGGCCACCTTCAGGCCCTCCGGGGTGCTGCGCACCACGAGCGGCAGCGTGAAGAACTTAGGCTCGTCGGCGTCCGCGACCAGGCACACGGCGAGGCGCCACGCCCCGTCCGTCACCGAACGGACGGGCAGCGCGGCGTCCAGCACCGCGCCGCCGCCGGCGGCGGGCGACAGGGTGGCCTGCACCTGGAGCACCTCGGCGGCGGGCTTCGGCCCGGTCAGCCGCACGAGCGCCTTCGTCTCGGCGGGGACGTGCAGCGGCAGGGTCGCGCCGAGACGGTCGCCGGAGACGGCGACGTCCTCCGGCTTGAGCTTGTCGAAGCCGAGCCGCTTGCTCGCGAGGTCGACGTCCATCGCGAAGTTGTTCTTGACCGTCCAGTACGGCAGCACCCGGCGGCCGCCGGCCACGCCCGGGTACGGCATGGCCGGGAACGGGTCCTGCGACACCGGGAACAGCCGGTACTCGCGGGTCCAGCCGCCCAGCGTCAGCCGGATGAACGCGTCCCACAGCCCCGCCGGCAGCGCGGAGCCGCTCGCCGCGGTCGCCGGGTCGATGGTCGCGGTGGCCTTCAGGACCAGCCGCACCCGGTCCTCTTCGTCCTCGGCGGGCAGGGACACACGGGTGAACTCGACCGGCTGGAAGAACTGGGCGTGCGTCTCGCGCTCGCGCACCACGAGGTCCACCGAGGAGGAGGGGAAGCGGGACGCGGTGACCTGCTCCAGCCAGTCGATCGCGTCCGCCGCCGACTCGGGCGCGCCCTGGAGCGCGGTGCCCTCGGCGTCGGCCGGGAAGGTCTTCGGGGTGCCGTTCGCCGTGTACTCGGCGCTGAACGCGACCTTCAGGGCATCGCCGTCCCAGGCCACGCTCTCCAGAGCGGTGGAGGGGGCGATCGCGGCCTCCCACTCGGCGAGGGTCAGCAGGTCCTCGTAGCGGCCGGCCGCCGCGAGTTCGGCGACGACGCGCTGGGCGGGGGCGAGCAGGGCGAACACCGAGGGCCCCATCCGCTCGGCGATCACCTTGTGGATCTCGTCGAAGAGTTCCTTGCGGTAGTCGTCCGGCAGGTTGAGGAAGCGTCGGCTGCGCAGCCGCTCCGCCATCTCGTTGGTCAGCCAGCGGCGGAACATCCGGTCGCGCTTGGGGCCGGGCTCGGTGTAGCGCTCGACGACGTCCAGGGCCTCGCGGAGGTTGGCGAAGTAGCCGACCGGGTCGAAGCGCTGGAAGCCGGCGTTCGAGGCGTCGTCCCGCTTGAGGTGGTAGTAGCAGACGTAGTCGCTGAGCACGGAGATGTTGGACGCGCGCAGATACGCCTCGGCGACGAAGACGTGGTCCTCCAGCCGCCGCCGGCCTTCGGGGAAGCGCAGCCCGATGCGGTCCAGGAAGGACCGGCGCAGCATCTTGTGCGGGGTGAGGCTGTCCATCAGCGGGGCGTTCTCGACGGTGGCCCGGGGGTGGTTGCGGCGGAACAGCTCCACCGGCACGGGGCGGCCCTTGCCGGCCATCTTGCCGATGATGAGGTCGGCCTCGTTGGCGACGCCGTACTCGTACATCCGCTCGAGGGCCTCTTCGCCCAGGAAGTCGTCGTTGTCGACGAACATCACGAACTCGCCGCGGGAGGCCTCGATGCCCACGTTGCGCGGCTTGCCGGACCAGCCGGAGCCCTCCTGGTGGATGACCCGCATGTTCGGGTGCTCGGCGGCCAGCGCGTCCAGCCGGGCCGGCGTCTCGTCGGTCGAACCGTCGTCGACGAACACCGCCTCGTACTCGTCGGAGGGCAGCGACTGCCGGAGCAGCGAGTTGATGCAGTCCTCGATGTAAGGACCCGGGTTGTACACAGGGACAACCACGCTGACTTTGACCGGCATCCGGCTCCCATCCCCCTACTTTTCGCTTTTTGCATGTTCGTGAAGCATTCGCGCACTCGAATGGTGCGCGTCGCCGAATAGTAACCGCGTACGAGGTCTGCCCGCCGGTCGGGCCCCCGGGCGACTGGCACCTGTGACGTTTTACGTATAACCTCTCCCGTCAACCATCCATCGGAAGGTCGCACCATGCGCCGCATCGCCCTGGTCACCCTCGTCGTCGACGACCACGACGAGGCGATCCGCTTCTACACCGACGCGCTCGGCTTCCGGCTCGCCGAGGACGAGCCCCGTCCCGACGGTTCCCGCTGGGTCGTGGTGACGCCCGGTGAGGGCCAAGACGGCACCGGACTGCTCCTCGCCCGCGCCAAGGACGACGCCCAGCGCGCCCGGGTCGGCGACCAGACCGGCGGCCGGGTCGGCTTCTTCCTGCACACCGACGACTTCGCCCGCGACCACGCGCGGATGCGCGCCGCCGGTGTGACCTTCCTGGAGGAGCCCCGCCATGAGCCGTACGGCTCGGTCGCCGTCTTCCAGGACCTGTACGGAAACCGCTGGGACCTGCTCCAGCCCGCCACCACCGACCGACCTTGAGAAAGAGCACGACGCACATGACCGCGCCCAGCATCGACACCGACACCCTCCGCCGGCTCCCCAAGGCCGTGCTGCACGACCACCTCGACGGCGGCCTGCGCCCCGCCACCGTCGTCGAACTCGCCGAGGCGGTCGGCCACACCCTGCCCACCACCGACCCCGGCGAACTGGCCGCCTGGTACGTCGAGGCCGCGAACTCGGGTGACCTGGTGCGCTACATAGCCACCTTCGAGCACACCCTCGCCGTGCTGCAGACCCGCGAGGGCCTGCTGCGCACCGCCGAGGAGTACGTCCTCGACCTGGCCGCCGACGGCGTCGTCTACGGCGAGGTGCGGTACGCCCCCGAGCTCATGCTTCAGGGAGAGCTGACCCTGGCCGAGGTCGTCGAGACCGTGCAGGAGGGCCTCGCCGCCGGCATGGCGAAGGCCGCGGCGGCGGGTACGCCCGTCCGGGTGGGCACCCTGCTGTGCGGGATGCGCATGTTCGACCGCACCCGGGCCACCGCGGACCTCGCGGTCGCCTTCCGGGACGCGGGCGTGGTCGGCTTCGACATCGCCGGCGCCGAGGACGGCTTCCCGCCCGCCGACCACCTGGACGCCTTCGAGCACCTGCGCCGCGAGAACGTCCCCTTCACCATCCACGCCGGTGAGGCGCACGGCCTGCCCAGCATCCACCAGGCCCTCCAGGTGTGCGGCGCCCAGCGCGTCGGGCACGGGGTGCGGATCACCGACGACATCGTCGACGGCAAGCTCGGCCGGCTCGCCGGGTGGATGCGGGACCGCCGGGTCGCGCTGGAGATGTGCCCGACCTCCAACCTGCAGACCGGTGCGGCGACCTCCATCGCCGAGCATCCGATCACCGCGCTGAAGGACCTCGGCTTCCGGGTCACCCTCAACACCGACAACCGCCTGGTGTCGGGTACGACCATGACCCGCGAGATGGAACTCCTCGTGACGGAGGCGGGCTGGGGCGTCGAGGACCTGCGCACGGTCACGGTCAACGCGCTGAAGAGCGCGTTCATCCCGTTCGACGAGCGCAGGGCCCTCATCGAGGACGTCGTGCTGCCGGGCTACCCGGCCGCGCTCTGAAGCAGCCCGCGGGCGTAGGCGGCCTGTCCGACGTGCTGCAGATCGTCGGACAGGACGCTGACCAGCCTTACGCCCAGGGTGACCGGCGGATCCCAGCGCACGTCCACGACGCGCTCCAGGTCCGCCGCGGTCAGCGAGCGCAGCGCCTTCAGACTGCGCTCGTGGACGGCGTCGTGGTAGCCGGTCAGCAGGCCGGCGTCGTCGACGCGCACCTTCGCCACCTGTGCCGGGCGGTGCCCGTAGCCGGTGTCATGGGGCGGCAGATCCAGGCCGAACCGTTTCTCCCAGTCCTGGGACAGCCACACCTGGTCGAGATCGAAGGCGTCCGACAGATGGTCGTCCTGCACCCTCGTGAGATGCCAGACGAGCCAGGCGACCGAGTTGGTCTCGGCGGTGGGGCGGGCGTTCAGCAGGTCGGGGGGCAGACCCTCGACCGCGGAGTGGACCTCTTCCTGGATGCGGTTGTACCCGTCGATGAGGATGTCCTTCGCATGCATACGTCCACCATCGCGCAGCCCGCGCTCAGGCGCTCCCTGTTTCCAGCAGGTCCATGAGCGCCCGGGCGGCGGGGCTGATGGCCTCGGCGGGCGGCAGCAGGGCGACCGTCTCGTAGACGACCGCGCCGGTGTCCTTCAGCGGCAGCGCGGTGAGCGCCTCGCGCTTGTGCCGGAAGTGGCGGGGCACGACCGCGACACCGAGGTTCTCGCCCACCAGGTCCAGCAGGCTGTGCACGTCGTTGACCTCCAGTGCGACCGTGCGCCGGGCGTCCGCCGCGGCGAAGGCGGCGTCGGTGGCGCGGCGCGGGCCCCAGTCGGGATGGAAGTCGACGAACACCTCGCCGGCGACGTCCCGCGGCGTCACCGGGGCGCCCGCCGCTGCCAGCCGGTGTCCGGGATGGCACAGCACGTACATCGGCTCGATGGCCAGCGGCACACAGCGCAGCTGCTCCGTGTCGGCCTGGGTGCGGTAGGCGAAGGCCAGGTCGAGACGGCCGGCCGCGACCTCCTCGCCGAGGGCGCCCGAGCCGGTCTGCCTGAGGCGGATCTCCACGTCCGGATGGCGGCGCCGGAACGCGGCGAGCAGCCTCGCCACGTCCACCCCGGCGATGCACTGCTCGGTGCCCACCGAGAGCGTCCCGCGCACCACGCCCTGCACGGCGGCCACCGCCTCGTGCGCCGCCCGCACCTGTGCCAGGATCCGTTCCGCCTCGGCCAGCAGCGCCCGCCCCGCCTCGGTCAGCGTCACCCGCCGGGTCGTCCGCACGAACAGCGGGGCGCGCAGCTCCCGCTCCAGCGACCGGATCGAGGCCGACAGACCCGACTGGGACACCATCAGGCGCTCGGCGGCCCGGGTGAAGTGCTGGTCCTCGGCGACCGCGACGAAGTGCTGGAGGTGGCGCAGTTCCATGATTGAGAAGCCTAGTCGCTCAATTTCATCGGATTCTTCTGTTGGACCGCTGTACCGCGATCGGGGAACAGTGGTCCTGGAAGATCCTGTGCCAACCCTGATGGAGTCGCGTTGTACACCGCACACCCCGACCGTTACGCGGACATGCCCTACCGGCGCTCCGGACGCAGCGGGCTGAAGCTCCCCGCGCTGTCGCTGGGCCTGTGGCACAACTTCGGTCCGGACCGCCCGGTCGACACCCAGCGAGCGATCCTGCGCCGTGCCTTCGACCTCGGCATCACCCACTTCGACCTGGCCAACAACTACGGCCCGCCGCCCGGCGCCGCCGAGTCCGCGCTCGGCGGGTTCCTGAAGTCGGACTTCGCGCGCTACCGCGACGAGCTGGTCATCTCCACCAAGGCCGGCTACCTGATGTGGCCCGGCCCGTACGGCGAATGGGGCTCGCGCAAGTACGTGCTCTCCTCGCTCGACCAGAGCCTCACCCGGATGGGCCTGGACCACGTCGACATCTTCTACTCGCACCGCCCCGATCCGGAGACTCCGCTCGAGGAGACGATGGGAGCGCTGCACTCCGCGGTCCAGCAGGGCAAGGCGCTGTACGTCGGCGTCTCCAACTACTCGGCCGAGCAGACCCGGGAGGCCGCCCGCATCCTCGGTGAGCTCGGCACCCCGCTCCTCATCCACCAGCCGCGCTACTCGATGCTCGACCGCCGCCCGGAGAGCGGTGGGCTGCTGGACGCGCTGGACGAGCTCCAGGTCGGCTCGATCGTCTTCTCCCCGCTGGAGCAGGGCCTGCTCACCTCCCGCTACCTCGACGGCATCCCGGAGGACTCCCGGGCGGCCGGCGACAGCCCGTTCCTGAACTCCGACGCGCTGACCGAGGAGCTGGTGGGCAAGCTGCGCGCCCTGGCGGAGATCGCCGCCTCCCGCGGTCAGACCCTGGCCCAGCTCGCGCTGGCCTGGGTGCTGCGCGGCGGCCGGGTCACCTCCGCGCTGGTCGGCGCGAGCAGCGCCCGGCAGATCGAGGACAGCGTCGGCGCCCTCGCCAACCTGGAATTCGAGGACGGGGAGCTGGCCCGCATCGACGCGGTGATCAACGGCTGAGCCGCTGACTCCCCTTGCGGTGGCCTTGTTCCTTCGGGTCCCCGCAAGGGGAGGAGCCCCTCGTCGGCCACGGCATCGTTTTGGCCACTCGCGCCGAATCCGCGGCGTCACCGTCCGATTACCAGGAGAAACGGCTCGCAGGCGAGCGGAGGGGCGGGATCCGCAGGTGCATTCCGGCCAGGAACGGTCCGGGAGCAGGGGTGAATATGCCAAGAGACTGGCCGGAAAGTCATGGTGACAGTGTTTTAGAAGTGAACATACTCGAACGTCAGGGGCAGTTCGCCTCACAGGAGCCGCACGGAAAGCGAGGCAGGGCCGGCATACGAGCATCCGGGGGAGTGGAGACATGCACGACGAATTCCTGTGCCATGTCACGGCGTACGGAGTCTGCGGCGGCCGTCGCATCGGCGTGCCGCTCGGCACGTACCGCGCGCCGACGCTGGCGCTCGCGCTGTGGTGGTTACGGGACCGTGCCCTGTGGATGGCGGAGCGGCTCGACCCGCGGCCCGACAGCGGGAGTTTCCCGCCCGGCGCCGTCGTACCGGTGGCCGACACCGTGCCCGACGTGCCCCTCCTGCTGCGGGCCTGGTGCGCCGACGTCGACCAGCAGGAGCTGGTGGCCGACGAGTTGGCGGGCGGACGGCTCGTGCGGATCGCGGTCAGTGACGACACCACCGAGTACGAGCTGCTCGCCGAGTCCGTGGACGCGCTGCGCATGCAGCGGACCGGGCCGGCGCTGGTCATGCCGGTCGGCTGAGCGGGCACACGTCAGTACGAATCGATAGAATTCCGGCATGGTGGAGCGCCCCGTCGCCTCGACTGCGCCCGAACTCGTCCTGGAGACGGAGTCGGGTTCCACGGCGATCCTCCCGGGCCACGCCTACCACGTCGGCCGGGACCCGCTCAGCGACATCGTGATCGACGACGCCCGGGTCTCCTGGCACCACGCCGTGCTGCGGCCCGACGGCGACCACTGGACCCTCACCGACGAACAGAGCACCAACGGCACCTGGGCCGACGGCCGCCGCGTAGCGGAGCTGGGCGTCGGCCCCGGCAGCGTGATCCGCTTCGGCAGCCTCTCCGACGGGCCGTACGCCGTCCTGGCGAGCCCGCCCCCGCCCGACCCGGAACGCCCCTCGGCGGTCTCGATGCCCGCGCTGACCGGCACCTTCCGGGAACCCACCAGCGTGCGCCCGCTGCCCGCGCGTACCGTGCGCATCGGCCGCTCCGGGGACAACGACCTGGTCATCGACGACCTGATCGTCTCGCGCCGGCACGCCGAACTGCGCGCCCTGCCCGACGGGACGTACGAGATCGCCGACCTCGGCAGCCACAACGGCACCTATCTCAACGGCTTTCCCGTCACCGCCGCCCCGATCGGCCCAGGGGACATCGTCGGCATCGGCCACTCGGCGTTCTGCCTGGTCGGCGACGAGCTCCAGGAGTACGTCGACACCGGCGAGGTCTCCCTCGACGTCCAGGACCTCACGGTCGCCGTGGACCACGGCCGCAAGGTCCTCCTCGACCACGTGTCGTTCCCGGTGGGGGAGAAGTGCCTGCTCGCGGTCGTCGGCCCGAGCGGCGCCGGGAAGTCCACACTCCTGGGCGCCCTGACCGGGCAGCGCCCCGCCGACCACGGCACGGTCGTCTACGACGGCCGCGACCTCTACCGCGACTACGCCGAACTGCGCCAGCGCATCGGACTGGTCCCGCAGGACGACATCCTGCACGCCCAGCTCACCGTGCGCGCCGCCCTCGCCTACGCCGCCGAGCTGCGCTTCCCGCAGGACACCGCCCGCGCCGAGCGCCGGGAACGGGTCGGGGAGGTCATCCGCGAACTCGGCCTCGAGCAGCGCGCCGACCAGCACGTGCACAGCCTCTCCGGCGGTCAGCGCAAGCGGGTCAGCGTGGCCCTGGAGCTGCTGACCAAGCCGTCGCTGCTCTTCCTGGACGAGCCGACCTCCGGCCTCGACCCCGGCATGGACCGCTCGGTGATGCACATGCTGCGCGGCCTCGCCGACGACGGCCGCACGGTCGTCGTCGTCACCCACAGCGTCCTCAGCCTCGATGTCTGCGACCGGCTGCTCGTCCTGGCCCCCGGCGGCCGGATCGCCTACTACGGGCCGCCCGAGGACGCCCTCGCCTTCTTCGGTTTCGACCACTGGCCCGAGGCCTTCGAGGCCTTCGACCGGGACCAGGACCGCGACTGGGCCGGGGACTTCGCCGACTCGCCGTTCCACCGGCAGTACGTGGTGAACTCCAGCGCCCAGCCGCGTCTGCCCCGCGAGGGCCCGGTGATCATGCTTCCGCCGCCCCGGCCCCGCAGCTGGAGCGCCCAGCTCTCCACCCTGGTCCGCCGCTACGCGGCCGCGCTGAGCGCCGACCGCACCTTCCTGATCATCATGATCGCACTGCCGTTCGTGATGGGCGCCATGGCCCGCGCCCTGGCCGGCGGCGAACTCACCCGGGACACCGCGATGAACGCGCTGCTGATCCTGTGCGTCGGCGGCGTCCTCACCGGCGCGGCCAACGCCGTACGCGAACTCGTCAAGGAACGCGTGATCTACCAGCGGGAGCGGGCCGTGGGCCTGTCCAGATCGGCGTATCTGATGTCCAAGGTCGCCGTCCTCGGCACCGTGACCGTCGTCCAGGCGGTCGTCCTCACCCTCGTCGCCCTGCTCGGCGTCGACCTGAACGCACCCGGTGGCGAGGGCGTGTTGATGCCGCCCCTGGTCGAAATCACCGTCGCCGTGGCCCTGCTGGCGTTCACGGCGATGATGCTCGGCCTGCTGATCTCCGCTCTGGTGCGCAAGGAGGAGGTCACGATGCCACTCCTCGTGCTCCTGGCCATCGTCCAAGTGGTGTTCTGCGGAGCCTTGTTGACGCTGGACGGGGTCCCCGGCCTGCAGCAGCTGTCCTGGCTGGTGCCCTCGCGGTGGGCGCTCGGCGCCATGGCCGGCACCATCGGACTGTCCCGGATCGTGCCCGGCGACCTCACCGGCGATCCGCTCTTCGAGCACTCGGCGGCCGTGTGGTTGCTCGACGTCGGGATGCTGGTCGTGCTCTCGGCGGTCCTCGGGTACGCCGTCCTGCGGCTGCTGCGCCGGCACGAGCCCGCCGTGATGCGGAAGTAGGGGCGACCCCATGCCGACACCGACGATTCCGACGGCCCCCGGTTTCCGGCCCACGCATGTCGTCCCCCAGGCGGGCATGCCCGCCTGGGAGGCCCCCGACCCGGCCCGCCCCACCGTGCCCCTCGACCCGCTGCTGCCGGTCCGGCTCCTGGAGCGGCGCGGCGACTGGGGGCACGTGCAGTGCGCCAACGGCTGGGAGGCGTGGGTGGACGGCCGCCACCTCGTCGCCGTACCGCAGGAGCCGCCGGCCGCGGACGGCCCGCCCACGACCGCCGAGGACCCGCGGCCCCTGCTCGCCCGGGCAGAGGAGGCCCTCGCGCGCTACCGGGCGGCGGTGGAGGACCTGGCCGGCGGCGGCCTCGACGGCGAGTCCTTCCGCCGCCGCACCCGGGGACTGCGGATCGGGGTGGTCGTCGACGGCGAGTCCGTGTGGCTGTACGACCCCGCGCAGGGCCGCTGGGTCTACGGCGACGGCACCCGCGGGAGCACCTACGCGACGGACGCCGGGCCCGACGCCGGCGGGGACCTCGGGCACGCCCCCACGCAGGTCGTGAGCTCCGACGGAGGGCCCTGATGGGATCCGGTGGCTTCGCCGGCCGGGTCTCCGAACTGGTCGGCGAGCAGATCGCGGGCTACCGCATCGAAAGGGAGATCGGCCGCGGCGGCATGGCCGTCGTCTTCCGCGCCCGCGACCTGCGCCTGGACCGCACGGTCGCGCTCAAGCTGCTCGCTCCGGAACTCTCCCGCAACGACACCTTCCGGGGCCGCTTCGCCCACGAGTCCCGGGTGGCCGCCGCCATCGACCACCCGCACATCGTGCCGGTCTTCGAGGCCGGGGAGACCGACGGGGTGCTCTACATCGCCATGCGGTACGTCGAGGGCAGCGATCTGCGCCACCTCCTCGACCGGCAGGGCCCGCTGCCGCTCCCCACGGCCGTCCGCATCGCCGCGCAGGTCGCCTCCGCGCTGGACGCCGCCCACGAGCACGGTCTCGTCCACCGGGACGTGAAGCCCGGAAACATCCTGATCGCCCGGGGCACCGACAGCGACCACCCGGAGCACGTCTACCTCACCGACTTCGGACTCACCAAGAAGTCGCTCTCGCTGACCGGGTTCACCACGGTCGGCCAGTTCGTCGGCACCCTCGACTACGTCGCCCCCGAGCAGATCTCCGGCCGCCCCGTCGACGGCCGTTGCGACGTCTACGGCTTCGCGTGCGTCGTCTACGAGACCCTCGCCGGGCACCCGCCGTTCCGCCGGGACGAGGACATGGCCCTGCTGTGGGCCCACCAGCAGGACGCCCCGCCGCCCCTCACCGAGGCGCGCCCCGACCTGTCCCCGCAGGTGGACGCCGTGTTCGCCCGCGCCCTTGCCAAGAACCCCGACGACCGCCACGACACCTGCCTCGCCTTCGTCGCGGCCCTGCGCGCGGCGGGCCGCGGCACCGGGCGCCCCGCCCGTCCGCCGACGGAGGTGGTGGGCGGCACGACCACCCCCCGACAGCCCCCGGCCTGGGCCCGGCCGGTCTTCGGCGGCCCTCAGCGCTGACCCGCGGACGGGGCCGTGACCGCACGCGCCTCGCCCCGCCGGTGCACCGGACGCGCCAGCAGCGCTCCCATAAAGCCGGTGACCAGCCCCCACAGCGCGGCGAGACCCAGCGCGGACCACACAGCGGGACGCAGGAACAGATCACCGGACAGTCCGGCGAGGTCGTTGATGCCGAGAACCGACAGGCCGTAGTGGGCGGAGACACGGCCGACCAGGCAGACCGCCAGCACGGTGACGACCAGCGCGACCGCCATGTGCACGGCATGCTGCCAGGCCCGCATCCGGGCCGGGGAACGGGCCGCCAGCACGAACGCCGCGGCCAGCACCAGCACCGCGTCCACGACGACCAGCCACCACACCCGGCCGTCGTACCCGGCCAGGCTGCCCAGGTTCAGCGCGGCGGTGTCCTTGCCGCGCAGCACCTCGTCCAGCACATGCGGCATGGGCAGCCCGAACGGACCCTCCACCCGGCCGTTCCAGGTGGCGCCGAGACCGACGGTGAACACCAGCCACATCAGATTCGGCAGGCCCAGCAGGATCACCGCCAGCGTCTCGCGGGCGTGCCCCCTCGTCGCCGCCACGACCAGCGCGACCACCAGCCCCAGGGCGACCCAGGTGAGCAGCAGCCCGACCATCGCGTAAGCGGCGGGACGGACCGACTCCTGGAAGCGCAGCAGCCGGGGAGGCAGCGGGGCCCCGCGGGACACCAGCAGCGCCAGGACCAGCACACCGGCCAGCCACAGCAACCCGACCACCAGGGTGAGCGGCACATCGGTGGTGAAGCCGACCTCCGGCCGGACGCCGAACAGATCGCCCAGGTCGCTCAGCGTGTCATTGCCGAGGTCGACGGCGAAGTTCTGGCGGGCGGCCAACGCCAGGCCCAGCAGACACAGCAGCCACACCACGGCCACCCGGGCCGCCCAGCCGGCCAACTCCCGGGCACCGGCCACCGCCCGGTGCCGCAGCGGCCGCAGGAAGCCCGCGGCGGTGACGAGCGCCCCGACGAGGGTGACGGACAGCGGGATCACCGTCAGACCGGCCTCCGTGTCCGCGAGCCCGCCCGCGTCACCGGAGAGCTCGACGGTGCCCCCGACGGCCGTGACGACGGTCGCCGCGACCACCCGGGGGAAGGCGTCCCGGGGCAGATCCGTGGCTCCCGCCGCCCACAGCCCGAGCGCGGCCACGACCACCATGACGGCCGGCCCGGCCGGCGCCACGGCGATCGCCGCGCCCCAGCCGTGACGGCGGACAGCCTGGTCGGAGGGGGTGCGCTGGCTCACCCTGCCACGCTAAGCAGCACCCGCACCGGCCGCCTGTCGAGAGGGGCCGTCCGCGTCCGGCTTGCGAGCGCCCCCCGACCGGAGCACACAATGAGTCCGTTGTGGAAGAAAGCGGCGTAGATATGAATATTTCTGGTCAAAAGTTACTGGACCTCGGATGTGGCGCCGCGGGAACCCCACGTCGGGAGAGCTTGTGAGCGTCGACCCCCCGTCCTCCGGCCGCCCCACCGGACCCCCCTCCGGCCCCCTGTCGGGACCCTCGCAACCACCCTCGGGCCCGCCCTCAGAACCACCGCCCGGCGACTCCTCGGGCGGTTCCTCCGGCGGTGGCACCGTCCCGGGCGGCACCCCCGGCCGCGAGCCGGAGCCCGGCCGGCCGTGGTGGAGGTCCGCACCCCGCTTGGCCCTTCTCATCACCGCCGTGGTGGTCGCAGTGGCCCTCGCGCTCCTGCTCACCCTGCCCGGCGGCGGCGGCTCGGGCGGCACGGCCGCCGCCGAAGGCAAGATCTTCACCCAGGCCGCGGCGAAGACCGGCCCGGACCCCTTCACCGAGTCCACCGCCACCGACAGCTCCCTCGCCCCGGCCGCCCCGACGCCGACCGGGGGCACGACCGAGTCCGCGGGCACCACCCTGCGCCGCGTCGACGGCGGGGCCGCGGGGGTGTACGGAGGCACCCGCAACGTCGCCAGCTGCGACGTGGAGAAACAGATCGGGGCACTCCAGGCGGCCCCCGCCAAGAACCGGGCCTTCGCCTCGGTCGCCGGGGTGGAGCCCGCCCGGGTTCCCGCCTACCTGCGCTCCCTCACCCCGGTCCAGCTCCGCATGGACACCTGGGTCACCAACCACGGCTACCGGGACGGCGCCGTCACCACGTACCAGGCCGTCCTGCAGGCCGGTACGGCCGTCCTCGTCGACCGGCACGGCATGCCCCGGGTGCGCTGCGCCTGCGGCAACCCGCTGACCAAGCCCGTACCGCAGCGCACCGCGCCGGAGCGCACGGGCGACACCTGGCCGTCGTACAACCCCGCGAACGTCGTCGTGGTCGCCCCCGCGGCGAAGGTGGTCAAGGAATTCGTCCTCTACGACCCGAGCCACCGCCACCACTGGTTCGCCCGGCAGCCCGGCGACACCGGGGGCCACAAGGACCGGCCCGCCAAGCCGCCGAAGAAGCCCAGGCCCGACGTGACCGTGACGTCTCCGTCCCCGCCGACCGGCTCGTCCAGCTCCACCGGCCCGTCCAGCCCGTCCAGCCCGTCGAGTCCCTCCACCCCGGACTCGCCCAGCACGTCGACGCCGTCCGACTCCGGGCAGACCTCGCAGCCCGAGACCGCCACCCCGTCCTCCTCCGGCACGCCGGAGAGCTCCGCCGGGGAATCCTCCGTCGAGGAGTCCTCCGGCTCCGTGGCCCCACCGCAGCCCGGAACGCCGGGATCGGCTCTGCTCAGCTCCGCCGGAAATCCTTCTTCCGCCCCCGGGGCCCCGGTCGGCTCACGTATCCTGTGAGGCACCCCATGCCCTCCGCGCGCGCGGGATGCACCGGACGGGGACTGCGCGGCGCGGCACGGGGTACGAGCACAGGTGCAGAAGCGTCCGGCCAGTCCGGCTTCCCAGAGAGAACCGCATGATCGAGCACCTGGACGGGGCAGTGATACCGACTGGTTTCGACGTACCCGTGGAACCGCTGAGGCGGGCGGCGCACTACACCGGTGAACCCGGATGCATCGCCGAGGCCCGCAGCTTCGCCGCGCACTTCGTCGACCAGCTCAGGACCGAGTGGTGCGCGCGCATCGACGAGCGCACGGGCGGCGAGGTCATGCTCGTCGTCAGCGAACTGGTCACCAACGCGGACCGGCACAGCAACGGCCCGTACATACTCGAGCTGGAGGGCACGGACTCCGCCGTCACGGTGTGCGTCTACGACAGCAGCGACGCGCTGCCCCTGCGGTTCCCGAAGGACCCCGAGCGCATCGGCCACCACGGGCTGGAGATCGTGCACGCGGTGGCGGCGGAGGTCACCGCCGAGCGGGTGCCGGTCGGCAAGCGGGTGCGCGCCCGGCTGGCGCTCGGCGAGTGACCCCCGCCGCTTCGTTCCGCTCCGCTCAGGCGCAGCCCAGCTCGCCCAGCATCCCCTCGCGCAGTCGGCTGATGATCCGCTTGATCAGACGGGACACATGCATCTGCGAGCAGCCGAGCCGCTCACCGATCTCCGCCTGGGTGGCCTCCTCCACGAACCGCAGATGCAGGATCTCCCGGTCGCGTTCGCTGAGTTCGGCCATGAGCGGGGCGAGCGACTGGAAGTCCTCCACGAGCCGCAGCCCGTCCTCCTCGACGCCGATGAAGTCCGCGAGGACCGCCTCGCCGTGCTCCGGGCCGTCGCCGGTGAGCGCGGCGTCGAGCGAGCTCGAGTTGTAGCCGTTGGCCGCGATCTGCGCCTCGACGACCTCCTTCTCCGGGAGGTTCATCAGCGTGGCCAGCTCGGCCACGGTCGGCTCCCGGTCCAGCCGGCTGGCGAGCTCGTCGCGCGCCTTCGCCAGCTCCACCCGCAGCTCCTGCAGCCGCCGCGGCACGTGCACCGCCCAGGTGGTGTCCCGGAAGAAACGCTTGATCTCGCCGACGATGTACGGCAGCGCGAACGACGTGAACTCCACCTCGCGCGAGATCTCGAACCGGTCGATGGCCTTGATCAGGCCGATCATGCCGGTCTGGACGATGTCCTCCATGTCGTCCCCGCGGCCCCGGAAGCGGCCGGCCGCGAACCGTACGAGGGACATGTTCATCTCGATGAGCGTGTTGCGGGCGTACTGATAGTCGTGCGTGCCCTCTTCGAGTTCGGTCAGCCGTTGGAAGAACTGGCGGGACAGCTCCCGTGCGTCGCGCGGAGCAATGCTCCGCGGGTCTGCGACTCCCGGCAACGATGCTCCACCCGTGCTGGTCCCGGCGGTGTCCTCGACGGCCTGTGCCTCCGACCCACTCACGGCGGTGTGCATTACCTCTCCCCACGAAAGTCACGGTTCGACATGTTCTGTTCTCGTTCCGTGAGCGGGGAGCCCATGGGCCGACCCGCTCACGGGGGCGGGTACCCGGACTTCGGCGAGCCATGCGTTCCGGATACGGAGAGTGGCGCAAACCCGTCGGAGTGGCAGGCGTCCGCCCAGGGCGGAACGCCGGCCCCTTCCCGTGGCGCCCCCGCCTCCTAGGCTGGAGCGGTGAGCAACCGAGCGCCCAACACAGCCCGAGTGATCCCACTGCGCCCGCCCGCCGCCCGCCCGGCCCCCGAGCGGGAAGCGGCACCCAGGGAACCCCTCTGGCGCGACCTGGTCGGAGACGTCCTGCGCCGTGAGCGCCAGGCGCAGGAGCGCACCCTGAAGGACGTGGCCGACGAAGCACGCATCTCCATGCCGTATCTGTCGGAGGTGGAGCGAGGCCGTAAGGAGGCCTCCTCGGAGGTCCTCGCGGCCGCCGCCCACGCCCTCGGCCTCAGCCTCGGCGACCTGCTCACCCGGGCCCACGGCGAGCTCGTACGGGTCACCGCGGTGCGGAGCCGTCCCAGCCGTACGACGTCCACCTCGTCGCACGACGGTCTCTGCCTGGCCGCCTGACGACCGCCGGACTCAGACCAGGCGCCGGCCCAGCACCTCGTCCGCCAGCCCGTACGCCACCGCCTCCCGCGCGGTGAACACCTTGTCGCGGTCCATGTCCGCGCGCAGGGTCACGGGGTCGTGGTGGGTGTGCCGGGCGAGCACCTCCTCGACCTGCGCGCGGATACGGACCATTTCCTTCGCCTGCAGCGTCAGGTCCGAGACCGTGCCCTGGCGGCCGCCGCTGGCCGGCTGGCCGAGCAGCACACGCGCGTGCTCCAGCACGAACCGGCGGCCCGGATCCCCGCCCGCCAGCAGCACGGCCGCCGTGGAGGCCGCCTGTCCGACGCAGAACGTCGAGATCGGCGCCTGCACGAACGTCATCGTGTCGTAGATCGCCATGAGCGAGGTGAACGAGCCGCCGGGGGAGTTGAGATAGATCGAGATCTCGCTCTCCGGGGCCGCCGACTCCAGATGCAGGAGCTGCGCGATCACGACGTTGGCCACCCCGTCGTCGATCTCGGTGCCGAGGAAGATGATCCGCTCCGACAGCAGCCGGCTGAACACGTCGTAGGACCGCTCGCCCTGCGGGGTGCGCTCGACGACGTTCGGAATCGTGTAGCTCCCCATGTCACAGCCCCATCCGTCGCCTGGAGGCGGCCGGGCGGACGTCCGCGAGGGACTCCACGACCCGGTCCACCATGCCGTACTCCAGGGCCTCCTCGGCCGTGAACCAGCGGTCGCGGTCGCCGTCCCGGGAGATGGTCTCCGGCGTCTGGCCGGTGTGCTCGGCGGTGATCCGCTCGATGGTCCGCTTGGTGAACTCGTGGTTCTCCGCCTGGATCTCGATGTCCGCCGTGGTGCCGCCGATCCCGGCCGACGGCTGGTGCATCATCACCCGGGCGTTCGGCAGCGCGAACCGCTTGCCGGGCGCGCCCACACTGAGCAGGAACTGACCCATGCTGGCCGCGAATCCCATGGCGAGCGTCGAGACGTCGTTCGGGATCAGCCGCATCGTGTCGTAGATGGCCAGCCCCGCGTGCACCGAACCGCCCGGACTGTTGATGTACAGGGCGATGTCGGTACGCGGGTCCTCCGCCGAGAGGACCAGCAGCTGCGCGCAGACCCGGTTCGCCGAGACCTCGTCCACCTGGGTGCCGAGGAGCACGATGCGCTGGGCCAGCAGCTGTGCCGCGAGATGGTCGTCGAACCGGGTGGGCGGGGTGTCGCCCTCCTCGGCCCGGGGAGCGAGCGGGGTGAGTGGAGTCATCGGTTCTCCTCGCGGATCGCGGAAATGCCGTCGACTCCACTCTTGACCTCGGACGACGCCCGCAGGCGGTTTCTCTGCCCGGGGCAGATTCGCCACGGGCAGAGCGCCCGGACGGAGCAATGCGCGGCCCGACCGATGAGTTCCGGGGCGAACGACGGTCGACACTGGTGACCGCGTTCCACGCCCAGGAGGTACACATGACCACCGACGGATTCACCACGTGTCTCTGGTTCGACGGCCAGGCCGAGGAAGCCGCGCACCACTACGTGTCGATCTTCAAGAACTCCAGCGTCGGCGACGTCAGCCGGTACACCGAGGCCGGCCCGGGCCCCGAGGGGACCGTGCTCACCGTGGAGTTCACGGCGAACGGCCAGAAGTTCGTCGCACTCAACGGCGGCCCGGAGTTCAGGTTCAACGAGGCGATCTCCTTCCAGATCCACTGCGCCGACCAGGAAGAGGTCGACTACTACTGGAGCAAGCTCCTCGACGGCGGCGGCGAGCCCGGCCCCTGCGGCTGGCTCAAGGACAAGTACGGCGTGTCCTGGCAGGTCGTCCCCACCACGCTCATGAAGCTGGTCACCTCCTCCGAGCAGGAGAAGGCCGCCCGCGCCATGAAGGCCATGCTCGAGATGGGCAAGCTCGACATCGCCGCCCTGCAGAAGGCCTACGACGGCGAGTAGACGGCAGGCCCTAACGGGTTTCGGCCAGGATCTCCTTGATCACATGCCGGGAGTTCTCCGCCAGCGCCGGGTTGGTGTCCCAGTAGTACGGCAGCTGGATCAGCGAGATCGACAGCGCCCAGCCCCGCCCGCGTGCCCACTCGTCGTCGTCCGCGCCGACCGCCTCCCGGAACGTGCCGCGGGCCGACGCCGGCAGCAGGTTCCACGCCACGATCAGGTCGACGGCCGGATCGCCCACGCCCACACTGCCGAAGTCGATCACTGCGGCCAGCCCGCCGTCCGCGACCAGCACGTTCCCGGGAGAGAGGTCGCCGTGCGCCCACACCGGCGGCGCCGTCCGTCCCGGCACCCGCAGCGCCTCCTCCCACAGGGCGGTGACCGCGTCGGTGTCGATCCGTCCCGCCAGCCGAGCGATGGCGTCGCGGGTGAACGTGTCCCGCTCGACCAGCGGCACCCCCCGGGGGCACGGCGGCCCGCCCGGCACGTCGACCGCGCGCAGCCCCGCCACGAACGCCCCCAGGTCCGCGGCCAGTCGCTCCGGCCGCTCGACGGCTCCGGCGACCGGATTACGGCCGTCGAGCCAGCGGTAGACGGACCACGCCCACGGAAAGCCCGCGCCCGGCGCGCCGAGTTCCAGCGGCACCGGCGCCGGCACGCGCAGACTCGGGCCGAGCCGGGCCAGCCACCGCTGTTCGTGCGCCACGCTCTCCACCGCCCCGGGATGACGGGGCAGCCGCACCACCTTGTCGGTGCCCAGCCGGAACATGGCGTTCTCGGTCCCGGAGGACACCAGCCGCTCCACCGGCAGCCCCGCCCAGCGCGGGAACTGCGCGGCGACGAGCCGGCTCACCAGCGGGGCGTCGACGTCCAGTTCGTCCGGGCGCATCTTCCGGGCACACATGCGACCCATTGCAGACGATCGACCGCCCCGCCGTCCAACGAATTCAGACCCGGTCGGCCGCGATCAGCAGATACTGGAAACTGCCGTTCCTGTAGGCGGTCAGGAAGGTGTCCTCGATGCCCGTGACCAGGTGGTCGGCCTCCCTGCGCAGCTCCCAGTAGGGGATGGCCGTCGCGGTGAGGTCCTCGACGTGGAACGGCACGAGCCGGTTGCGGGCCATCGCCCGGAAGTAGGCCGAGCGCGGGTGGATGTCGCAGATGTAGTGGGCGTTGATGAGCGACACCTCCCGAGAGGCCTGCCCGTAGGTGTCGTTGTAGCAGCCGGTGATGACGACGTACCGGCCGCCGCGGCGCAGCAGCCGGGCGTGCTCGGCGAACAACAGGTCCAACTCGACGTACATCGTCGACTCGTTGTTCCACGACGCCGTGTACGCGCCCGTCTCCAGACCGGTGTCGAGCATGTTGCGGTGGTGGTAGCGCACCTTGTCGTCGATGCCCCGCCTGCGCGCCTGCTCGCCCGCGAACTCGGCCTGCTTGGCGGAGATGGTCACACCGTCCGCATGGCAGCCGTAGCGCAGATGGGCCGTGACGCTGCCGCCGCCGCGCCCGCAGCCGGCGTCGAAGACCCGGTCGGACGGGGTGAGCGGGCCGAGGCGGGCGGCGAGCAGTTCGGCCTGTGCGTGCTCCAGCCGGTGCAGTTCGGCGGTGATCCGCTCCTTGCGCAGGCCGCGATCGGGTTCGTCCAGGACGGACCAGTCGGCGTCACCGACACCGTAGTGATGGTGGTAGAGGTCGTCGATCCGGCCGAGTTCGAGGTTGACCGGGTTCGCCTCGGCGTTCCAGTAGTCCGCGACACGGTTCTGGTAGGTCGACTGGGTCGGCAGCGACACGGTCGCGGTGAAGGCGTCGGGGGTCAGGGTCAACGGTGGCTCCTCGTGGTGCGGTACGTGCGAGACGTGCGAGACGTGACGTGCTGTCAGGAAAGCGCTGGTCACCAGTAGTTCGGTAGGTGGTAGCGGTGGGTGTTGGTGGCGTGCCACTCGTGGTTGCCGGCCACCCAGTCCGACAGCCCTTGGAGGTAGCGCTCGACGAGCGGCGAGGTCGCGGCGAGCACGGACGACTCCTCCTCGAACACCGCCATGATCCGGTTGTGGATCTCGACCGACTTCAGGTAGGCGGCCTTCAGCCCCTGCCCGTCGTTGGCCGCGACGACCTGCGGCAGGTTGAGATGGGTGGGGTCGGCCGCCAGTTCCTTGGTGAAGGAGTACAGGTCGTTGACGATCGTGGTGGCGTTGCAGGCGAGCGCGGTGACCCGCTGGATCTCCGGGCGGGCGTAGAGCTGCCCGGGCAGTTCGTAGCCGTCGATCGCGTCGACGATCGACAGACACGGACGGAAGTTGTTGAACTGCCGCATCGTCAGGTACTCCCAGATCCGCGGCACGTACCGCGTCTCCCCCCAGGCCGCCTCGCCGAGGTAGCCCAGGTGCAGCCGGGCGATGTCGTGCACGAACCGGTCGGTCTGGCTGGGCGTGGCGAGCGCCGCGTAGTCCTTCAGCGCCCAGTGGTACGAGCGCAGCGGACCGTCGGCCTGCACCCCGCGCGCCCACTCCTCCTGGAGGTCGGGCGGGCCGTGGTAGGGGTCCAGCGCCGACTGGGCGATGATCAGCCGGCCGCCCAGTCCGCTGCGCGAACCCCCCTTGTCCTCGTCCTCCTCGCAGTAGCAGTTGTCGACGATGTTCTCCGCCAGCAGCAGCTTGCCGGCCACCGTGAGGCGCTCCAGGTCGGCCGCGCCCGGATGCTGGAGCACCACGGCACGGCCGAACTGGAACCCCGCGAAGTCGCCGTTCCAGGCCGTCGGGAACAGATCCAGACCGCGGGCCCACTCCTCGAGGCGGCGGTCGACCTCGGCGGCCTTCTCCGGGTCGGCGGGGGCGACCTCCCGGTGGCGCAGTCCGGGGATCGCCCCGGTGCGCCGGGTCCGCCGGGCCACGGCGGGACCGGGCGGGCCGGGCAGCGAGTACCCCGTGCTCACTCGGCGGTCCGGCCGAGCTGGACGTTCTCCAGGACTCCGGCCGCGTCCGGGACGAGCAGTGCCATCGAGTAGTAGGCGGTGACCAGGTACCGGATGATCGAGTTGCTGTCGATCCCCATGAACCGTACGTTCAGGCCGGGCTGGAACTCCTCCGGGATGCCCGTCTGGTACAGGCCCACGACCCCCTGGTCGGCCTCGCCGGTGCGCAGCGCGATGATGCTGCTGGTGTGCTGCTCGGAGACCGGGATCTTGTTGCAGGGGAAGATGGGCACCCCGCGCCAGGCCGGGATCTCGTGTCCCTCCACGGTCGCCGTGCCCGGCACCAGTCCGCGCCGGTTGCACTGCCGGAAGAAGGCCGCGATCGCCTTCGGATGGGCGAGGAACAGCTTGGTCTTGCGCCGCATCGACAGCAGTTCGTCCATGTCGTCGGGGGTCGGCGGCCCGGTGAAGGTGCTCACCCGCTGTCCGTGGTCGATGTTGTGCAGCAGCCCGAACTGCCGGTTGTTGACCAGCTCCCACTCCTGGCGCTCCCGGATCTCCTCGACGGTGAGCCGGAGTTGCTGCTGGGTCTGGTTCATCGGGTGGTTGTAGAGGTCGGCGACCCTGGTGTGCACCTTCAGCACGGCCTGGGTGAGCGACAACTCGTACTCCCGCGGCGAGAGCTCGTAGTCGACGAAGCCGGCGCCCAGGGTCGGCTCGCCCACATGGCCGGCCTGGATCGGCAGTTCGGCCTCGCCCTTGCGGTTCATCGGCCGCCGCTGCCGCTCGGCGTACGCCTCCAGGTGCGCCGCGAGCGACGGCACCCGGCCCACGAACTCCCGCAGCACGGTCCAGGGGAGGGCCAGCAGGACGCCCGAGGTCTCCGCGCGCACCGAGGTGAGCCACAGCGGGTCGTCCTGGCCGACGGCCTCGTCGCCGAGCTGGTCGCCGCCGGTGACGACCCCGACGATCTCCTCGTCGCCGTACTTGCCGGTGGTGAAGCGGGTGAACCGGCCGTGCACGACGAGATAGGCCTCGGTCACCGGCTGACCGGCCTCGAAGATCACCTGGCCGGCCCGGACCTCCCGGGGCCGGAAGCGCGAGGACAGCTCCGTCAGCGTCCCGTTGTCGGAGTAGCCGCGCAGCGCGGGCAGCTCGGTGAGGGTCTCCGGGATGACCCGGACGTCGTCCCCGCCGTTGTGCTCGAACTGCACCCGGCCCCGGCCGACCTTCAGCTGCAGTCGCCGGTTGACGCGGTACGTTCCGCCCTTGACGTCCACCCATGGCAGCATGCGCAGCAGCCAGCGCGAGCTGATCGCCTGCATCTGGGGCTCGGACTTGTGGGTGGTGGCGAGCTGGCGGGCCGCCCGGGTGCTGAGGCTGGTGAGCTGCCCGTCGGCGGTGGGGTCGGGGGCGGGTTCGTCGAGGGTGGAACCGGTGGAGCCGTCCGGTGTGGACACATTCCCTCCAGGAAGGTGCGCGGCACTGACGCGGAACCGGGCGGAAGGGTCGTGAAGATCGGCTCGGTGATCCGCGGGGACCAGCCAAACACTCTGCGTGACGGAGGGGTACGGCGTGAAAGGGGCGGGTTCGTGCACCCGGGAGGTGCGAACCTGCCCGGTGGGGCTGCGGATGAGCCCTGTGCACCACTGCTTCACCGGTGTGCTCCCGCGCGCCGGTGATCACGGGATTGGGGACCGTCCGTGACGGGAGACACGCGCTCGGCGCGCGCGGCGACGGGTGGGTGGCTAGCGTGAGGAAACGGACAGAGTCTTCTCACCGGAAGGGCCGTCGCCATGGCCGTACAACCAGAGGGAACCCCTTGCTGGGCCGACGCGATGTTCAGCGACGTCGAGGGAGCCAAGAACTTCTACGGTGATGTCCTCGGCTGGACCTTCGGCGAGGCGTCGTCGGAGTACGGCAACTACACCCAGGCGTACGTGGACGGCAAGGCGGTCGCCGCGGTCGTCCCGCCCATGCCGGGGCAGGAGGGCCAGTCGCAGTGGTGCCTGTACCTCGCCTCGCCGAACGCCGAGGCGACGGCCGCCAAGATCCGGGCGGCCGGCGGCGAGGTGCTGATGGAGCCGATGCAGGTCGGCGAGTTCGGCACGATGTGCCTGGCCCGCGAGCCCAGCGGCGCGGTCTTCGGCGTCTGGCAGGCCGGCACCCACGAGGGCTTCGACGTGCAGGCCGTCCCGGGGGCCTACGGCTGGGCCGAGGTCTTCACCCGCGAGCCCGAGAAGGCGGACCGGTTCTTCAGCGCCGTCTTCCCGTACACCGCCCAGCAGATCGAGGACGAGAACGTCGACTTCCGCATGTTCGACGTCGGCGACACCACCGTCCTCGGCCGGATGCGGATGACGGAGGACTTCCCGCCCGAGGTGCCCAGTTACGTCAACCTGTACTTCGTCGTGGACGACTGCGACGACGCCGTCGCCAAGGCGACCAAGCTCGGCGGGGTCCTGCGCTTCGGGCCGATGGACAGCCCCTACGGCCGGTTCGCGGCCCTCAGCGATCCGCAGGGCGCGAGCTTCTCGGTGATCGACATCTCGGCCACCCAGGGCGAGCTGCCGAAGACGAGGCCCGTGTGACCGTGGCCGTGTGACCGACGCCCTCGCGCGGCCATGGCATGATCGTGCCCATGCGTGAACGTGTTGTGGCCGCGTGCGACGGGGCTTCGAAGGGAAACCCGGGTCCGGCGGGCTGGGCATGGGTGGTCGCGGACGCCGCTCAGGCGCCGGAGCGCTGGGAGGCGGGACCGCTCGGCAGGACCACCAACAACGTCGCCGAACTCACCGCGCTGGAACGCCTGCTGGCCTCGACCGACCCGGCCGTGCCGCTCGAGGTCCGGATGGATTCGCAGTACGCCATGAAGGCCGTCACCACCTGGCTGCCCGGCTGGAAGCGCAACGGCTGGAAGACCGCGGCCGGCAAGCCGGTCGCCAACCAGGAACTGGTCGTCCGCATCGACCAACTGCTCGACGGCCGGTCGGTCGACTTCCGCTACGTCCCCGCCCACCAGGTCGACGGCGACCCGCTCAACGACTTCGCCGACCGAGCCGCCAGCCAGGCCGCGATCGTCCAGCAGGCGGCGGGCAGCGAGCAGGGCTCCCCGGAACCGCCGCCCTCCCCGGACACCCCGAAGCCGAAGCCGGGACGGTCCTCCGGGTCCAAGTCGCCCCGCAAGAGCGGCGGTTCGTCCTCGCGCACGCTCAAGGCCAAGTTCCCCGGCCGCTGTGTGTGCGGGCGCGGTTACGCGGCCGGCGAGCAGATCGCCAAGAACGCCCAGGGCTGGGGCCACCCGGAGTGCCGTACGGCCGAAGCCTGATCAGACGTCCCGGGCGCCCTGAACGCTTCGGGCCCGACGTCCCCTCAGGCGCCGAAGGTGTGGTGCGCGTGTGGTCGAGCAGGTCCGGATGATCTTGCCGACGGGCGCGGCGGTCGACCCGGAAGCGGCAATTCCTTTCCCTGGAGCCGCCGTTTCGGGTGATCTTTCGCGTGGCGGCGAGTCGCCGGTGGTGTCGTTCACCTGGGAAAAGCGGCGGGAACCGGAAGATTCCCGGGCCGGGCGGCGATCACCCCGACTGTTACCCTGCGTCGTCAATCAAACACGACTGGTCATTCCTTAGGGGTGTGCGTGAAGGTCGCCTGTGTCGGCGGCGGGCCCGCCGGCCTGTATCTCTCCATCCTGCTCAAGCGGCAGGACCCGTCCCACGACGTCACCGTCCACGAGCGCAACCCGGAGGGCTCGACCTACGGCTGGGGCGTCACCTACTGGCAGGGGCTCCTCGACGAACTCCGCGCCCGCGACCCCGAGTCGGCCCACGCGATCGACGAACACTCCGTCCGCTGGAGTCAAGGCATCGCCCACGTAGGGGACCTGTCGACCTGTCAGCCGGGCGACGAGGGCCACGGCATCGGCCGGCACAAGCTCCTGGAACTCCTCGCCGAACGCGCCCGGGCCCTCGGCGTACGCCTGGAGTTCGACCACGAGATCACCGCCGAGAACCCGCCGGACGCCGACCTGGTCGTGGCGGCCGACGGTGTCCACAGCGCCCTGCGCACCCGGCACGCCGACCACTTCGGCGCGCGCCTCACGCCCGGCCGCAACACCTACGTCTGGCTCGGCACCACCAAGGTCTTCGACTCCTTCACCTTCGCCTTCGTGGAGACCGAGCACGGCTGGATCTGGTGCTACGGCTACCCCTTCAGCGCCGAACGGAGCACCTGCGTCATCGAGTGCGCCCCCGAGACCCGCACCGGGCTCGGCCTCGACGCGGGCGGCGAGGCCGACGGACTGGCCCGGCTGGAGAAGCTCTTCGCGCGGATCCTCGACGGCCACCCCCTGATCGGCCGGTCCGCCGACGACGACAGTTCCCCGTGGCTGACCTTCCGCACCCTGACCAACCGCACCTGGCACCGCGGCAACCTCGTCCTCCTCGGCGACGCCGCCCACACCACCCACTACTCGATCGGCGCCGGCACCACCCTCGCCCTCGAGGACGCCTTCGCCCTCGCCGACGCGCTGCGGGAGAGCGAGGACCTCCCGCGGGCCCTGGCCCGCTACGAACGCCGGCGCCGCACCGCCCTGCTCTCCCCGCAGAGCGCCGCCCGCTACAGCGCCCAGTGGTACGAGAACCTCAACCGCTACATCCACCTCCCCCCGGACCGGATGTTCGCCCTCCTCGGCCAGCGCCACTCGCCCCTGCTGCCGTACGTCCCGCCCCAGCTGTACTACCGGCTCGACCGGGCGGCCGGGCAGCTGGAGGCCCTGCGCCGCTTCAAGCGCTGGCTCGGCCCGAGGCTCGCCCGAAACGCCCAGACCCGGGCCCTGACGTCGCGAGACTAGGACCGCTCTCGGGGTCCGCACCGCCCCGCGACCAGGGCGGGGACTCGTCGAACACTTGGGTGAATGGCAATTCACTGTTACGGTGAATCGCCATTCACCTTTCTTCGCTTTCGCGCCGGTCCGCTGGAGTCCCCATGGTGTCGCCCGCTCCGATACCCGCCCCGGCCAGGGAACCCGCCGGCCTCAGGGCCCGGCTGACCATCCCGGTCCTGGCGTACTGCGGCATCCTCATGGCGGTCATGCAGACCGTCGTCGTCCCGCTGCTGCCCGACCTGCCCCGTCTGACCGGCGCCTCGCCCGCCGCGGTCTCCTGGATGGTGACCGCCTCACTGCTCTCCGGTGCCGTCCTCACCCCGGTCCTCGGCCGCGCCGGTGACATGTACGGCAAGCGGCGGGTCCTGCTCCTCTCGTTCACCCTGATGGCCGTCGGCTCGGTGATCTGCGCGCTGACCTCCGACATCGGCGTGCTGATCGCGGCCCGCGCCCTCCAGGGCGCCGCCTACTCCGTCGTGCCGCTGTCCATCAGCATCCTGCGCGACGAACTGCCCCCGGAGCGGCGCGGCTCCGCGGTAGCGCTGATGAGCTCCACCGTCGGCATCGGCGCCGCCCTGGGCCTGCCCGCGGCGGCCATGGTCGTCCAGTACGCCGACTGGCACACGATGTTCTGGGTGACCGCCGCGCTGGGCGCGACAGGTGTCGCGCTGATCCGCTGGGCGGTGCCGGAGTCCCCGGTGCGCGAGCCCGGCCGGTTCGACGTGGCCGGCGCGCTGGGACTCGCCGCCGGGCTGGTCTCCCTGCTGCTCGCCGTGTCGCAGGGCGGCCAGTGGGGCTGGGGCAGTCCCCGGGTCGTGGGCCTGTTCCTGGCCGCCGCGGTCGTCCTCGGCCTGTGGTGGTGGCAGCAACTCCGGGCCGCGCGGCCCCTGGTGGACCTGCGCCTGGTGTCCAGGCCGCGCGTCGGCCTCTCCCACGTGGCCGCGCTGCTCACCGGCTTCGCGTTCTACGCCAACTCGCTCGTCACCGCCCAACTGGTGCAGGCGCCCGAGGCCACCGGCTACGGGCTCGGGCTCTCCATCGTCCAGACGGGCCTGTGCCTGCTGCCCGGCGGTGTCACCATGCTGCTGCTCTCACCGCTGTCCGCCCGGATCTCCGCCGCCCGCGGCCCACGCGTCACCCTCGCCCTCGGCGCCGCCGTCATCGCCTCCGGGTACGCCGTACGCATCGCCGACAGCCGCGACCTGTGGATGATCATACTGGGGGCGACGGTCGTGGCCACCGGCACCACGCTCGCCTACTCCGCGCTGCCGGCGCTGATCCTGCGCGCCGTCCCCGCCGGTCAGACGGCCTCCGCGAACGGCGTGAACGTCCTGATGCGCACCATCGGACAGGCCGTCTCCAGCGCCGCCGTCGCCGCGGTCCTCGTCCACCACACCAGCCTCGTCGGGGGCCTCCCGGTGCCGACCCTGCACGGCTACCTGCTGGCCTTCGCCATGGCGGGCGCGATCGCCCTCGCGGCCTGCGCGGTGGCCCTGACCATCCCCGGCGACCAGGAGCCCGCGGCCACCCCGAGCCCCCGCAAGCGCACTCCGGCCCTCAACGACGAGGCCATGGAGGGAGCATGAGTACCGTGAGCCCCCCACACGGCACCTCCCCGGCATCCACCGGCCCCACCCCTGCGGCGCCCGCGCGACGGGACGCGGAGGCGACCAAGGCCGCCATCCTGCGCGCCGCCCGCCACCTCCTCGCCCGCCACGCCCAGGCCGACATCACCCTCAAGGCCGTCGCGGAGCGTGCCGGAGTGAGCGCGCCCCTGGTCCTGAAGTACTTCGGCAACAAGGACGCCCTCTTCGCCCGTGTGATGTCCTTCGAGGAGGACGCCGAGGCGCTGCTGGCCGCCCCGCTGGCGGACCTGGGCCGTCACATGGTCCGCCACGTCCTGGTCAGCCAGCGCGAACGCGGCGCCGACCCCGTGCTGCGCATCGTCTTCGCGCCCCTGCACGGCGACCGCGGCGACGTCCTGCGCGGCAACTTCCGCGCCCAGGTCATCGAACGTCTCACCGCCCGCCTCACCGGCTCCGACGCCGGTCTGCGCGCCGAACTCGCCCTCGCCACCGTCCTCGGCCTCGGCGTGATGTTCGGTATCGCCCGCAGCCCGGACGTACGCGCGGCGCCCGTCGAGGACGTCGTGGACCGGTACGGCCCCACGGTCCAGGCCCATCTGACGCCCTGACGGAAGAGCCGGACAGCCCCGGGGACGGCGGCCGCGGGGCGGTCGCGGAGCGCGGGAAGCCATGGCGGGTCCTCGACTCCGGCCGGCCGGAGCCGTCGGTTCCGCGCCAGGTCGCGGCGGGTGACAGACTGACGCCATGGAAGAGCGCGAATTCGGTGGGTCCGGTCAGCACGCGTCCGTCGTCGGCCTCGGCACCTGGCAGTTGGGAGCCGACTGGGGGGACGTCGACGACAAGGAGGCCCTGGCGGTTCTGGAGGCGGCGGCCGAGTCGGGGGTGACCTTCTTCGACACCGCGGACGTCTACGGCGACGGTCGCAGCGAGCAGACCATCGCCTCCTTCCTCGGCGGCCGCCCCGACCTGCATGTGCTGGTCGCCACCAAGATGGGCCGCCGGGTCGACCAGATCCCCGAGAACTACGTGCTGGACAACTTCCGCGCCTGGAACGACCGTTCCCGCCGCAACCTCGGCGTCGACCGCGTCGACCTGGTGCAGCTGCACTGCCCGCCCACCCCCGTCTACTCCTCCGACGAGGTGTTCGACGCGCTCGACACCCTCGTCGAGGAGGAGCGCGTCGCCCACTACGGCGTCAGCGTGGAGACCGCCGCCGAGGCGCTCACCGCGATCGCCCGCCCGGGCGTGACCAGTGTGCAGATCATCCTCAACCCGTTCCGCATGAAGCCCCTCGCCGAGGTGCTCCCCGCGGCCCGCGAGGCCGGCGTCGCCATCATCGCCCGTGTCCCGCTCGCCTCCGGACTGCTCTCCGGGAAGTACACCAAGGACACCGTCTTCCCGGAGAACGACCACCGCACCTACAACCGGCACGGCGAGGCCTTCGACCAGGGCGAGACCTTCTCCGGCGTCGACTACGCCACCGGCGTCGAGGCCGCCGCCGAGTTCGCCGCCCTCGCCCCCGAGGGGTACACCCCGGCCCAGCTCGCCCTGCGCTGGATCATCCAGCAGCCCGGCGTGACCACGGTCATCCCCGGCGCCCGCTCGCCCGAGCAGGCCCGCGCCAACGCGGCCGCCGCCCGGCTCCCGGAACTGTCCGCCGAGACCCTCGCGGCGATCCGCGACCTCTACGACCGGCGGATCAGGGAGCAGGTCGAGAGCCGCTGGTAGGCCACCCGGGGCGGCGGCCGGGGACGATCGCCGCCCATGGGGTACTCGCGGTGAGAGGTACGGAAGTCACTCGAACCGGGAGGACAGGTGTCGGACACGGAGACGGGGGCCGAGGGGCGCAGGGGGCGTGACGAGACCGAGGACGAGAGAGCTGACCGCATGTGGGGCGAGCTGATCCAGGAGGTCCGCGTCGCCCAGACCGGTGTGCAGATCCTCTTCGGCTTCCTGCTCACCGTGGTCTTCACCCCGCGCTACCTGGACCTGCAGCAGACCGACAAGAACATCTACATCGTGACGGTGGTGCTGGGAGCCTGCGCCACCGGCGCCCTCATCGGACCCGTCTCCCTGCACCGCCTGGTCTCCGGCCGGCGGGTCAAGCCGCAGGCCGTGCGGTGGGCGTCCCGGCTGACCTTCGTCGGCCTCGTCCTGCTGCTCGCCACCATGACGTCCGCACTGCTGCTGGTGCTGCGCGCGGCCACCCATGACGACTATGTGCCCTGGCTCGTCGCGGGTGTCTTCACGTGGTACGTGCTGTGCTGGTACGGAATCCCGGCGTGGACCCGTCGCCGGTACGAGTCGCCGTCGCAGAAGCCGCGGCCGGAGGGGCGGCCGCCGCGGAAGCCGCGGCCGGAAGGACGGCGTTGAGCTGACGGTCGTGCGCCCTGCTGAGCAGCAGCACCGACACCGTGGCACCGATGAGCGCGCAGAACATGTCCCACTGGGTGTCCCACACGTCGCCCTGCGTCGCGAGGAAGGCGTCCGCGGCCTGCCCGCCGATCACCGCCGCCGCCCACTCGAACATCTCGAACAGGGCGCTGAACGCCAGGCAGGCGCACACCGTCAGCGGTGCCAGCCAGCGGCTGCCGCGCAGCGGGGAGGTGCGGCTGAGCAGCTCACGTACCAGGATCGCCGGCACGAAACCCTGCATGAGATGCCCGAAACGGTCGTACGGATTGCGGTCGAGACCGAGGACGTCCCGCGCCCAGTCGCCGAGCGGCACCCGGGCGTAGGTGTAGTGGCCGCCCAGCGCGAGGACCAGAGCGTGGAAGGCGAGCAGACAGCACAGCAGACCGGTCAGCGGGAACCGCCGCCACATCACCACGATCACCGGCAGCCCGATCAGCGCCCACACCGTCTCCAGCAGCCAGGTGGTGGGGTCGTAGGCGTGCCAGGCCGACAGGGCGAGACCCGCGACCACCACCCCGGCGCACACGGCGGGCAGAGTCCTGCGCGGTGCGGGACGAACAGCGGACATCGGGTGCTCCTTGGCTCCTTGAACGATGAACCTCTCGGGAGCACCCATAGTCGGGCCGGGCGCCGGGCGGCGGCATGAGTACGGCTACTCAGCTCCGGCTGGGTTCGAGGCCCCGGCCGGGTTCGAGCGCGCCCCGCGCAGGGCCGTGATGCAGGAACCGATCGCCTGCTGGAGCTCCTCCAGCTGCTGCACCATGTCGTCCTCGTAGAACTCCTGCGCGTCGTCGAAGGTCAGCTCCTCGAACACCTTCGTCGCCCGCTGCAGGCTGCTGTAGAACTTGGTGCGCCGCTCCTGGACGCGCAGCTCGGGGTCGGCCTGCACGGTCTCCACGACGAGGTTCTTCATCGTGTCGTAGGCCTCGCTGGCCCACTCGCCGGCGTCCTCGCCCTCGTCCAGCTCGTCGATCAGCGACAGATGCCGCTCCGCCTCCTGGCGCAGCTCGACGGGTGCGTCGATGGTCTGCCCGGCGGGTGTCTTCACCTGGCCGGACTCGGCGATCTGGCGGACGTAGCCGATGCGGTCGGCCGAGCGGCTCTCGCTCGCCACGGCCTTCTTCAGGTCGTCGGTGCGTACGACGTCCCGGGCCAGCTCGGCCTGGAGCCCCGGGTCCTCCTTGATGCGGTCCAGGAGGGCGGCGCGGGCCGCGCGGGCGGTGGACGGGTCGGCGAGGATCGCGGCGCGCAGGGCCGTCGGGTTCTCCGCCACCTCCAGCGCCTTCGTCGGCCGGATGCCCTCCGCCTCGGCCGCCTCGGCGATCGCCGTGCCGCGCTCGGAGGTGGCGCTGTTGCGGGCGACGTAGTACGTCAACCACACCTCCCCGTCCGGCAGTTCGACCTCCTGGCCGGGTGCCAGCTCCTCGAATTGCGGGACGAGGCCGTCGTCCGCGGCCCGGTCCCAGGCCTTGTAGTAGCGCATCACGCGCTCCGGCGAGCAGCCGGCCAGTCCCGCGAACTCCTTCGCCGACACCTTGGGCGTCTCGTCCGCGCCCTGCCCGCCCGGCCGGACGCTGCGCGCCACCATCAGCGCGAACGCCCACCCGCCGGTGCGCGCGTAGACTCCGAACTCCCGGGCGTCGCGCGCCACGAGGTCGGACAGGGGCGCGGGGCCCTCCTCGGCGGACGTCTCGGGCAGGTCGATCGGGTCGATCGCCAGGGTCACGGAAGGTCTCCTCTGGAGGCTGCGGGGCGTACGGACGTACAGACCCGCAGCCTATATGGGCCCGTTGGCAAGGGTTTGCCGGACGGCGCCGGTTCAGCCGAAGGCCTCCCGCAGCGCGGGCAGCAGTGTCTTCTCCGACCAGTCCAGATACGCCGGCTGTGTGTCCCCGCCGATCTGCACCAGGGCGATCTCGGTGAAGCCGGCCTCCGCGTAGGGCCGCACGGCCTCCACGAAGTCGTCCGGGTCGTCGCCGCAGGGGATCGAGGCGGCGACGTCGTCGGGGGTCACGAACTGGGTCGCGGACTCGAAGGAGTCGGGGTGCGGCAGTTCGGAGTTCACCTTCCAGCCGCTGCCGAACCAGCGGAACTGTGCGTGCGCCCGTTTCACGGCCGTGTCCCGGTCGGGGTCGTGGCACACGGGCAGCTGGCCCACCCGAGGTTTGCCCGTCCCGCCGTGCCGGTCGAACGCCTCCAGCAGACCCGGCTTCGGCTCGGTCGCGATCACCAGGTCGGCGAGCCGGCCCGCGAGGGCGCAACTGCGTTCGCCGGACACGGCGATCCCGATCGGTGCCGGCTCGTCGGGCAGGTCCCACAGCCGCGCCGAGTCCACGTCGTAGTGCGTGCCGTGGTGGGTCACGTGCCCGCCCTCGAACAGCGCGCGGATGATCTCCACGGCCTCCTCGAGCATCTCGTGCCGTACGTCCACCGAGGGCCAGCCGCCGCCCACCACATGCTCGTTGAGGTTCTCGCCTGAGCCCAGGCCCAGCCGGAAGCGCCCCTCTGACAGCAGCTGCATCGTCGCCGCCTTCTGCGCCACCACCGCGGGGTGGTACCGGAAGGTCGGACACGTCACGTACGTCATCAGCGGAAGGCGCGAGGTGGCCTGCGCTGCGGCGCCGAGCACGCTCCAGGCGTACGGCGCGTGGCCCTGGGACCGCAGCCACGGGAAGTAGTGGTCCGACGTCACCGAGAAGTCAAAACCCGCCTCCTCGGCGCGCACCACATGCCCGACGAGCTCGCGCGGGCCTGCCTGCTCGGTCATCATCGTGTATCCGATTCGTACCATACGGGCCGGGTCCCCGTCGGTCGGCGGCGGAAACAGGGGCGGGAGGCAGGCCGTGCTCAGGCGGCCGGGTCCGGGCGGAACGTCTTCAGGATCGTCGTCAGGGCCTGCTTGTTGGCCGCCTTGTCCCAGTCGGCGGACGGCGTCGTCCAGCGCAGCGAGAAACTGCGCTGTCCGCCGAGCAGGAAGCCCCGGCCGAAGGTGCGGACCTGCCCTCCGTCATAGTCCATGACCCACTCCATGTCGGCGGCCTTGTACCCCTGGTACGTCGTCGCCTCGATGTCGCCGATCCGCCGGAAGCCGGCCTCCTCGCGCAGATTCGGCTCCACGTCGTCGCGCCAGACCGCCACCGGGTCCGGACCGGCCTGCGTGCTGTAGGTCACCGCGAGGGTGCGCGGATCGCCGTCGGCGCCGAAGGTGACCCGGTACGCCACGTCGCCCTGCTTGCGCGTCTCCAGCCGCTTCCACCCCTTCGGCAGGGCCACCGAGAAGCCCTCGGGCGCGCGGTAGACACGGTAACCGGTCGGGAGCGCGTCGGCGGAGGCCGCGGGGGAGGAGGGGGCGGCCGACGGTGTGGTGGACTGCGCGGGCTCGGCGGAGACGGTGGTGACGGGCTCGCTGGGCGTCGGCGTGGCTCTGTCGGCGGTCTCCCCGGAGTCCTCCCCGGCGGACGTCGCGGGCGCCGACGGCTGGGCCGGCGCACCGCCGGCCGCGATGTCGTCGGTGCCGGGCAACTGGTGGGTCACGGCGAGCGTGGCGACCGCCACGGTCACCACGGCCAGCGCCGTCCCGGCGGCCATCGCCCGGCCGCTCCACTGCGGCCCGAGGTGCCGGGCCGCCGCGCAGGCCCGCTTCAGCCGGGGGGCCGGCATGACGGCGTGCGGGTCCTCGTCCAGCACCCGGGTGAGGCTCTGGCGTACCACCGACCGGGTCAGCCGCTCGCGGGAGTCCTTGCGCAGCAGCCCCTGCACGGTCGTGGTGAGTGGCCCCGCCCGCAGCGGGGTGCGCAGCGGCAGCCGGTCGACACCGCGCAGGGTGCTCTCCGGCCGGTCCCGGTCCCGGTACGGCGGCCGCCCCTCGACCATCGTGTAGAGGATCGCCCCGAGTGCCCACAGGTCGGCCGCCGGGCCGATCCGGTCGTCCCGGGCCTGTTCGGGGGAGGCGTACGCGGGCGCCGCGACCCTCGGGGCGAGGGTCGCGCCCGCGAGCCCGAAGCCGGTGACGACCAGCGGACCGCGCGCCCGTACGAACAACTGGCCGGGGCTGAGCTCGCCGTGGGTGATGCCCTGGCTGTGCGCGGCTTCGAGGACGTCGAGCAGTTGCAGTCCGAGGGTGGCGGCCCTGGCCGGGCTGAAGGGACCCTTCTGGTCCATGAGCTGGCCGAGCGGCAGCCCGTCGATCCACTCGGTGACGGTCCACAGTGAGCCGCCCTCGGCCACCGCGCCGACGACGGCGGCGATCCGGCCGGGGAGCAGCAGGGCCATCGTCTCCGACATCCGCACCACACGGTCGGCGGCCTGGCGGGCCTCCTCCTCGCCCAGGCCGGGCGGCAGTCCGATCCGGGTGACCAGGCACGGCCGCGATCCCTGCACGTCTTCGCCGTACCAGCTGACCCGGTTGGTCTCGCGGTGGACGACGTCGAGGAGCCGGTACCTTCCGGCGACCAGCTCGTGCGTGGAGACGTGCGCCTTGACCATGGTCATCCTTCGTCGGTTCCCCGGAGTTCTCCTTTCCCTGAAGTACGGCCGGCGAGTGGGGGTTTGTTCAAATGGACCGCGACCCGGGCAGGATTCCTGTCTTTCATTCAATGGTGCCGAGCATATGTGCGACAAAAAGAATTACGGGGGGCCGTCCGGGCGTGTAACCAGCGGTAAACAGGGTCCCGGACGGGCATCCGGTGCCGCCGTCGAAAGTGCTCTCGAAGGTCGAGTCCGCACCGCTCCCGCAGGTCGCGTCCCTTTTCGGCCCGGCGCCGCCCGCGGGATTTCCGCTTTCTCAGATCAGCCCGAACCGCCGCGCCCACGCCGTCATGTCCCCGGTCGTCGCGTTGCCCCCGCAGACCACCAGCCCCAGGCGGGCGCCGCCGCCCACCCGCTCCACCACCCGGCGGGCCGCCGGCAGCAGACATCCGGCGGCCGGTTCCGTCCACAGCTTGGCGTGTTCGGCCAGCTCCAGGCTGCCCCGCACCGCCTCCCGGTCGGGTACCACCAGCACCTCGCCGACCAGGGCGGACACATGGTCGTACGTCAGCTGCGAGACGGCGGGCGCGCTGAGCGTGGAGACGATCGACGACAGCTCCACCGGTACGGGGCCGCCCGCCGCCAGCGCCTCGGACATCGCCTGCGCGCCCTCGGTCTCCACACCCCAGATCCGTACGTCCGGACGGCGGGCGCGCAGCGCCGCCGCGACGCCCGCGATCAGACCGCCGCCCCCGACGCTGACCAGCACGTCCGTCAGCTCGTCGGCGTCGTCGGCGAACTCCAGGCCGACCGTGCCCTGCCCCGCGACGACCATCGGATCGTCGAACGGGTGCACCAGCGTGAGCCCCTCCTCCCGCAACCGCTGGACCAGGCTGAACGCGCCGGCCATGGTGTCGGTCAGCCGCACCGAGGCACCGGCGGCCTGTGCGAGCTCCACGGCACGGGCGGGAGCCGAACGCGGCATCACGACCGTGGCCTTCACATCGAGCGCGGCGGCCATCACCGCGAGGGCGATCCCGTGGTTGCCGCCGCTGACCGCGGCCACGCCGGCGGCCCGCTCGGCCCCGCCCAGCGACAGCAGTTTCGCCGTCGCCCCGCGCACCTTGAACGAGCCGGTGCGCTGGAGGAGTTCCAGCTTCGCGGTCACGGGGACACCGAGCAGGGCGGACAGGCCCGGGCTCGGCACGGTCGGGGTGCGGACGACATGTCCGGCGATCCGCTCGGCCGCGGCTTCGATGTCCGAGACGCCGATCAAGGCAGTCACCTTTCTGGGACGGGAAGAGGGGGGTGGGAGGTGGGACGTGGAGGTGGGACTTGGAGGTGGGACGTGGAGGTGGGACGCTGAGCGGGAGGAGGGGCCCCGGCGCGGCCGACAGGTGTCACGCGCCGAACAGCTGCGTCCAGTACGTGCCCGACGGGCCGCCGCCCGCGTAGCCGACGCCGATGTGGGTGAAGGCGGGCTTGAGGATGTTGGCACGGTGGCCCGGGCTGTTCATCCAGCCCTCCACCACCTCGGCGGCGGAGCGCTGGCCGCAGGCGATGTTCTCGCCGATGGTCCGCCTGGTGGAACCCGCGGCGGCCGCCCGGTCCCAGGGCTGGGTGCCCTCGGGCGAGGTGTGGGAGTAGAAGGCGCGCGCCACCATGTCCGCACAGTGCGCCTGCGCGGCCGTGGTGAGTGCCCGGTCGACGCCGAGGGGACGCAGACCCGCCCCCGCGCGCTCGCGGTTGGTGAGGTCGACGACCTCGGCGGTCGTGCGGGCCAGGCCGTCCGTGGTGAACGGGCTCGCCCACAGCGCCGTCCAGTACACGGTGCCGTCCCGGGTGTCCGTGGCGTGGCCCACGGCGACATGGGTGAACGCCCGGTCCTCCACGGTGCGGCGGGCCCGGTCGGTGCGCAGACAGTGGTCGGCGAACTCGGCGGGCGTGCGCGGTCCGGACACCAGGAGCTCGCCCACGGTGAGGTAGGCGTATCCGGCTGCCGTGACGCGCTGGTACAGCGAGACGCCGTCCCGCCCCTCGGCGCCGAGCCGCCCGGCGGCCGCCATGACGGCCGCGTGCGCCCCGGCCGCCGCGGCCAGCCGGGCGTCGAGGGAGACGGGCGGGGAACCGGCGGCGGCCCGGGCGGGGTTGACCAGGGTGAGGAGACCGTCGGGGGCGGGGGCCGGGTGGGACGGCGGCGTGGTCGGCCTGTCCGCCCCCGCCGCCGTACCGTCGTCGACGACGTCCACTCCGAAGTCGCGGGCCAGGCCCGCCAGTCCGTCCGCGTACCCCTGGCCGATCGCCCGCAGTTTCCAGTCCGCGCCCCGCCGGTAGACCTCCGCGAGCAGCAGCACGGTCTCCTGGCGTGGGGCCGGCGGGGCGAACCGGGCCAGGGTGCGGCCCCGCGGGTCGGTGACCTGGAGGGTGGGGGCGGGCAGGCGGCTCAGCGGGGTGCCCGGCCGGGCGGCGCTGACCACCACCGTGACCCGGGTGGCGCCGGCCCGCAGCCGGCCCGGCTCCAGGGTGAGCGTGTCGCCCCGCAGCCGGGCGCCGGGTGCCGTCGGCTGGTTGTAGAACACGAAGTCGGCGTCACCGGCGACCCTGCCGCTGTCGTCCGTGACGAGCGCGCACACGTCGAACGGGCCGGGCACCCGGACGGCCAGGGCGCCTCCCGGGAGGGGCAGATTGGCGCCGGGGACCAACTCGCTCATACGGGCACAACGGTCCACGGTGCGGCGGGGTTCCCCGGCACGCCCGATCGGCAGGAGGGGCGGCGGCGCCGTCCCTATACCGAGGGCTCTCGATGCGAGCCGCGTCACATTCACGCGAGGGAACCTTCTTCCGCCGTGTCACCTCTCCACAGTCGGCGCACAGCTGACCGCTCGTCGGGGTGCGCCGATCACCGCGCGCGAATTCGCTGTGTATCGCCATGAAAGCCCTCATGGGGCGACGAGTTACGCTTTACATGGACATGACTTATCCGCAAGGGTGAGGTCCGGGGCCCGACCAGCCCCTGTGGCGCCCGGGCGGCGCCATGTCCCACGGCGGTCGGGGTCTGCCCCGGCCGCCTGAACGAAGGACCCTCACCTTTGCGCAGCGCACACATACGCACCCTGGCCGTCGCCCTCGCCGTGGCCACGGCGGCAACGGGCCTGGCCGGCACGGCGTTCGCGGGCCCGTCCGCGGGGGAGACGCGGGCCACGGCAGCCGTCGACGCGCAGGCCACCGCCGTGGTGCGGGCCGCCCGCGCCGCCGCGTTCGCCCACGCCTCGGCGACCGGTGTCGGCCACGGCGACGAACTGCTGGCCCAGGACGTGATGATCGACCCGGAGGGCGCCCGCCACGTCCGGTTCGTCCGCACCCACCAGGGCATGCCGGTCCTCGGCGGCGACCTCGTCGTCCACCTCGCCAAGGGCCTCGCGTACACCGGCGTGACCCGCGCCGCAGGCCACGCCGTCGCTCCCGCCACGGCCGAGGCCCGGCTGACGGCCGGCCAGGCCGAGACGAAGGCCGCCGCCGTGGCCGCGGGCGACGCGCAGAGCGCCGAACTCGTGGTCGACGCCCGGGGCGGCGCCGCGGCGCTCGCCTACCGGGTCCGGGTGACCGGCAGCGACACCACCGAGGCCGGCGGCTCGCGTACGGTCGTCGTCGACGCCGTCACCGGCAAGGTGCGCAGCAACACGCCCGACAGCGACGAGTTCCTCTCGCCGAAGCTGGTCGACACCCTGCGCGAGCGCGGTGAGACCCTCGATCCCGCCACCGGCACCGCGCAGGGGGCCTCGGCACTCACCGCGGCCTCCTCGGCCGCCGCCCGCTACCCCTCCACCGCCAAGGGCACCGGCACCTCCCTGTTCGCAGGCAAGGTGCCGCTCACCACGACCCGCACCGCGGCGCGCAGCTACCTGCTCAAGGACCCCACCCACTGGGGGACCGAGACGCGCGACGCGAAGAACAAGGAGCTGGAGAACTTCGCGCGCGGGACGAAGTTCACCGGCACCACCAACAAGTGGGGCAACGGCGCGGTCTCCAGCCGCGCCAGCGCCGCCGTCGACGCCCAGTACGGCGTCGTCCAGACGCTCGACTTCTACAAGAAGACCTTCGGCCGCAAGGGCATCCGGAACAACGGCAAGGGCGCCCGCGCCATGGTCCACTTCGGCAGGAAGGTGGCCAACGCCTTCTGGGACCCGACCTGCGACTGCATGCTGTACGGCGACGGCGACGGCGAGATGTTCAAGAAGCCCCTCGTCGTCCTGGACGTCACCGGCCACGAGCTGTCCCACGGTGTGGTGGACGCGACCGCCGCACTGGAGCCGACCTTCGTCGACGCCGACGGCAACCAGTACGGCGAACCCGGCTCCCTGAACGAGTCCCTCGCGGACATCTTCGGCTCCGACGTCGAGTTCAGCGCCGACAACCCCAAGAACCCGCCGAACTACCTGATCGGCGAGAAGCTGGGCCTGGACCAGAAGTTCCTGCGCCGCCTCGACAAGCCGTCCCTGGACGTCCTCGAGGGCACGGTCGACTACTGGTCGCCCGAGGCCTACTACACCGAGGTCCACGCCGGCTCGGGCGTCTCCTCGCACGCCTTCTACCTGCTCGCCGAGGGCAGCGGCCGCAAGAAGATCGGCGCCGTCACCTACGACTCGCCGACCTACGACGGGGCTTCGGTCAAGGGCATCGGCCGGGCAAGGGCCACGAAGATCTACTACCGTGCGCTGACCCGCTACATGGTCTCCTCGACCGACTTCCACGGCGCGCGCACCGCGACCCTCAGGGCGGCGAAGGACCTGTACGGCCAGAGCAGCGCGGAGTACAAGGCCGTGGACCGGTCCTGGGCCGCCGTCAACGTGACCCCGGAGAACACCCCGGCCCCTCAGTAGCCGGGACAGAGGTTGGTGTGCACGGCGTCGACGATCCGGGTGGTCTTGGCGCGGCCGAATCCGTCGGGGTGACCGGGTGAGGTGAAGCGCCGCAGGGCGGCGCCGATCTGCTTCTCCCGGTCGTCCGGGAATTCACGGAGGGTGGCGCACTGGTCGCGGCCGCGCTCGACGGCCTGGTCCTCCTTGTCGTGCACGATGTCCGGGTCGATCGCGGTCAGCGCCCGGACGTAGGCGGCCTCGCCCTTGGTGTCGGGGCGCGGTGGCAGGGCGGCTCCGCCCTTCTTCGCCGTCCGGTCGTCCGAGGCCGCTTCCTTCGCGGCAGGGGCGGTCGTGGCGCCTCCGGCCGGGTGCGACGCGGAGGAGTCCGGGGTACCGGCAGCGGACGCGGACGCCGGGCCGGTGGCGGGGGCGGTCGTGGCGGCAGCCGGTGTCCTTCCCTTCGCCGCCGGCTCCTGGTGGCTCGCGGTCGGCTCCCCCGAGCCACAGGCGGTGAGTGCGGCGACGGCGAGGGCGCAGGACGCGAGGGCGGCTGCGGTGGTGCGGTGGTTCACGGGTCTCCTGAGGCCTGCGGTACAACGGCTGAGATCCGTGAGCGTATGGGCTTTTTGTATGCCTACGTCGGCTGTTCGGTTCCTCACCGGGGGAGTGATGAGGCGGGAAAGGGCGCGCGGATCGGCAACGCGCGCCGCCATCATCCGGACGTGCCGCCCGCCGGCTCCAGCAACCCCTCCCGGTAGGCGATCGCCACGGCCTCCGTCCGGCTCGCCGCGCTCAACTTGGCGAGGATGTTGGAGACATGGACGCTCGCCGTCTTGCCGCTGATGAACAGCTCCTCACCGATCTGCCGGTTGCTGCGCCCGAGCGCCAGCAGCCGCAGCACGTCCTCCTCCCGCGCGGTGAGCGCGACCGACCCCTCCCGCGCGCCCGGCGGCGCCTCCGCGAGACGGCCCCGGCGGATCAGCGCGTCCAGCCGCTCCAGCAAGGGCGCGGCGCCCAGCCGTACGGCGGTCTCCCGCGCCGCACGGGCCTCGCCCGCCGCCTCCTCGCGCCGGCCGGCCGCCAGCAGCGCCTCGGCGTACCGCAGCCGGCAGCGCGCCAGTTCGTACACGTCGCCGTCGGCGAACGCGGCCACCGCCTCCGCCCAGGCCGCCACGTCCTGCCCGGCGGCGGCCCGGGCCCACTCCGCCTCGGCGCGGGCCAGCCAGGCCTGCCCCTCCGGCCCCTGCGGGGCACCTCTCCTGGCGCGCCTGGCAGCCTCCCGGGCCGGTTCCAGCAGCTCGCCCGCGACCTTCGTCCAGCGGTCCGCCGTCGCCGGGTCGCCGGTGAGCCGGGCCGCGGCCGCCGCGTCGGCGACCGGGGCGAGGGCGAGCGCGGTGAGCCGGACCACGGCGTCCGGGCGGCTGCCCGCGTCGTCGGTGAGCGCCTCGACCGAGGACCGCAGCTGGGTCACCGCCGCCTCGGCCCCGCCCCACTGGGCCGCCGCGTCGGTCAGGACGATGCCGGCGACGAGCGCGGCCATCCAGTCGTCCGGACCGTCCAGCAGGGCGCGCGCCCGGTCCGCCGCCCCCCGGTCGCCGCGCCCCAACGCCGTGTACAGCGCCGCCCCGACCGCGTACCCGCCGGCCGCCGGCACTACGGCCAGGTCGGTCTCCGCGACCCGCACACACTCGTCCCAGCGGCCCAGCGTGTACAGCACCAGCAGATGCAGATAGCGCATCTCCAGCGGATACGGCGAGGACAGCAACCCCGCGCGGCGGGCCCGGTCCAGCCCTTCGGCGAGCCACGGCAGGCTCTCCTCGGGGGTACCCGCCTCATAGGCGGCGATGGCCAGGGTGAACAGGGCCCGCATCTCGACCGGCGCGTTGCCCGAGTCCCGGGCCAGCTCGCGGGCCCGCAGCAGATGGGTGCGGGCCTCGGGGGAGCGGCGGCCGCCCTTCTCCAGGACGGCGAGCGAGATCAGCAGATCGGCCTGCGCGTCCGCCATACGCAGCCGCTCGGCGGCGGCCAGCGCCCTGCGGGCGAAGAGCGACGCGGTCGCGTCGTCCCCCACGTGACGGGCCGCCAGGACGTGCGTGGCCGCCGCCCACACCCAGGTCGGCGACGGCGGGTCGGCGGGTATCAGCTCCAGCGCCTCGCTGCTGTAGGCGAAGGCCGCCCGGAGGCTGTCGACATTCATGAGGGTGCCGGCCAGCGTGTAGCGCACGCGCGCCGCGAGTTCGGCGTCGGTGTCCCGGCCGACGCCCGCGAGCGCGGCCCGGTTGAGGGCGACCGCCCGGTGCGCCTCCCCGGCGTGCGCCGCCGCGGCCGAGGCGCGCAGCATGAGCGTGACCCGGTCGGTCCCCTCGCCCGACGGCCGGGCGGCCGCCTCCACCGCGGGCCACAGATCGAGCGCGGCCTCCAGATGACGCAGCTCCTCGGCGGGCGCACCGAGGTGCCGGGCGTGATCGGCGGCCTCCAGGGAGGCGGCGAGCGCCTCGGCCGGGGCGTGACTCTCGCGGTGGTGGTGGGCGCGCTCCGCCGCGGTCTCGGCCTGCCGCCCGCGCCCGGTGAGCAGCCGGGCGAACGCGCCGTGCAGCCGCGACCGCTCCCCCGGGAGGAGGTCCGCGTACACCGCCTCGCGGGCCAGCGCGTGCCGGAACGCGTAGGTGTCGCCGCCGCCGGGGACGAGGAGCTGGCGCCCGACGGCCTCGCGCAGCGCCGCCTCCAACTCCTCCTCGGGCAGCCCGACCGCGTCGCTCAGCAGGTCGTGCTCCACGCGCCGCCCGGCGACGGCCGCCGTGCGCAGCACCTGCTGGGCGGTGTCGGAGAGCTGCTCGACGCGGATGAGCAGCACGTCGGACAGCCCGCTCGGCATCCCGCCGGCCTCCGCGCCGGTGGCCGCGAGCAGCTCCTCCGCGTAGAAGGCGTTGCCCTCGGCGCGCTCCACGATCCCGCGCACCGTCGCCTCCGGCAGCGGGCGCTCCTCCAGGGCGCGCACCAGCCGGGTCACCTCCGCGTCCGCCAGCGGCCGCAGCTCCAGCCGGTCCACGCCCGGCAGCCGCACCAGCTCGGCGAGCAGCGGGCGCAGGGGATGCCGGCGGTGCAGGTCGTCCGCGCGGTAGGAGGCCAGCACCGCCAGACGGTGCGCGGTGCCGGCGCCCGCGGGCCGCTGCAGCAGGCCCCGGCTGAGCAGGAAGCGCAGCAGGTCACGGGAGGACTGGTCGGCCCAGTGCAGGTCCTCCAGGACGAGCAGCAGCGGCGCGACGTCCGACAGGTCGGCCAGCAGCCCCGCCATCCCCTCGAACAGCGCGAGGCGCCCTCCGGTGTCCCGCACGGCGTCCGGGCCCGCGCCCAGCAGCCGGTCGACCACCGGGTGCGCGGCGAGGGCGGCGGTGAACCGCTCGTCGGCGGCGAGCACGCCCAGGATCTCGGTGAACGGCAGGTACGGCAGCCCGACGTCACCCAGGTCGACGCAGTGGCCGACGAGCACGGTCATCCCGGCCCCGGCCGCCCGCGCCGCCGCCTCGTCCAGCACCCGGGTCTTGCCCACCCCCGCGTCCCCGGCGACCAGCACCGCCCGCGCCTCGCCGGCCCTGGCGCGCTCCAGCACCCCCAGGAGCCGGGCGAGCTCTTCTTCCCGGCCGACGAAAGGGCCGGCGAACGGACTGGCGAACGGACTGGCGAACACGGTCTGTGACACCACTCCATCCTGTCACGCACCACCGACACCGGGGCCGTCGCCGGGAGGGCCTCCTCAGCGGTGCAGCGACCGTGCCCAGTCCTCGGGCACCCGCCCCTTCGGCCCCGGCGCCGGCTGGTCCTCGGGACGACAGACCGGCGGTGCCAACTCCGGTCCCGACTCGTACAGTTCGTCGGCCGAGAAGTCCCAGAACCACTCCTCGCCCGGCTCGAAGCTGCGTATGACCGCATGCCCGGTCGCCTTGTAGTGGGCGCCGGCGTGCTGCGCGGGGGAGGAGTCGCAGCAGCCGATGTGGCCACAGGTCGCGCAGCGCCGCAGGTGGAACCACCAGCCCCCGGCCGCGTCGCACTCCACGCAGCCGGTGCCGCTGGGCGGGACGCTCGGATCGATGGCGTCGGTGTCGGTCATACGGGTTCCTCCGTGCGCGGCGACGTGGAGTCCGGGTCGGGTTCGGCGGTCAGCGGCAGCAGCACCTGGAAGCGGGTGTCGCCCGGCGCGGACTCCACCTGGAGGCTGCCGTGGTGCTTGTTGACGACGATCCGCCACGAGATGTCCAGCCCGAGACCGGTGCCCTCGCCCACCGGCTTGGTGGTGAAGAAGGGGTCGAAGATACGGCCGCGGATGTCCGGCGGGATCCCGGGACCGGTGTCCCGGAGCTCCACCAGCAGCCGGTCGCCCTCGCGTGCGGTGCGCACGGTCAAGGTGCCCTCCCCGCCCGCGCTGTTGATGGCGAACACCGCGTTGTCGACGAGGTTCGTCCACACCTGGTTCAGCTCCGCCGGGTAGGCGGGCACCTCGGGGAGCGTCCGGTCGTAGTCCTTGACGACCTCGATGCGCTGCCCGATCTTCCCGGAGAGCATCAGCAGGGTGCTGTCGAGGAGTTCGTGGACGTCGACGGTCCGGTAGGGCGCGCGGTCCAGCTGCGAGTACTGCTTGGCCGCGTCGACGAGGTGCGAGATACGGGTGGTGGAGTCCTCGATCTCGTACATCAACAGCTCGGTCTCGACGGTGTAGTTGAGCCAGCCCACGGCGTTCGGCAGGATCTCCGCGTCCACGGCAGCCGCCACCTGCTCCAGCCAGTCGACGTCGAGTCCCGCCTGCACGAACGTGGGCGCGTACTGCCAGCCGTGGTCCATGCCGTGGTCCTCGAGCCACTCGGTGAGCGCGTCCTCACGGTCCGAGGCCTCCAGCGGGGTGAGCACCGGCGCCTTGGCGACCCGCTCGGCGGTGCGCTCCTGGACCTCGATCAGGCTCGCCAGCGCGTCCCGGGAGAAGGGCCCTCCGGCGATGATGCCGAGCTTGTGCCGCATCTTCGCCACCCGCTCGCGCAGTGTGGCGGTCGCCCGGACGGCCGCCGCGGCCGGGTTGTTGAGCTCGTGCGTGAGCCCCGCCGACAACGAGCCCAGGGCGAGCAGCCGTTCGCGCTGGCCGACGGCCCGCTGGGTGTTCTTCGAGCCGAAGAACAGCCCCTCCAGCAGATGCGCCGCCATCGGGAACCACTCCCGCATGACCGACGCGAACGACTCGGCGGGCAGCACGAAGAACCGCGTCGGCTCGGTCACCCGCATCGAGTTCTGGTAGACCTGCGGCACCCGGTCGCCCAAGTAGGCCTGCATGGCCCCCGCGTACACCCCGCGCTGCGAGGTGCGGCTGACCTCCACGTCGTCGCCGCCGACCCGCCGGGACATCACCACGGTCCCCTCGATCATCACGTAGAAGCAGGTCGCCGGATCGCCCTCGGTGTAGACGGGACCCGGTTCGAACCGCTCCACGCGCCCCTCGCTGCACAGCCGCCCGAGCTGCTCGGGGGCGAGCTTCTCGAACAGGAACAGCGAGCTGATCTCCCCAGGGCTGCACGGCATCAGCTGCCCGCTCACGACTGCTCCAGATAACGGTGGACGAGCATCACGGCCATGGCTCCCTCTCCGACGGCGGACGCGACGCGCTTCGCGGACTCGGCGCGCGCGTCGCCCGCCACGAACACGCCGGGAATGCTGGTCTCCAGGTGGTACGGCGGCCGGTCCAGCTCCCAGCCGGCCGGCGGCCGTCCGTCGACGGTCAGGTCGGGTCCGGCCAGGATGAACCCGCGTCCGTCCCGCAGCACGGTGTCGCCGAGCCAGTCGGTCAGCGGTGCCGCCCCGATGAACACGAACATCCACTGTGCGTCGACCTGTTCCCGGTCGCCGCTCTCCACATGGCGCAGGGTCAGCCGCTCCAGGCGCTCGGAGCCGTGCGCGGCGTCGACGACCGTGTGACTGCGCACCGAGATGTTCGGGGCCTCGTCGATCTGCTGGATCAGGTAGTACGACATCGAGGCCGACAGGTCGGCGCCGCGCACCAGCAGCGTCACCGACTTGGCGAAGCGGGACAGGTACATGGCCGCCTGGCCCGCCGAGTTGGCGCCGCCGACGATGTACACGTCGTGTCCCTGGCAGGAGGCCGCCTCGGTGAGCGCGGAGCCGTAGAAGACTCCGCAGCCGGTCAGATCGGTGCAGCCCGCCGCCTCCAGCTGCCGGTACTGCACTCCGGTCGCCAGGATCACGCTGTGCGCCGCGACCGTCGACCCGTCCGCGAACCGCACCACCCGCGCGGCCCCGCTGATCTCGAGTCCCGTCACCTCACGGGCGGTCAGGATCTCCGCGCCGAACTTGGCGGCCTGCCGCCGCGCCCGGTCGGTGAGCTGAGCCCCCGACACTCCGTCCGGGAAGCCCAGGTAGTTCTCGATCCGAGAGCTCTGTCCGGCCTGACCGCCGGTGGCCGACCGTTCCACGAGCACGGTCCGCAGTCCCTCCGACGCCCCGTACACCGCCGCGCCGAGCCCGGCCGGGCCGCCGCCGATCACCACGAGGTCGTAGAAGTCCGCCGTAGGCGTCGTCGCGAGCCCCACGCGCGCGGCCAGCTCGGGGGCCTCCGGCTCCACCAGGGGGGTGCCGTCCGGCGTGATCACCAGTGGCAGCCGCTCCCCGTCGGCACCGGCGGCGGCCAGCAGCCGCTGCCCCTCCGGCTCCTCCACCGAGTACCAGCGGTACGGCACCTGGTTGCGGGCGAGGAACTCCCGCACGTCCGACGACCGGGCCGACCAGCGGTGCCCGACGACCTTGGTGGCCGGCACCGGCTTGTGATCGCTGGCCCGCCACGCCTGGAGCAGGTCGTCCAGGACCGGGTAGAGCTTCTCCTCCGGGGGGTCCCAGGGCTTGAGCAGATAGTGGTCGAGATCGACGACGTTGATCGCGTCGATCGCCGCGTTGGTGTCCGCGTACGCGGTCAGCAGCACCCGCCGGGCGCCCGGGTACACGTCCAGGGCCTGTTCGAGGAACTCGATGCCGTTCATCTGCGGCATCCGGTAGTCGGCCAGGATCACGGCCACCAGGTCGCCGCGCAGCTTCAGCTCGCGCAGCGCGTCGAGCGCGGACTCGCCGGACTCCGCACGGACGATCCGGTACGAGGCGCCGTAGCGGCGCCGGAGGTCACGGGCGACAGCCCGGGAGACCCCCGGGTCGTCGTCCACGGTCAGGATGACGGTCCGCGCGGTTTCGGCGGCCTGTGCCATACGTCTCCCACCCCGAGAGCGGTCAGGACTGAGGGGCTGTGTCGAGGGCTGTTCCCCGAATGCCCATCGTATGTTCGACGGCCCCGGTTCGCGCCGTGATGCCCGAGGACGGTGCACGCACGGTCAAGTCCGCCGTCGCGCGAGCACACAGAACTCGTTGCCCTCGGGATCGGTCAGCGTCACCCACGGCTGCTCGCCCTGGCCGATGTCCGCGTGGCGCGCGCCGAGGGACAGCAGCCGGTCCACCTCGGCCCGCTGGTCCTGGGGGCGGAAGTCCAGGTGGAGCCGGTTCTTGACCTGCTTGCTCTCGGGCACCCGCACGAACAACAGCCCCGGCAGCCGGTCCGGAGCCGGCCGGATCTCGTATTCGTCCGGCGCGTCGTCGACCACCACCCAGTCCAGGGCCGCGGCCCACCACCGTCCCAGCGCCACGGGATCGGCGGCGTCGACGATCACCTGCTCCCATTCGAGGTCCATGCCGGTCAGCGTAGTGAAGACTGACACCGGACACAGGTGGACACCACAGGGAGGAAACGGGATGACGGGCCCGATCACGGCAGGGGTCGACGGGACGGACGAGAGCCTCGCCGCGCTCGCCTGGGCGGCCCGGGAGGCCGTACGGCGGGACAGGGCGCTGCGGGTGGTGCACGCCTGGCGGTTCCAGCCGGACACGGCGCCCGAGGTGGCGGACCGGGAGGCGCAGCAGGACTGGGTGCGCGAGTCGGCCGAGCGGGCGGTCGCCGAGGTCGCCGACCGGCATCCGGGGCTGACCGTGACCACCGACGTCCTGGAGGGGCAGCCGGTGGAGACGCTGGTCGCGGCCGCGGCGGAGGCCGAGCTGCTGGTCCTCGGCTCCCGCGGGCACGGTCCCGTGGTCGGGTTCCTGCTGGGTTCCGTCGGCCGGCAGGTGATCGCCGAGGCTGCCTGCCCGGTGGTTCTGGTCCGGGCCGGTGACCGGCCGTCGGCGGAGGCGGGCGGGCACGAGATCGTCGTCGGCCAGCACGGCGAACCGGACGACAGCGCCCCCGCGCTGCGGTTCGCCTTCGAGACGGCCGCCGCGCGCGGCGCGGGCGTCCGCGTGGTGCGGGCCTGGACGCTGCCGCCGGTGTTCGCCTACAGCCCGGCGTCGCTCAAGCTCCTCGACGACGCCGGCGGCCTGGAGCCGCTGGAGAGCAAGGCGCTGGCCGCGGCGGTGGAGCCGTGGCGCGAGCGGTTCCCGGACGTGCCCGTGGTGGAGCACGTGGAGATGGGCAGCGCGGGACAGGTGCTGCTGTCGGTGGCCGGGCGGGCACAGCTGATGGTCGTCGGCCGGCGGGTCCACCGCACCGCCGTGGGCGCGGCGATCGGCTCCGTCGCGGACGGCGTCCTGCACCACGCGGACTGCCCGGTCGCCGTGGTCCCGCACGGGTGACTCACTCGGGCACGGTGGGCGCCAGCGTGTCCCGGGCCGTGGGCAGGATGTTCTCGATGTAGTCCTCGACGGCCGTGTCCAGCCCGATGTCGTGCTGCGCGTGCTCCGACAGGTACCAGCGGTGCTCCAGCAGCTCGTGGTAGATCTCCGCCGGGTCCATGGAGCCGCGCAGCTCCAGCGGCACGGCGCGCACGGTGGGCCGGAACACGTCCCGCACCCACCGGTGCGCCAGCACCTCGGGCCGGGCGGCCAGCGGGTCGCCCGGCGCGTAGTCGTCCTGGGTCGCCATCCAGCTCTCCAGGTCGTTCAGCAGCCGCCGGGCCTGGTTCTCCTCGGTGTCAAGACCGGTCAGCCGGAGCAGCTGGCGCTGGTGGTGGCCGGCGTCGACGACCTTCGGCACGAAGGTGACCGTGTCGCCGTTGGAGGAGTGCTCGATCTGCATCTCGGCGACGTCGAAGCCCAGCTCGTTGAGCCGGCGGATCCGGCGCTCGATGTAGTGGTATTTGCCCGCCGGGTACACCGAGGTGCGGGTCAGCTCCTCCCACAGCGCGTTGTACCGGGCGCAGATCTCCATGCCGAACTCGATCGCGTCCACCGAGGGGTGCAGCGCCCCGGACGCCTCCAGGTCCAGCAGCTCGCCGCTGATGTTGACCCGGGCGAGATCGAGGTCGTACTCGCGCTGCCCGTTGCTGAGCTGCGGGTGCAGATCACCGGTCTCGGCGTCGACCAGATAGGCGGCGTAGGCGCCCGCGTCCCGCCGGAACAGCGTGTTGGACAGCGAGCAGTCGCCCCAGGCGAACCCGGCGAGGTGCAGCCGCACGATCAGCACGGCGAGCGCGTCCATCAGCCGGTGCATGGTCGCCGGCCGCATGGTCGTCTCGAACATCGACCGGTACGGCATCGAGCCGCCCAGGTGCCGGGTGACCAGCACCGGTTCCAGCGGTTCACCGTCCGGGTCGGCGCGCCCGGTGACCACGGCCAGCGGATCGACGGCGGGGATGCCGATCCGGTCCAGGTCGCGCAGCAGTTCGTACTCGCGCAGCGCCGGACGCTCGGCCAGTTCCTTGACGGCGATCACCTCGTCACCGGCGCGCGCGTAGCGCACCACGTGCCGGGAGATACCGCGCGGCAGCGGGACGAGGATCTCGTCGGGCCACTCCTCCAGGGGAAGGTCCCAGGGCAGCTCCAGCAGGAGGGCCGGGTGCTCCGGATTCGTGGCGCTGATCTGCAAAGCCATGGCCCGACCTTAGAGGGCGCGTTCGCGGGCCTGCTGGGCGGCCGCCTTCACGGACCCCTGGTGCACCGGTCCGTGGCCGGGCAGCAGCACATCCGCGTCCAGCGCCTCGATCAGCTCCAGCGAGGCCACCGCGCGGGAGCGCTCGTGGTGGAACATGTCGGGCAGCAGCTGGGGCCCCTGGAGGCGGGAGGTCGGATGGCCGCTCACCAGGGCGTCACCCGAGACCACCATCCCGGTCTGCGGGAGGTGGAAGACGGTGTGGCCGTCGGTGTGCCCGGGGGTGTGCACCGGGACCGGCCGGCCCGGCAGGTCGAGCGGGCCGGCCGCGACCGGGAACGCCTCGGGCGTGCTGACGGGGTACTGCGCGGCGCCGTCGGAGCGCAGCACGTGCAGCATCCACGGGAGCACACCCGGACGCCAGATGTTCTTGAGGATCTTCCCGACGGTGACCTGCTGGAGGAACTCCCGCCGGGCGTGCGGCACCTCGGCCTCGTGCAGGTACACCGGGGTCCCGTACGTCGAGCGCAGGTGCTCGGCGGAGCCCAGGTGGTCGTTGTGGGCGTGGGTGATCAGTACGGCCGCGACCGCCTGCGGCGAACTGCCCACCGCCGCCAGGGAGTCGAGGACCTGTTGCCGGTCCCCGGGGTAACCGGTGTCGATCAGCGTGACGGCGTCCCCTTCGGTGAGGATCACCCAGTTGGTGTTCGAGCCGTGCACCAGATAGGTGCCGTCCCCGACCTGCCGTACGTCCGCGCCCATGATCGTCGTCCTGTGTGGTTGAGGAGCCTGTCCGACGCGCACAGCAAAGCAGATCGCGACCGGGGAGCCGACGGCGGGTCGTCGCGTCTCCCGGACGACGGCCGGGTCGGGCAGGACGCGTCCGGCCCGGTACGGCGCGTCGGCTCCGTCTCCGGGTTTCAGCGCACCCCGCGCGGCCGGTACTGGATGCTGACGCGCGGTCCGGCCGCGCGGGCCGACTTCGGGACGCAGTGCTCCCAGGTCCGCTGGCAGGAGCCGCCCATCACGATCAGGTCGCCGTGCCCGAGCGGCCGCCGCAGGGTCTCGCCGCCGTGACCGTGCGCCGGGCGCAGCAACAGGTCGCGGGGCGCCCCCACGGAGACGATCGCGACCATGGTGTCCTCCCGGGCGCCCCGCCCGATCCGGTCGCCGTGCCAGGCGACGCTGTCCCGGCCGTCCCGGTAGTGACACAGGCCGGCCGTCACGAAGGGCTCGCCCAGTTCCTCGGCGTAGTGCGCGCTCAGCGCCCGGCGGGCCTCCTCCAGGACCGGGTGGGGGAGTTCCTCTCCCGCGTCGTAGAACGCCAGCAGTCGCGGTACGGCGACCACGTCGTCGTACATCCTCCGGCGCTCCGCGCGCCAGGGCACCTCGCTCGCCAGGTGTTCGAACAGGATGTCCGATCCGCTGAGCCATCCCGGGAGCACGTCGATCCAGGCGCCCGCGCCGAGGCGGGTACGGGTGAGGCCGGTCAAGCGGCCGAGGCGGGGTTCGTCGGTCTGGTCGAAGAGGGAGCCCTGGAGGTGGTGCGGGGTCATTCCTCCAGCGTACGCGCTAATCGAAAACGTGTTCGTAGATCATGTGCGGCCGGGTGCGTCGGGACCCTTTCGATACATCGATGTATCGGATACGTTCGTGTATCGAACGGAGGTCCGATCATGGTCGCGCAACAGACACGCCCGTCGACGGGCCGCGTCACCAGACGCCGGGTCCGCACGCGCGCCAACCTGCTCGACGCCGCCTTCGCCGTGTTCGCCGCCAAGGGCTTCGGCCGGGTCTCCATCGAGGAGGTCTGCGACGCCGCCGGCTACAGCAGAGGCGCCTTCTACTCCAACTTCGCCAGCCTGGACGAGCTGTTCTTCGCGCTCTACCGGGAGCGCGCCGACCTCATCGCCCAGCAGGTCGCCGACGCCCTCGCCGGGGACGGGCCCGACCTCGACGTACCGGCCTCCGTGGACCGCGTCACCGAGGTCCTCCTCCTCGACCTGGACTGGCTGCTGGTGAAGACGGACTTCCTGGTGCACGCCGCCCGGGACGCGGCGGTGGCCCAGACCCTCCTGGAACACCGGGCCCGGCTACGCCGCGCGATCGCCGACCGACTCGCCCCGGCCCGCGGCCACACCGCCCTTCCCGCCGCGCTGGGCGGCGCCGACGCCGCCGCCCACGCGGTCGTCGCCGCGTACGACGGCGTCACCACCCAACTGCTGCTCGACAAGGACGTGGACGGCGCCCGCGCCTGGCTCAGGCAACTGCTCACCGCGCTGCTGACCGACGGCAGCACCCCTCCCGAATGTTCCGAATGAGAAAGGGAACCCTCGCCATGGACGCGGACGTCATCGTCGTCGGAGCGGGCCTCGCGGGCCTCGTCGCGGCGCACGAACTCACCAGCAGGGGCAGACGGGTCGCCCTGGTCGACCAGGAGAACGCCGCCAACCTCGGCGGCCAGGCGTTCTGGTCGTTCGGCGGGCTGTTCCTCGTCGACTCCCCGGAGCAGCGCAGGCTCGGCGTCAAGGACTCCCTGGACCTCGCCTGGAACGACTGGCAGGGCAGCGCGCAGTTCGACCGCACCGAGGACGAGGACTCCTGGGCGGTGCGCTGGGCGCGCGCCTATGTGGAGTGGGCGGCGGGCGAGAAGCGCACCTGGCTCGCCGGGCACGGCATCTCACTGCTGCCGACCGTCGGCTGGGCCGAGCGCGGAGACCTGCGCGCCGACGGGCACGGCAACTCCGTACCCCGCTTCCACGTCGCCTGGGGCACGGGCACCGGGGTCGTCGAGCCGTTCGTCAAGTACGCCAGGCAGGCCGCCAAGGACGGCCTGCTGACCTTCCACCACCGCCACCGGGTGGACGCCCTGGTCCTCGAGGACGGCGCCGCGCGGGGCGTGCGCGGCACGGTCCTCGCCGCCGACGACTCGGCCCGCGGCGTCGCCTCCAACCGGGACCCGATCGGCGAGTTCGAACTGACCGCCCGGGCCGTCGTCGTCACCAGCGGCGGCATCGGCGCCAACCACGAGATCGTCCGCCGCTACTGGCCCGAGCGGCTCGGCACCCCGCCCGCCGAGATGGTCACCGGCGTGCCCGCCTACGTCGACGGCCGCATGCTCGACATCAGCGCCGAGGCCGGCGTCCGCCTCGTCAACCGCGACCGCATGTGGCACTACACCGAGGGCATCCAGAACTGGGACCCCATCTGGCCCGGCCACGGCATCCGCATCCTGCCCGGCCCGTCCTCCATGTGGTTCGACGCGCTCGGCCGCCGGCTGCCCGACCCCTGCCTGCCGGGCTACGACACCCTGAACACCCTCAAGCACCTGCGCACCACCGAGGACATCGCCGGGTACGACCACTCCTGGTTCGTGCTCAGCCGGAAGATCGTCGAGAAGGAGTTCGCCCTCTCGGGCTCCGAGCAGAACCCCGACATCACCGCCAAGGACCGCCGGGCCGTCCTGCGCGACCGGCTCCTCGGCAAGGGCGCGCCCGCTCCCGTGCAGGCCTTCCTCGACCACGGCGCCGACTTCGTCATCGCGGACACGCTGGACCGGCTCGTCGAGAAGATGAACGGCCTCACCGACAAGCCGCTGCTCGACGCGGAGGACCTGCGGCGCCAGATCCGGGCCCGCGACCTGCAGATGGAGAACCCGTTCAGCAAGGACGCCCAGGTGCAGGGCATCCGCAACGCGCGCCGCTACATCGGCGACCGCCTCGGCCGGGTCGCCACCCCGCACCGCATCCTCGATCCCGAGTCCGGCCCGCTGATCGCCGTCAAGCTGCACGTCCTCACCCGCAAGACCCTCGGCGGCATCCAGACCGACCTGGACTCGCGCGCCCTGGGCACCGACGGGCAGCCGATCGAGGGCCTGTACGCGGCGGGCGAGGTGGCCGGCTTCGGCGGCGGCGGAGTCCACGGCTACAACGCCCTGGAGGGCACCTTCCTCGGCGGCTGTCTGTTCTCGGGCCGCGCGGCGGGCCGGGCGGCGGCGAAGCAGACGGGCTGACTACCCCAGCAGACGGAGCAGCACGGCCGCGTGGCTCTGCCCGGGCTCCTTCGAGGCCGTCAGCAGGGTCACCGGCCCCTCGCGGGTCAACGCGCGGACGTGGTCCAGGAGTTCGGCCGCCTCCGGGGCGGCCAGCTCCGCCTCGTAGCGACGGGCGAACTCGTCGTACGGCCCCTCGCCCGCGTGGTACCAGCGGCGCAGTTCGGTCGAGGGCGTCATCGCTTTGGGCCACTCGTCGACCCGGGCCGCGTCCTTGGCGAGGCCGCGCGGCCACAGGCGGTCGACGAGGACCCGGACACCGTCCTCCGGCTCGGGCGGTTCGTACACACGGCGCACGCGGACACTCATGCGGCCGAGCCTAATCCGGGGATCTCCCGGAACGCCGCGTGGCTTGACCCGAACGAGGGGGAATCCAGCGGTCGTGTTGCCTAGTCTGAGGGACGTTTGCTCACCCGCCACCCCCCAAGGAGCGCAAGTGACCCACCCCCGCAGACGCCCAGCCCTGCTGCGCCGAGAAGCCGTCGTCGCCACCGTCCCCGTCGCCGTGGCGGCCCTGCTCACGGCGGCCGGCCCGGCCACCGCGGCCGGTTCGGTGGGTGCCCCCGGCGTCGGCGACCCGTACTTCCCGCTGGCCGGCAACGGCGGCTACCACGTCTCCCACTACGGCCTGACGCTCGGTTACGACCCGAGCAGCCGTCACCTCACCGGCAAGGCCGTCCTCGCCGCCCGCGCCACTCAGCGGCTGACCCGCTTCGACCTCGATTTCACGGGCCTGAAGATCACCGGCCTGACGGTCGATCACCGCAAGGCCTCGTACAAGAGGGACGGCCAGGAACTCGTCGTCACGCCCGCCCGGCCCCTGCGCAAGGGCCAGTCCTTCCGCATCACCGTCACCTACAACGGCAAGCCGGGCCCGGTCACCGACCCCGACGGCTCGCTCGACGGCTGGATCCCCACCGACGACGGCGCCTTCGTCGCCGGTGAACCGCAGGGCGCCATGACCTGGTTCCCCGCGAACAACCACCCCCTCGACAAGTCGTCGTACGACTTCACGATCACCGTCCCCAAGGACCGCACCGCCGTCGCCAACGGCCTCCTGCTCGGCCAGAGCACGAGGAACGGGAAGACCACCTTCCGCTGGCGCCAGAAGGCACCCATGGCCGCCTACCTCGCCACCGCGACCGTGGGCAGGTTCAAGGTCAAGCAGTACACGACCCGCGACGGCCTCAAGGTCTACGACGCCGTGGACCCGCGCGAGGCCACCGCGGCCGCACCCGTGCTGAAGAAGCTGCCGTCGGTGCTGGAGTGGGAGAGCAAGCTGTTCGGGCCCTACCCGTACCGCGCGGCCGGCTCCATCGTCGACCACGCCCCGAACGTCGGCTACGCCCTGGAGACCCAGTCCCGCCCGCTGTACGACAGGGCCCCCGACCTGAGCACCCTCGTCCACGAGAACGCCCACCAGTGGTTCGGCGACTCCGTCTCCCTCACCTCCTGGAAGGACATCTGGCTCAACGAGGGCTTCGCCACCTACGCCGAGTGGCTCTACAGCGAGCAGCACGGCGGCGACAGCGCCCAGAAGACCTTCGACGCCCTGTACGCCCGTCCCGCGAGCGACGCCCTGTGGGAGTTCCCGCCCGGCAACCCCGGCAGCGGCGCCAACATCTTCGGCACCCCCGTCTACGCCCGCGGCGCCATGACCCTGCAGGTCCTGCGCAACGCCGTCGGCGACAAGGACTTCTTCCGGATCCTGCTCGCCTGGGCGAAGAAGCACCGCCACGGCCACGGCACCACCGCCCAGTTCGAGCGGCTCGCGGAGCGGGAGTCGGGGAAGAACCTCGACCAGCTGTTCATGACCTGGCTGTACGCTCAGGGCAAGCCCAGCCACCCGTAGCCGAACGGGCTCTTGGAACTGACGAGTTCCAAACAACTGTCGGCCAAGCTCGGACCATGATCACGCACCGACCCCACGCAGTGCTGCTCGCCGCGTCCCTCCTCCTGCTCACGGGATGCGGCGGCGGCGTCGCGGCCTCCACCGGCCCAACGCACCCCGCGAACTCCACGAACCCCACGAACTCCACGACCACGATCCAGGCCGGAGTTCCCGCCCCCTCCGACGCGGCCCTGCCGACGCGGATACCGGGCCTCGGGCCGAAGACCCGGGCGGCCGTGCCGGCCGACGCTCGGCAGGTGGTCGTGGTGACCGGCCGTGGCAGCAACTCCAACGTCTCGTCGGTCGTCCTGTACCAGCGCACCGCGGCCGGCTGGCAGGCCGGCACGCCGTGGCCCGCGCGCAACGCGCTGAACGGCTGGAGCGACCAGCACATGAGCGGCGACCTGCACTCGCCCGTCGGCGTCTACGGCCTCACCGACGCCGGCGGCCTCCTGCCCGACCCCGGGACGAAACTGCCGTACGACCAGAACTCCGGCTTCCAGGCCACCGGCACCGGATTCGAGGGCGAGTCGCTCGCCGGGACCTTCGACTACGTTGTCGCCATCAACTACAACCGTCAGCCCGGCACTTCACCCCTCGACGGGACCAAACCGCTCGGTGCGGGGCGCGGGGGCGGGATCTGGTTCCACGTCGACCACGGCGGACCCACCCATGGGTGTGTGAGTCTCTCCGAGGCCCATATGAAGGAACTGCTCCGCGCCCTCGACCCAACCCAGCACCCGGTAGTCGTCATGGGTGACGGCGCCTCACTCGCCCGCTGAGAAAGGGCCGTTCACCGCGTGTGCGCACATGTACTGGTCGCCGAGGACGACACGATGCAGGCCGAGCTGATCCGGCGCTCCCTGCTGGCCGAGGGTCACACCGCCACCGTCGTCCACGACGGGCCCGCAGCCGTCGAGGCGGCCCGCAGACTCAGCCCCGACCTGGTCGTCCTCGACCTGATGCTGCCGGTGCTCGACGGGTTCGCGGTCTGCCGGGAGCTGCGCCGCGAGGACGACATCCCGGTGCTGATGCTCACCGCCCGCGCCGCCGAGGAGGACGTCCTGCTCGGCCTGGACGTCGGCGCCGACGACTACATGACCAAGCCGTACAGCCCGCGTGAGCTGATGGCGCGGATCCGGACCGTGCTGCGGCGCAGCGGACAGGCCGCCGGCCGACGCGAGGATCCCGTGATGCGCGCCGCCGGGATCGCCGTCGACCCGGTACGTCACGAGGTGACCTGCGACGGGGCGCCCGTGGAGTGCACGCCCGCCGAGTTCCAGATTCTGCTCGCACTGTCCGAGAAACCCGAACAGGTCTTCTCCCGGCGGCAGTTGCTGCAGTGCACCCGCGGTTTCGACCGGTCCTCCACCGAGCGGGCCATCGACGTGCACATCATGAACCTGCGCCGAAAGATCGAGGCCGACCCGCGCAGACCCGTACGGCTGCTCACCGTCTTCGGCGTCGGCTACAAGCTCAGCGGGGGCCGCGCGTGAACCGTATACCCCTGCGCAAACGGCTGCTGGTGCGGCTGCTGGTCACCTCGGTCCTGATCGCCGTGTGCTCCGTCGCCGCCACCGCCTGGCTCGCCGTGGCCACCACCACCAGCGCCCTGCGCGAGGAACAGGGCCAGGCCCTCGCCGACGACATGGAGATCCTCGCCGAACTCAGCGGATATGCCGCCACCCACTCCGACTGGACCGCGGTCAAGCCCGTCGTCCGCGCCCTGTCCGCGAAGACCGGCCGGCGCATCGCCCTGACCACCACCGACCGCACCCCGCTCGCCGACTCGGCATCCCGCGGCGCCTCCCTGCCGCCCCGCTCCGCCGCCACCGTCGACCCCTTGAACACCGACACCTACACCGAATCCGGCGCCCAGCTCAGCGGCGTCGACCCGCGCGTGGTCGGCCCCTACCGGCTCACCTCCGAGGAGCGGACCGCACTGGACCGCATGGCCGCGGAACAGCGGGCCTGCTACACGCGGTTCGGCTTCGACGTGACCCTCACCCACACGCCCGGCGGACGCCCGGTGCTCACCGACGACGACGGCCCCGTGAAGTCGTCCGACGGCGCCGCCGAGTGCGCCGCCGCCACGATCGACCATCCGATGCCCACGGAGCAGAAGGCGTTCGACGCCCTTCAGAACAGCGCCGAGGGCTGTTTCACCCGGGAGGGCTACCCCCATGCCTTCGGGGAGGGCTGGGACAGCGGGGCGCCGGTCTACCTCGCCAGGGTCACCGGCGGCGCCGGGATGACCCCCGCCATGACCCCGAAGTTCGGCCAGGCCGTCGGTGACAAGACCCTGCGCGCACTGCAGAAGTGCCTCGACACCGCCCGGATCGAGCAGCTCGACCCGTACGTCGCCCCCGCCGCCGAACTCTTCCTCGGCGGCGGCGACAGCCCGGTCACGCCCCGCTGGAACATGTCCCCCGCCAACAAGACGAAGGTCATCGGCACCGCCGGACTGGTCCTCGCCCTCACCGTCGCCGTCTCGGCCGTCGTCGCCACCCGTCTGGTGCGGCCCCTGCGCGCCCTCACCGAGGCCGCCCAGCAGCCCCTGGACAGTCACGCGCGCGTGCCCGTCACCACCCGCGACGAGACCGGGATCCTCGCCGAGGCGTTCAACGACCTCGCCGAGCGCCGGGAAAAGCTGGAGGGCCTGCGCAAGGCCCTCGTCGCCGACGTGGCCCACGAACTGCGCAGCCCGCTCACCAACATCCGGGGCTGGCTCGAGGTCACCCGGGACGGTCTGGTCGAGCCCGACGCCGAACTGCTCGGCGCCCTGCACGAGGAGGCCGTGCTCCTGCAGCGGGTCATCGACGACCTGCGCGACCTCGCCGCCGCCGACGCCGGCACCCTGCAGCTGCACCGCGAGCCCGTCCCCGCCGACGAACTCCTCGCCCAGGTGGCCGCCGCCCACAGCGTCGCCGCCCGGACGGCCGGAGTCACCCTGCGCACCGAGACCGACACCACGTCCTGGCTGGACGCCGACCCGGTACGCCTGCGGCAGGCACTCGGCAACCTCGTCGCCAACGCCGTGCGGCACACCCCGGAGGGCGGCACGGTCACCCTCACCGCCCGCCGCAGCGGCACGGACGTCGTCCTGGCCGTCGCCGACACCGGCACCGGCATCACCGCCGAGGACCTGCCGTACGTCTTCGAACGGTTCTGGCGCGCCGAGAAGTCCCGCAGCCGGCGCACCGGCGGCAGCGGGCTCGGCCTCTCCATCGTCCGCAACCTGGTCGCCGCCCACGGCGGTACGGCGACCGCCGAGAGCACGCCCGGCACCGGCAGCGTCTTCACCCTGACGCTGCCCGCCGCGCCCGCCCCGGCCGACGTCTGACGGAGTCACTGCTCCCGCATCCCCCACGGCGAGCCGTACTCCGTCAGCAGGCCGAGGAAGGGACGTGCCGGGAACGCCTCGGGGCCCAGGACGCCCGTGCCGGACCAGGCTCCCGTGGCCAGGAGTTCGAGGGCGACGACCGGGTTGACGGCGGTCTGCCAGACCACGGCCTGGCTGCCGTACTCCGCCATCGACCACTGGTTGTCGACCACGTGGTACAGGTACACCTCGCGAGGCGCCCCGTCCTTCGTCCCTCGCACCCAGGTGCCCGCGCAGGTCTTGCCGTGCATGCGCTCGCCGAGGGTCGCCGGGTCGGGCAGACAGGCGGCGACGACGTCCCGGGGCGACACCGGCACCGGGCCCGCCGCGCTGGGCACGGTCACCGGCGTGGTGCGGTCCAGCTCCAGCTTGTGCAGCGTCTTCAGCGTGTCGACGAACTCGCGGCCCAGGCCGTACTTGAAGGTGACCCGGCGCGCGTCCACCCAGCGGGGCACGAGCAGCACCTCCTCGTGCTCCACGTTCACGCACTCGACGGGGCCGATGCCCTCCGGGAAGTCGAACACCTCCGGCTCGCTGAACGGCTCGGTGGTGTACCAGCCGCGGCCGGCCTCGTAGACCACCGGAGGGTTCAGGCACTCCTCGATCGTGGTCCAGATGTTGAAGGAGGGCGCGAAGTCGGCGCCGTCGACGGTGAGGTTGGCGCCGTCGCGGATGCCGATCTCCTCGATCTCGTCGAACAGTTCGTCGGCGGCGTACCGGGCGAACACGTCCGACAGGCCCGGTTCCACGCCCATGCCGACCAGCGCGAGACCGCCGGCCGCCACCCAGTCGTCGGCCTGCTCGAACTGCGCGTCGCCCAGCTTGACCCCGCACTCCTCGTACGGCTTCTCGGGATGCGGCCGGGACAGTGACATCGCCATGTCGACATAGGTGGCCCCGGCGGCCCGCGCCGCCCGGAACAGGGGCATCACGAACCGCGGGTCGGTGGCGTTGAGGAGCACGTCGCAGCGGTGCCGGGCCAGCAGGCCGGAGACGGCCGCCTCGTCGGCGGCGTCGACCCGCTCGGCGTGGAAGCGGTCGTCGCCGTCGAGCGCGGCCACGGCGGCTGCGGCGCGGGCGGGGTCGAAATCGGCGACCACCATGGCCTCGAAGAACGGACGGCGGGCGGCGATCCGGGTGATGGCGGTGCCGACGCCGCCGGCGCCCACGAGCAGGACACGCATGACGAGAACTCCCTCGGTCGAAGGTGTGCGAAAGGTACGAAAGAAGGGGCCCGCCGGAGAGTCAACGCGCTCCGCCGTCGTAAGGTCAATGGCGTTGGCATAAGCGTCGCGACACGGGAGAGGTCATGCCGAAGACGGTCGTTCCGGAGGAGAAGCGGCGTCGGCGCCGGCCCACCAGGAGCGGCACCGTGCTCTCCGAGCGGCTGATCGTCGAGACCGCGCTGCGGCTGCTGCGGGAGCACGGCAGCACCGGGCTGACCGCCCGCCGCCTCGGACTGGCCCTCGACTGCGACCCCAGCACCCTGTACCGGTACTTCCGCGGCATGGACGAGCTGACCCTCGCCATCGGGGACGCGCTCATCGGTGAGGCCCTGCGCGGCTGGGCGGCGACGGGCCAGTGGCGGGCGGACCTGCACGCCGTCGGGCTGCGCGTCCACGCCGCGTACGTCGCCCATCCGCAGGCCGCCCAGCTCACCGCGAGCCGGGTCACCGGCCGGGCCAACGAACTGGCCGCCGACGAGGCCGTCCTGGACGTGCTGCGCACCGCCGGCTTCCCGCTGCCGGAGACGGTCCGCATCTACCACGCCTTCATCGACCAGACGCTGGCCTTCGCCGCCCTGGACGCCGCGTCCCTCGCACTGCCCCGCGCCGCGCAGCGCGCCGACGACGCCATGTGGCGCTCGACGTACGCCCGGCTGCCCGCCGCCACCCACCCCCGGATCGCCGAGGCGGCGCCGCTGCTGTCGGCCCGCATGGTCACCAGCGCCTATCCGACGGCCCTGGAGATGCTGTTGGACAGCGCGGCGGCGACGCTGGCCCGGCTCAGGCCCTGAGGGCCTCGGCGGCGGTGGCCGCCACCGCGTCGGCCACCGCCGCGAGGGCGGGCGAGTCGAGTTTCCACTGCTGCCAGTGGAGCGGGACGTCCAGGGGGCGGTCGGGGGACAGCGAGACCAGCCGGCCGGTCCGCAGCAGCGCGTCGGCCTGCACCTCGGGCACCATGCCCCAGCCGAACCCGGAGACGACCGCGGCCACGAAACCCTCCGAGGTCGGCACGGCGTGTCGTACCGGACTCGCGCCGCCGGCACCGCGCCGCAGCCCGCGCACGAACGCGTCCTGGAGGTCGTCGCTGCGGTCGAAGCTCATCACGGGCGCCCGGGTCAGGGTCTCGGGCAGGGGGCCGTCGTCGAGATGGCGGGCCGCGAATTCCGGGCTCGCGGCGGCCAGGTAGCGCATCGTGCCCAGGGCCCGCACGGAACAGCCGGTCACCGGCTCGGGCGAGGAGGTGACCGCGGCCATCACCAGCCCCTCGCGCAACAGCTCCGCCGTGCGGGTCTCGTCCTCGCGGTGGAGTTCGAAGCAGAGCGGCGGCTCCTGCGGCACCCGGGTCAGGGCCGGCAGGAACCAGGTCGCCAGCGAGTCCGCGTTGACCGCGACCGTCACCCGGGTCGGCTCGCCGGCCCCGCTCATGCCCAGCTCGGCTCGCGTGTCGCGCTCCAGCCGGGCAAGCTGGCGGGCGAACCGCACGACGATCTCGCCCGACTCCGTCGGCCGCACCGGCTTGGTGCGCAGCAGCAGGACCCGTCCCGTGCGCTGCTCCAGCGCCTTCACGCGCTGGCTCACCGCCGACGGCGTCACATGCAGGGCGGCCGCCGCGGCGTCGAAGGTGCCCTCGTCCACCACCGCCAGCAGCGTCCGCACCTGGTCGAGAGGGAGATCGGGCATCGGAAGGGCGGGCATGGCACCGGTCATCACGAAGGCTAATGATACGTAAGAATCTTTAGCTGTACGGGCAGTGATCGTCTCCGTAGCGTGAAGGCCATGTCCACCGCACTCGCCGCCGCGGCCGCAGGCTTCGGCACCGGTCTCTCGCTCATCGTCGCCATCGGCGCCCAGAACGCCTTCGTCCTGCGCCAGGGGATCCGCCGGGACGCCGTCCTGGCCGTCGTCGGGATCTGCGCCCTCTCCGACGCCGTCCTCATCGCCCTGGGCGTGGGCGGGGTGGGTGCCCTGGTGGTGGCCTGGCCCGGGGCGCTGACCGCGGTCGGCTGGATCGGCGGCGCGTTCCTGCTCGGCTACGGGCTGCTCGCGGCCCGCCGGGTGGTGCGGCCCGGGGCCGACGCGCTGCGCACGGACGGCGAGGCCGCGGGCTCCCGCCGCCGGGCCGTCCTCACCTGTATGGCCCTGACCTGGCTCAACCCGCATGTCTACCTCGACACGGTCTTCCTGCTCGGCTCGATCGCCGCCGACCGCGGTCCGCTGCGCTGGACCTTCGGCCTCGGTGCCGCGTTCGCCAGCCTGTGCTGGTTCGCCGCCCTCGGCTTCGGCGCCCGGCTGCTCGGCCGCTTCCTGACCCGGCCGGCCGCCTGGCGGGTCCTGGACGGCCTGGTCGCGGTCACGATGATCACCCTCGGTGTGCTGCTCGTCACGGGTGCCTGAGGTCCGGAATGTGAGATCACCCGTCCAAAACAGCGGCTTCAGTACCGGAGGTGCTGGGATAGTGGCCCCCGGACCGAAAGATGTAACGAGCAACCAGGAAGCCCGTGGACACCAGCGAGAGCAGCACCGCACCCGAGGCCGCGTCCGACGACGGCGGCCCGAGTCCCGAGGACGCCCCCAGGCGCGGCTGGCGCCGCTGGGCGATGGACACCCGGCCCCTGCGCCGCCCCGCCTACCGGCGACTGTGGTCCTCCACCATCGTCACGGCCGTCGGCAGCCAGCTCACCGCGGTCGCCGTGCCCAAGCAGATCTACGACATCACCGGCTCCTCGGCCTGGGTCGGCTACGCGAGCCTCGCCGGACTCGTGCCGATGGTGGTGTTCGCGCTGTGGGGCGGCGCCGTCGCCGACACCATGGACCGGCGCAGACTGCTGCTGATCACCAACAGCGGGATCGCCGTCACCTCGGTGCTGTTCTGGCTCCAGGCCCTCGCGGGCCTCGACTCGGTGGCCGTCCTGATGGTGCTCCTCGCCGCCCAGCAGGCGTTCTTCGGCCTCAACGCGCCCGCCCGCAACGCCTCCATCGCCCGGCTGGTCCCCGCGGACGAGCTCGCCGCGGCCAACGCCCTCGGTTCCACCGTCATGCAGACGGGACTGGTCGCCGGCCCGCTGCTGGCCGGCGCCCTGATACCCGTGATCGGCCTGCCCGAGCTGTACCTGATCGACGCCGTCGCCCTGTGCGTGACCCTCTGGGCCGTCGTCCGCCTCCCCGCGCTGCCGCCGCTGGCGGGCACCGCGGCCCGGCGCGCCGGGGTGCGGGAGATCGCCGAGGGCTTCCGTTACATCTCGCGGCACAAGGTCCTGCTGCTGTCCTTCCTCGCCGACGTCGTCGCCATGGTCCTAGGCATGCCCCGCGCCCTCTTCCCGCAGCTCGCCGCCGAGACCTACGCCTCCTACGGCGAAGGTCTCGCCCTGGGTCTGCTGTTCGCGGCGATCCCCATCGGCGCGGTGCTGGGCGGACTGTTCTCCGGCACGTTCTCGCGGGCCCGCCGGCACGGCTGGATGGTCATCGGCGCGGTCGTCGCCTGGGGCGCCGCGATCGCCGGTTTCGGACTGAGCGGCAGCCTGTGGCTCGCGGTGCTGTTCCTCGCCGCCGCCGGCGTCGCCGACATGGTCTCGATGGTCTTCCGCGGGGCGATCCTGCTGTCCGCCGCCACCGACGAGATGCGCGGCCGGATGCAGGGCGTCTTCACGGTCGTCGTCGCGGGCGGTCCGCGCCTCGCCGACGTCCTGCACGGTACGGCGGGCGCCGCCTTCGGCCCCCGCGCGGCGGTGGCGGGCGGCGGTCTGCTGGTCGTCGCCGTGATGCTGGTCCTGGCGGCGGCCGCACCGGCGCTGCGCCGCTACCGCATCTGACCGCAGGTCCCTCGCGGGCCTCCTGCCGGTGCCGCGTCCGACGCGGCCGCTACGACACCCCGCGCCGGCGTGTCCCGTAGTGCTCCATGAGCCTGTTGCGGGTCATCTCCAGCCGGTGGGCGAGGATCTCGGCCACGATCCGCACCAGGGTCATGCCGAGCGCCGGATCCTCCTCGCAGAGCTTCAGTACCGGTTGCGCCTCGAACTCGTAGGCACGGACCGGGCTGAAGGCCTCCGCGCCGAAGTCCCAGCGGTACGGCGGGAACAGCCAGGACCAGCCGAGCAGGTCCCCGGCGCCCAGGGTGGCGACGGTGACCCGCTGCACGGACGTCACCTGCTGGACGAGGGAGACCGCGCCGGAGCGGACCACCCAGAAGCGGTCGGCCGTGCCCTCCGCCTCGAAGATCCGGGCGTCCTCCGGGAAGGAGACCTCCCGGGCCAGTTCCATCAGGCGCCGGCGCTGGGGCGGGGGGAGGGCGGTCAGCAGTTTGGTCGCTCTGGTCATGGCGCGGGGCTCCTCGCCGGAGATCGGTCGCGGTGCGTGCGGTGCTTTCTCCTCAGCCCATTTCATCCGCTGCCGGCCCGCCGGGCACCTCGGCGGAGGGGACTTTCCGCGCCCGGGCATGAAAAAGCCCTGGCTGGACGGGGGAAGCCAGCCAGGGCTGTCAAGGAAGATGTGCGGAGGAGGGGAATCCTCGACCCCGCTCACCACCTATGAATGAACGGTAAACCATCCGCGGAGATTTCGCGTAGCCACAACCCGGTCACGTGACCCGTTTCACTTCGCCTCTCACGTCGAAGCCGTACGCCCGCGCCGCCCGGGGGTCACGATCTCGTCCAGCACCCTGAGCACCGCCTCGTACGCCAGCTCGCGCACCCGCGCCTCGCCCGCCGCCTCCGGATCGGTCCGCTCGAGCTCACCGCCACGCTCCCGCCAGCTCTGCGACTCCGCCCGTGCACAGGTCCTCGCCCGCTGGATGCGGCGCAACAGTTCGTCCGAGTCCACGACATCCGTCATACCGTCCGGGTACCCCGCTGCCGCGCTCCCACGACCTGACGTCCATGACTTCACGTCCGTCACCCCATGTCCGTCACTTCATGTCCACGACTTCATGCCCGGACAGAACGACAGGTTTGGGGACGCCGAGGACGGCCAGCCGACAAGGAGAGGGCCGCATCGCCCGGCGGGAGCACGCCGGCCCGGTGGGGCGGTCAACAGAACAGAGGCGGGGCCGCGCCGCCGGCCATCGGACGACCCGGTTCGCCGCCGGGCACGGAGTACCGGCCAACGGTCTTCGCCCCGGCCCCCGCCTCCGCCGGCCGCGGTGCGGCCCCTCCCGCCATCGAGCCGGCCAGTGACAGCCAATCGACCCAGCCAGTGACAGTCAGGGGAGCGAAAGGATGCGTGTCAACAACTCGACCGACCGTGCGGACGTACCGGACGGACGGGACGGGCCCGGGCGGTGCCGGCCCTCCGATGTGCGGCAGGCCGTGCAGCGGGCGGTGACGGGACGGTGCGGGGCCACCGGCTGTCCGTACGACGAGGAAGCCCTCTCCGACGCGCTCCTCGTCGCCTCCGAACTCACCACCAACGCCATTCTGCACGGCGGCGGTGTCACCGCGTTCGCCGTGGACGTCGAGGAACGGGCCGTGCGGGTCTCCGTCAGCGACCGCAGCGACCGGCTCCCGGTGGTCACCGACCCGCTCGACGAACGCGGCCGGCGCCGCACCGGCGGCCGCGGCTGGCCCATCGTGTGCCGGCTGGCCCGGGACGTCCAGGTCGCCGACCTGCCCTCGGGCGGCAAGCGCATCACCGCCGTGGTCCCCGTTTTCTGAACCCCCGGTTCCACCCCCGCGCCCGGCGTCACAACACCTTTCCCCCGCGCGGAGTTTGTACCTCCGGGGGCCGGGCAGACGGAGGTTCGTGCTTCGGACCGGAGGCGCGCCGACGGGAGCGGTATGTCCGCTCCGGGGCGTCCCTTGTGCCCCGGACGACGGCGGCCCTCCCGTGGTCAATCCCTGAGACGACCGTTCAGGAGCGAATCCGCATGCTCACCGACATGTCGACAAGCCGACCCGCAGCATCCGCCCGCTCCGCCGCGCACACCCGGCGGACCCACGACGACGCCCCCGACACCGCGAGCCGGTTCGTGCGGCTGAACAGCCTGGAGCCCGGTCCCGAGCGGGACGCCCTCCGGGACGAGATCGTCACGGCGTGGCTGCCCATGGCCCACCGCATCGCCGGCCGGTTCCGCGACCGCGGGGAGGCCGTCGAGGACCTCCGCCAGGTCGCCGCACTCGGCCTGGTGAAGGCCGTCGACCGCTTCGACCCCGAACGCGGGGCCTTCGAGAGCTACGCCGTGCCCACCATCACCGGCGAGATCAAGCGGCACTTCCGGGACCGTATGTGGGCGCTGCGCGTGCCCCGCCGGGTCCAGGAACTGCGCAACAAGGTCCGGCTCGCCCGCCGTGACCTCACCCAGAGCCCGGGCTCCCCGGAGCCCTCGGTCGCCGACCTCGCCGCCCACACCGGCCTCACCGAGGACGAGGTCGCCGCCGGCGTCGAGGCTCTGGAGAGCTTCAGCACCCTCTCGCTGGACGCCGAACTCCCGGCCGGCGACGACGGCTACAGCCTCGCCGACACCCTCGGCGGCCCCGACGCCTCCTTCGACACCGTCGTCGACCGCGAGTCCGCCAAGGAAGGCCTGCGCCATCTGCCGGAACGCGAACGCGCCATCCTCTACATGCGCTTCTTCGAGGACATGACCCAGAGCCGGATCGCCGACCGGCTGGGCATCTCCCAGATGCACGTCTCCCGCCTCATCAGCCGCAGCTGCGAGCGGGTGCGCGCGGAGGCCATGGGGCGGCAGGTGGACGACCAGGCATGACCGGCAACGACGACCCGTTACGGAACGGGACCGGATCGACCAGACTCAGGGAAAGGAAGAGAAGGCCGATGCTGATGCCCCATCCCGCCGTCCTGCGCACACTCGTCGAGGAGTACGAGGCGCTGACGGCCGCCGACACCCCCGAGGCGCGGGCGCGGGCGCAGGATCTCGCGTACACGCTGTGTGTCTCCACCGGGACCCGGGACGTGGGACGCGCGCTGGTGGCGGCGCGGGGATGGCTCGCCGCGGCGGAGGCCGCCGACCTGGCGGGAGGTCCGCTGCCGGCTCCGACGCCGGGCCCGGACCTGGACGCGGCCTCGGAACCGGAGCCGTACACCGGCCGGGGACCGTACTCGGACCGGGGGCCCCACGTGTACGCGTGAGCGGTCGGGGCAGGCGTGCCGGAGCGACCGCGCGTGAGCGGTCGCGCGACGGCGACGAGCGGACGGAGGCCCCCATGACCGCGACGGAACACCTGACGGCGGACGGGGACCCGGAACGCGAGGAGGTGCTGCGGCTGCGCGCCGAGGTGCGAGCCCTGCGCGCCCGTGTCCGGGCCCACCCGCTGATCTCCCAGGCACAGGGCATGCTCCAGGAGCGCTACGCCCTGGCCGGGGCGGCCGAAGCGTTCGCCCTGCTGCGGCGGAGCTCGCAACGGTTCAACGTCAAGATGCGCACGCTGGCCGGGGCGCTGGTCACCACGCCCCGGCCCGACGAGCGGACGGTGCTGTGGTTCCCGCGGCGGGTGCGCCGCCCGGAGCCGGATCTCGGCTTCATGCCGCGGGACTCGGCGGGCGGGCGCAGCCGGGGCGCGGTGCTGGGCGCCGTGCTGAACCGGACGCTCGCGGTGGTCGGCACGGACATGGGCAACGTGCAGACCGTCGACCGGGTCGGCGGAGGGCTCCGAATCGAGCGGCACACCGGGCTGACGGACGAGTTCATCGACTTCTTCGAGTACGTCGACGAGGAGGGCACCTCCTGCGCGAAGGCCGCCCGGGACGTCGCGCAGGTGACCGTGAGCGACGTGGAGAACGACCCGGTGTTCACCGAACCCGCCCGGGAGGCCATCCTCGCGGCGGGCAGCAGGGCCTGCCACAGTGTGCCCCTCACCTCGTCGGCCGGCCTGTGCGTCGGCATGGTGTCGGCCCATGTCGACCGCCCGCTGAGCGCCCTCGGCACACCTCAGCTGAAGGCCCTGGACGTCATGGGCACCCAGGCGGGCCGCTGGCTCGTCTGGCACGAACACACGGTCCTCATGGACGCGTTGGAGTACCTGCACGCCCTGGGCCGCGCGGAGCGGGCCCGGCACGGCCGCGCCACAGGCTGACCGCCCACGCCCCAACGGCCCCCGCAGCCACATGACTTACGACCCGTGTCCCTGCCCCTGCGCACCGCCGATGGGGTATGTCCCCCGTCCTTCGGGGCAGTCGGAGTCCCTGAGACGACTGGAGGTCGGGATGAACGCGAGTGCCCTGGCACGGGACGGCAGGTTCGAGGCGCGGCGGGCCGCACGCGGGTCCGTGGTGAAGGGGGCCGCGCGGGCCGGGTTCGTGGCGCGGGGGGTGATCTATCTGCTCGTGGGCGTGCTCGCCCTGCAGATCGCCTTCGGTGAGCGCGGCCGGGAGGCCGACCGCCGGGGGGCCCTCGGCGAGATCGCGGAGAAACCCTTCGGCGCGCTGCTGCTGTGGGTCCTGGGTGCCGCCCTGGCCGGGATGGCGCTGTGGCGGCTGTCCGAGGCGGCCTTCGGCGCGGCCGGACCCGACGGACGCGGCGCCAGGAAGCGCCTGCTGTCACTGGCCCGGTGCGTGTTCTACTCCTTCGTCGCCTACTCCGTGCTCGCGCTGGCCGCGGGCTCGGGCGACGGGGGCGGCTCCAGCGACAAGCAGTCCAAGGACGTCACCGCCCGGCTGCTCGACGTAACCGGCGGACAGTGGATCGTCGGCGCGGCGGGGGCCGGCATCGTGGTCGTGGGCGTGTGGATCGGCGGCCGGGCCGTCACCCGGGCCTATCACGAGAAGCTGCGGCTGGGGGAGATGTCCCCGCGCACCCGGCGCCTGGTCGACATCACCGGCGTGGGCGGCGGCGCGGCCCGCGGCCTGGTGTTCGCCGCCGCGGGCGGCTTCGCCGTACGCGCGGCCGTCGACTACCGGCCGGACCGGGCCAAGGGGCTCGACGACACGCTGCGTTCCTTCGCCCACACGCCCGCCGGACCGGGACTGCTGGCCTGCGTCGCGGCCGGCCTCGTCCTCTTCGGCCTGTTCTCGTTCGCGATGGCCCGCTGGCGCAAGGTCTGACGTGCGGCCGACGGGGAACCCGGGGAAGATGAACGACTCCGAGTTCCCCCCGGACGGACCCGACGGACGGCCCGTCGACATGTACCTCGACCTCCTGCGGGTGCGCATGGACAGCGAGGACTACCAGATGCTGCTGAAGCTCGTCGCACCCGCGCTGCGCGCCCTGGACGAGCAGCCACCGGAAAGCCTCGACTTCGCCCTGGACCCGAACGACGCCGACGACCTGCCCCAGGAGATACGCGACGAGGCCGCCCTCGTCATCGCCACCGCCGTCACCGGCCGCCTGGACAACCAGCTGGTCGAGATACACGTCGACGGCACCGGACCGGTCCGCGTGGTCACCGACGCGGCCACCGCGAACGATCCGACCCGGCTCGCCGAGATCGCCGGCTGCATCCGGCAACGGCAGCACGACACCGAGGAACTGCGCGGCATCGCCGCCGCCAGCGACCTGCCCACCGACTTCTGAGCCTCATGCCGGCCCGGCCACCGGCACCCCCAGCGGCCGCGCCAGCCCCACCACTGCCTCGTCCAGGCGCTGGAGATGCCGCAGCACCCGGTCGGTGACCCGCCCGTAGCGCGGCGTCCCGTACCCGCCGGGCTTCAGCAGCGAGGCGATGCTCGGGCCGGTCAGCACCTCGGCGCCGGCGTGCTCGTCCGCGACGTGCGCGGCGATCGCGCCGATGTTGTGCAGGATCCGCTGCCCCGCCCCGCGCAGCCGGGGATCGGCGGCGATCGAGGGATGCGTGGGCAGCAGCTCGGCGGTGGCCGCCAGCGACCGCGCGTGGTAGGCGCAGGTCTCCAGGAGCGCGACCACGTACCGGGCGGTGTCCCGGCGGGTGCGCAGCGGGGTGATGGGGTGCGTCAGCGGCTGGGTGGCCGCCCCCAGGTCGGCCAGCGCCCGGTCGAGGTCCCGGGCCAGGTCGAGGAGGTCGGCCGGAGGGCCGCCGCTGAGCTGGTCGACGGCGGCCGTGGTGACATCGGTGAGCCGGTCCAGGACGGTCGTGAGCAGCTCGTTCGTACGGCGGTCCGTGTGCACCGGCAGCACCAGCGCCGCCGCGACCACCCCGCAGGCCGCGCCCAGCGCCGTCTCCTCCACCCGCAGTACCAGCACCGACAGGCTGTAGGTGTGCAGCAGCGTGTAGAGCACCCCCAGCGCGGCCGTCACGAAGAACGACATCAGCGTGTACGACAGCGGCGCCGTGTAGAACATCGCGAACACGCACAGCAGCACCACCGCGAACGCCGTCCAGGTGTGATGTCCGACGGCACCGGCCAGCACGATGCCCGCGACCACCCCGAGCACCGTGCCCAGCAGCCGCCGGTAGCCCTTGACGAGGATCTCCCCGGTGGAGGCGGTGTTGAGGAAGACGATCCAGCAGGTCAGCACCGCCCAGTACCAGCGGTTCTCGGAGAGCAGCTCGCCGCCCACGATGGCCAGCGACGACCCGACGGCGACCTGCACGGCGGCCCGCGTGGTCGGCCGCCTGAGACCCGTGTCGCCCTCCTCTTCCTCCCCGCCGCCCTCGATGGCCGCGTCCTCGGCGTCCAGCTCCTCCCGGGAGCGGGCCGTCTCGGGGCTGTCCTCGGACTCGTCCTGCGGCCCGTCGAGCGCGATCCGCAGCCCCAGCACGGCACGCGCCGCCTCGCCCACGCCACGGAAGACGTCCTGCACGGCCGCCGTGGTCTCCGGCAGTTTCTCCTCGTCCCGGTACCCGAGCAGCCGGTTGCGCACCTGCGGCAGACCGGTCCCCTCCGCCACGGGATGCCGTACGAGCAGCCGCAGGGCCGCCAGGTCACGGCGCAGGGTGTCCAGCGCGTCGTCCCGCACCGGAAGACGCCCGCCCTCCGGCACCGGCGCGCCCGGCAGGTGCAGGGTCAGCGTGTCCGCCCGCTCGGCGCTGCGCGCCGTCAGCAGGAGCAGGCCGAGACGCTCGGCGGTGATCTCCGCGTCGGCGATCCGGCGCTGCACCAGCCGGGCCACCGAAGCCTCCGGCGTGCCCTGTTCCAGCTGGCCGTGGATCATCATGGCCGTCTCGTGCAGCCGGGCGGTGCCCTCGCGCACCCGCTCCAGGACCTTCTCCACGTCGTCGGGGCCGGCGTCCAGCAGCTCCGCCTGCGCCTGGAGCAACTGCGCGAGCCGGGCCCGGAAGGCCTGCCGCAGCCGGTCGAGGATGCCCGCCGGGGTCTGCGGCACCAGCAGGAACCGCGCCACCGCGCTGCACCCGAAGGCGAGGACGACCACCCCGCAGAACCCCGCGAGACTCTCCGTCCGCACGCCGACGAACAGGGACAGGAAGTACACCTGGAACCCGATCAGCCCCAGCGCGGTGCCCCGGTCGCCGAACCGGCGGCCGTACACCGCGCAGAAGATGAGCACGACGAAGAAGACGTCGCCGCCCGTCCGCAGCGAGCTGAGCAGTGCCGCCAGAGACAGGGAGGCGAGCGCCACCGGCAGCCCCAGCGCCAGTGTCACGGCCTGCCGGTCGCGTTCCTTCTCCCGGATGGCGAAGGTGGACACCATCGCCGCGATGGCCCCCGCGACCAGATGCGGGACGTCCGTGCCCAGCAGCGACAGCACCGCCAGTGTGAGCGAGATGGCGCCCACCGTCCGCAGCCCCGCCGCCAGCCGCAGCAGCCCGGGGTCGGACGCGGCGACCCGGTCCCCCCACCGGGCCGCCGCAGCTTTCACCCCCGCACCGGTCACCCGGACGCGGACCCGGGATCCGAGCCCTCGACGTGCGCCCGCACCTGCTCCGGTGTCAGATAGTTGTCGGTGTACTCAAAGTCCTTCAGCTTGGCGGCCCGGCGCGCCTGGAACCCGGTGCGCACGAAATCGTCACCGGCCACCGCGTTCAGCGTCCAGTTCGTCAGCACCCGCGCCTTGGCCACGCCGGTGCGCAGCGCCGACCAGTGGTAGCCGCGTGCCACGGCCTGCGCGGGCAGCCCGCGCAGCTCGATGCCGAGCGGCTTGGACACGGCGTCGGTGCCGCCGAGGTCGACGACCAGCCCCATGTCCTTGTGGACGTACGGCTTCAGCGGCTGCCCGCGCAGCGCCGCGATGACGTTGTCGGCGACCACCTTGCCCTGCCGCATCGCGTGCTGCGCGGTCGGCGGGCAGACCGTGCCCTCGGTGCCTTCCGGGTCCTTCGCCTCGTCCGGCACCGCGGCCGCGTCGCCGAGCGCGAACACCCCGTCCTGGCCGGGCAGGTCCATCTTCGAGGTGACGGCGAGCCGCCCGCGCACGGTGTCCGCGCCGAGCGTGGCGATCAGCGGGCTCGCCACCACCCCGGCCGTCCAGATCAGGGTGCGGGTCGGCACCACCCGGCCGTCGGTGAAGGTGACCTCCTCGGGGCCCGCCTTGGCGATGGACACGCCCAGCGAGATGTCGATGCCCCGCTTGCGCAGCACCTCCTGCGCGCTGCGGCCCAGCTTGTCGCCGAGCTCCGGCATCAGCTTCGGCGCGATGTCGATCAGATGCCACTTGATGAGCTTCGGGTCGATGCGCGGATAGCGCTTGACCGCGTTGTGCGTGAGCAGTTGCAGACACGCGGCGGTCTCGGTGCCCGCGTAGCCGCCGCCCACGACCACGAACTGCAGCCGGGAGGCCCGTTCGGCGTCGTCGTGGCTGGCGTCGGCGAGGTCGAGCTGGGAGATGACGTGGTCGCGTATGTACGCGGCCTCCGCGAGCGTCTTCATCCCGAAGGCGTGTTCGGTCAGCCCCGGGATGTCGAAGGTGCGGGTCACACTGCCGGGAGCCAGCACGATGTAGTCGTACGGCTCGTTCACGATCTCGTCGGTGATGGTGCGGATGACGCAGACCTTCGACTTGAGGTCCACGCCGATGGCTCCGCCCGGGATGATCCGGGTGCGGTACTTGCGGCTGCGGCGCAGCGACACGGCGATCGACTGGGGTGTCAGCACCCCGGAGGCGACCTGTGGCAGCAGCGGCAGATAGAGCTGATAGGCGAACGGCGTCACCAGGGTGATCTCGGCCTCCGCCGAGGAGAGCCCGCGTTCGAGACGCCGGACGCACCCCACCCCCGCGAAGCCCGCGCCCACCACCAGGATCCTTGGTCGTGTCACGTTGTCCATCCCTTTCTGCGGCTCCAGGCGGTCTGCCCGACAACATGCGCGTGCCCTCCCGCGAGCATCTCGCACCTCGTCGATCCCATCGCGCCGGGGCCGGTTGCGCCAGCCCTGCGAGGCATGTAGATGAACGTTTCTTCTGAGGCTCAGGTGGTACCCCGGGCGAGGCCCGTGTACGCCCCGGACCTTCGGGTAGGCCGACGTACATGACAAGTGCGGTGGCCGGAGGGTACTGAGGTGGCGTGCGCGGAGGGCTCCCACGACCGGGGGGTGCGGGAGGCGGCGGCCCGCCAGGTCGCCGACGCGGTGGAGTCCCTGGTCGCCTGCTGGTTCGCGGCGACGGAGGAGGCCGTGCCCCGGCTGTCGCCCCGGCAGCTGCTCGCGCTCAGAACCGTCCGGCACCGGCCCGAGCTCAATCTCACCGCGCTCGCCGAGCAGCTCGGCATCGGCGTGCCCACGGCCAGCCGGCTGTGCGACCGGCTGGAGGCGGCGGGCCTGCTGGAACGGAGCGTCCAGCCGCGCAACCGGCGCGAGGTCCAGCTCGAGGTGACCGCGTACGGGCGGCGAGTCCTCACGGACGTCACCGAGCGGCGGGTACGACGGCTCGCGGCCGTGTTCGCCGGGATGACCCCGGCGCAGCGCACGGACCTGCAGCAGGGGCTGTACGCGTTCCAGCGGGCGCAACTGCGGCGGGGCGAGGACTGCTGACCTCACGTCAGAGGGCCGTCAGGGTTCCCGTCAGGGGGGCGGCCTCGTCGAGGTGGCACAGGAGCAGACAGACGTCGTCGTCGCGCTCCGAGTCGCTGAGCAGGGGATCGAGGATGCGCTCCGCCGACCCGTCCAGGTCCCTGTCCAGCTCCGCCGTGCGCAGTGAGCCGAGAGCCGTCGCGAGCCGCTCGATGCCCGGGTCTATCCCCTGGGCGCGGCGCTCGACCAGCCCGTCCGTGTAGAGCGCGAGGGTCGATCCGCGATCGATGGGGAGGGTGTGGTCGGCGATCTCCTGGCGCAACGGGATGCCGAGCATCGCGCCGGGCTTGGCGTCGAGCGTACGCACCCGCCCCGCGGAGTCGCGCAGCACCGGCGGCGGATGGCCCGCGGCCGCCCACGTCAGTGACGGTTCGCCGGGCCGGAAGCGGGCGATCACCGCGGTCGCGTACAGATCGGGCTGCTGATGGTGGAGCATGGCGTGCAGCCGGGTCAGCAACTGTCCGGGGCCGGCCCCGTCGACGGCGTACGCGCGCAGGGCGGTGCGCAGCTGACTCATCATCACGGCGGCGTGCAGCCCGTGCCCGGTGACGTCGCCGACGACGACGAGGAGAGCGCCGTCGGGCTGACGGAACGCGTCGTACCAGTCGCCGCCGACGTTGAGCCCGTGGGTGGCGGGCAGATAACGGGCGGCCAGGCTGAGACCCGGAGTGCTGGGCAGCTCCGTCAGCAGGGCGCGCTGGAGTGTCTCGGCGATGTCCCGGTTGTGCTCGAAGCGGCGCGCGTTGTCCAGCGCGGTGCTCGCCCGCCGGGTGAGTTCCACCAGCATGACCGCGTCGTCGGGGTCCCAGCGTTCGCCGGGCGGGGTGAGCGTCAGCACGCCCAGGGGCGCGCTCCGGGCCGCCAGCGGCACGCACAGCAGTGGGCGGCCGGGGTCCAGCGCCGACGGCGGCTGGTCGTCGACGCCGGGCAGCCCGCCGGGGTGCGCGGCGGCGTACTGGGGGCGCCCGGTGCGGGCGGCGCGCACGGCCGCCGCCGGGTGCGCGGTGGGCCGCCGCCGGTCGTCCTCGGCGTCGAACAGCCAGACCTCGGCCGTGCGGGCGTACTCGGGGACCAGCAGGTCGGGCAGCCGGCGCACGATCTGCTCGTGGTTGAGGGAGGCGGTCAGCGCGGCGCTGGCGTCCGCCAGGAATCTCAGCCGGCGGCGCGCGCGCTCCGCCTCGTGCCGGGCCGCGCGCTCCGCCGAGAACGCCTCGCGCTGGGCCCGGCCGGCCGCGTCGAGTTCGGCGTGCAGCGCGACCACGCCCTGGTTGGTCTGATGCAGTTCCTCACGGTGGTACCCGACGAGCTCCTCCTGCTCGGCGAGCCGGTCCAGGACGAGTGCGGTGTCCTCGTCGGCGCCCAGCAGCGCTTCCGCGAGCAGCGCCGGGTCGTCCGCCACCTCGGTGCAGACCGTCGTCCGCGACGGTTCCGGGCAGGGCGCCTCGGCGGTCCACACGGGCTCCTGGGCCCCGGGGGCGGGCCGCACCTCCAGGCCGAGCAGCCCGTTCGCCGCCCGCGCGGTCAGCAGCCAGTCGCCGCCCTTGGTCAGACACTGGCGCAGCCGCCCGCTGAGCGCCGCGGCGAGCCGGGTGCGCTCCAGGGGCGGCACTCCGTGCGCGGCGGCGAGCCGGGCGACGGCGATACGGGCGCCTGCCGCGTCCGTGACGGTGGTGATCGGCCAGCTGTGCGTCATGGGAGGTCCGGCGGGTCGGGGGTGAGGACGGCCACCGCGGTGTCGTCGCGGACCGGGCGCGCGGGACTGCTCGCGTCGCGCACGGTCACGGCCGCGGTCACGGCGGGGTCGGCGGTGAGCAGGGCGGGGTCGGACGGCGGCACCCAGCGGCTCGGCAGCCCGTCCGTGTGCAGGATCAGCAGCCGGTCCGCGGCCCAGCGGGCCTCGGTCTCCGGCACCGTCGACGGCCGGTGCACGCCGACGATACCGGGCCGGGACAGCAGCGGCCGCCACGCGCCGCCCTCGTACAGCCGGGCCCCGGTGTTGCCGATTCCCGCGAACCGCAGCAGCCCGGCCCGCGTGTCGAGTTGTGCGACCGCGACGGCTGCGCCCCGGGTGCCGCGCAGCGCCCCGTCGAGTCGGCGCAGCACGTCGGCGGGGGAGAGGTGGGCGAGCCGGCGCAGTTCCTCGGCCGCGGCGGTCGAGGCGTGGGCAGCCGCGGGGCCGTGCCCCAGCCCGTCGGCCAGCATCAGGGTGAGCCGGTCACCGGCCCGTACGAAGGTCCACAGGTCCCCGGAGTGCTCAGCTCCCGCGAACGGCACGTTGACACCTCCGGCCCGCGCGCCGCACGCGCTCGCCCCGGCGGCCCGCACCCCGTCGGCGCGGGTCCCGCGGGCCTGTGCGCCGCCGACGGACCCCCGCGCGCCGCCGCCGATCCGGGCCAGCGCGACCGTGCCGCGGCCGGGGGCGCTGTGCAGGGCGAAGTCGTCGGCCAGCCGGCGGCAGGTGCCGAGTCCGGCGCCGAGCGACTCCGCGGTGGAGAAACCGTCCACGAGGACGGCCGGTACGTCCGCGATACCCGGACCGTGGTCCACGGCGGCTATCTGCACCGCCGTCTGCACCGCCGTCGCCCCTTCGAGACCGGTGGGCGGCGCCACGGCCTCCACCAGCAGCCGGCCGCCGCCGCCGTGCCTGAGGAGGTTGGTGGCCAGTTCCGTCGCCACCAGCGCGGCGGCCGAGGTGCGCGGCTCGTCGAGACCGGCCAGCGCCGCGGCCTCCTCCACCGCAACCCGGGTGTCGCGCACCCGCGTCGAGTCCTGCACCGGGACGTCCCACACGCGTGCCATCACTGCCCCTCGCGCGGCCTCGGCGGGCGCGCCGCCCACGAGGTGACCGTGACCGTGGTGCCGGCGCCGGGCGTGCTGTCGATGGTGAAGTCGTGGACCAGCCGGCGGGCCCCGCCCAGCCCCATGCCGAGACCGTCCCCCGAGGTGTAGCCGTCGCCGAGCGCCCGCTCCACGTCGGGGATGCCGGGGCCCCGGTCGGTGAAGGTGAGGCGCAGCCCCTGCCCGCGGGCGTCGGCCACCCGGGCCGTCCGCACCTCGCCGCCATCGCCGTGGACCAGGGTGTTGCGGGCCAGTTCGCTGGCCGCGGTGACCAGCTTGGTCTGCTCCACCAGGCCGAAGCCGAGCGTGGCGGCGGCCTGGCGCACCTGCTGGCGGACCCGGACCAGGTCCAGGTCGGAGCGGATCGGCAGCCGGGCCTCGACGGCCGCGGCGGTGCCGCTCACCGGGCGCTCCCCTGCGGGCCGCCCGCGGCCGGCCGGCCGAGCATCCTCAGGGCCGCCTCGGTGCTGAGCGCGGTCCGCAGGCCCGGCAGGGTCAGACCGAGCTCCACCAGCGTCAGCGCGACCGCGGGCTGCATACCGGCCACCACGGTCCGCGCGGCCAGCAGCCGGGCGCCCGCCGCGATCTCGGCCAGCACCCGGCCGAGGAAGGAGTCGACGATCCCGACTCCGGAGATGTCGATGACCACGCCGGTCACCCGGCTGCGCACGACCGCCTCCGCCACGTCCTGCTGGAGCTGCGCCGCCATGCCGTCGTGCAGATCGCCCTGGAGGGTGACCAGCAGGACGTCACCGAGTCTGAGCACCGGCACGGGACCCGCACCGGTGCGCGGGAGGTCGTCGTTCACCGCGGCTCCGTACCGCCGGGTGTCGTCTGCACGATGTCCGCGCCCAGCCGGTGCAGGGCGTACGCGAGGGCGTCGGCGAGGCTCGACCGGGTGAGTACCGTGCCCAGGTCGAGGCCGAGGTGCACGATGGTCTGCGCGATGGCGGGCCGGATGCCCGAGACGACGCACTCGGCGCCCATGAGCCGCACCGCCGCCACGGTCTTCATCAGGTGCTGGGCGACCAGCGAGTCCACGGTCGGCACCCCGGTGATGTCCAGGATCGCGAACTGCGCCTGCTCGGTCACGACCGACTCCAGGAGCGTTTCCATCACGACCTGGCTGCGGGCGCTGTCCAGCGTCCCGATCAGGGGGACGGCGACGATCCCGTCCCAGAGCCGGATGACGGGCGTGGCCACCTCCATGAGCTGCAGCCGCTGCCGGTCGATGAGTGCCTCGCCCTCGGTGAGCGCGGTTTCCATCACCACCAGCCGCAGGGTGCCCATCAGGACGCTCAGCGTCGTCGCGCACTCCCGCACCCGCTCGGCCGGTGCGTCCGGCGGGTCGGCGACCAGCAGGTCCGCGGCGGGCACGCGCAGGGCGTCCACCTCGGTGGACACCTGGGACGGCGTGTGGCCCCGGCGGCCGAGCGCGGCCGACATCCGGGCCAACTGATCACGCACCGGCGCGAATCCGGCGCTCTCCGGATCCTGGACCCGGCCGCCCTCGGCGACCTCGGCGAGGGCGTCGACCACGGCCCGCCCGGCCTCCACCGCCTCGTCCCGGGACACGGTGAACACCGTACGGAACAGGGTCTCGTCGGCCCAGCGCTGGGCGAGCTGCTCACGGCGCCGGCGCAGGAACGCGCCGACCTCGTCCGCCGGTGCCGTGTGATGTGCGGGTGTGTCGTGCTCCGGCAACCTGCTTCACTCCTCGGTCGTCGTGCCGTCGCGATCCCGTCGGACAGTGCGGGAAACCGCTGTCGGGGGTCAGAAAAGGGGCGGAAGGGGGGTGGAAGGGGTCAGTGGGAGCCGGACGCGGGCACGGGCGGCCTGCCGAACCAGTCGAGGCACACGACCAGCGCGTCGTCGTCCGGCTCGGGTCTGCCGCGGTGCTGGGAGAGTTCCCGCAGAACCGCGGCGGGCACCTCCGCCGCCGGCAGCAGTGCGGCGGAGTGCACCGCGCGGGCCAGCGCGCGTTCGCCGTAGATCTCGCCGCCGGGCGAGGGCACCGCGTGCACCCCGTCGCTGACGAACAGCAGCCGGTCGCCGGGGAGCAGGGTGACCTCCTGGGCGACGTAGTCCGTCTCCTCGAACATGCCGAGCGGCAGTTGGGCCTCCAGGTCCACCGCGGTCAGCACCTTCTCGCGCAGCATCAGCATCCGCGGGGAGCCGGCGTCGACGACCTGCATCCGGCCGGTGGACAGTTCGATGTCCACCAGCAGGACGGACAGGTGCACCTCGCCCCGGTAGTGGGCGTGGATCGCCTGGTCCGCCAGGGCGGCCTGGTCGGCGATGGGGATGCCCGCGCGGCGCGCGTTGCGCAGCGCGTTGATGCCGAGGCTGGTCAGCAGGGACGCCTCGATGCCCTCGCCCATGCCGTTGGTGACGTACACCATCAGATGGTCGGCGGAGGCCGACCAGTCGAAGTTGTCGCCGTGGATCGCGTACGCGGGTTCCAGCTGGGCGCCGAGCGCGTACTCGGGCCGGGAGCAGGAACGGGCCGGGAGCAGCTGCCACTGCATCTCCGCGGCGAGTGTCAGCCGGTCGGTGCGGCGGGCCCGGAGGTAGCGGTCGGTGTCGCGCTCCGCGACCAGCACCTCGTGGCCCAGGAGCCGCGCCACCTCGGCGAGTTCGGCGAGCTCCGCGGACTCCACGGCCCTGCCGGGCAGGGTGACGGACAACACGCCCATCCGGTCACCGCGCACGGTGACCGGCAGATGCGCGCGCACCCGGCCGCCGTTCAGCTCCTCGACGTAGGGCTCCTGGGCCCCGTAGGCGCGTCCGGGGACACTGCCGCGCACGGGCACCGGCTCGGGGCCGGTCCCCGGGGACGCCGGGGCCAGGGGCAGCAGGACGTTCGTGCCGTAGTCGGCGAGCAGGAACTCGGCCGTCTCGGCCGCGTACCGGGTGCACAGCACCTCGCGCAGGGCTTCGGGCAGCTCGTGCGGAGCCGCGGAGCGCAGGGCGCGCCCGGCGGTCACGAGCCGGTTCACGTTGTCGGTCACGCCGTTCTCCGGTGGGGACGGAAGGGGTCGGAACAGGCCTGCGCGGCCTTGGACGGCTGCTTCCCGGGCCGCCGCCGGGCGCCTCGTCGGAGGGGGCGGGCTGACAGCTTCGGCGAAGCCTGGGAGAGTGGGACCGTGATGTCCCCCTCCTCACGCCCGCAGCCCCATGAGGTCGCGCGGGTGACCTCCGAGGCGGCGGAGCTGCTGGAAGTTTTGTGGGGCCGTGCCTCCACGGCCCCGGTCTCCGCCTCCCAGCTGCGCGTGCTGTTCATCCTGGAGCACAACGAAGGCATCAACCTGCGTACGCTCGCCGACCACTTGGGCTCCACGCCGCCGTCCACCAGCAGACTCTGCGACCGGCTGCAGGCGGTGGGCTTCGTGGAGCGCAGGGCCGCCGCGAACAGCCGCCGCGAGCTCCAGTTGTTCCTCAGCCGGCGCGGCAGCTCCTTCCTGACCGATCTGCGCGCGCGGCGCGAGGCCGCGCTGGAAGCGGTCCTGGAGCAGATGCCCGTCGCGCAGCGGACCGCGCTGCTACGGGGGCTGGAGGCCTTCTGTGTGGCCGCGGCCGCGCAGATCCACGAGACGGAGTCCGTCGACGCGGACGCTGCCACGGCCTGAGCACCCGTGGTGCCCGGAGCGCACATCCGTGATCCCTCCCGCATGACTGACCCCGCACACTTTGTTGCCTCACGCTCATAGTTGTCAAATGGCAACTGTTGTCTCCGGGGCGGACGCCCGTCCGCACGGCCCCTGCGGGTCAGACCTCCTGCTCCGCGAGGTGCTGCCCCCGGTCGATGAGCGCCAGCGCGTCGTCCACCTTGTCCGACACCGGAACGGTGAGGCTGACCCCCGTCAGGTCCAGCACCCGGCGCACCGCGGGCGTCGGAGCGATCACATGGACGCTGCCCGGCAGTTCCCGGGCCTGCTGGTAGACCCGCAGGATGATGTTCATGCCGGACGAGTCCATGAACGGCACGTCGGAGAGGTCCAGCAGGAAGTGCCGCCTGCCGTGGTGGAACTGGTTGGCCAGATGGGCCTGGAACTCGGTCGCGGTGTCGAGATCCAGATGTCCTTCGACGGTGACCAGGACGATGTCCTCGCGGACCACGGAGACCTCGACGGACAGGGGATTGCGGGCGGTGGACACGAGTACCTCCGGTAGCTGACGCCGCGGACCTTTCATCGCGCCGAGCGGTTACCCCGGAACCCGTCCCTCATGCCCGCGGCGGTGATCACGAAGCGGGCCCCGTCACCAGGGCAGGAAGACGTGCACGTCCTTTCCCGTGTCGTCCGTCACCACGCTGACCTGCGTACACAGCGTCTCGATCAGGTACCAGCCGATGCCCCCGCCCCCACGGTCCGGACGGAACGGCCGCGGGGCCGGTACGACGCTGCTGGTGTCGTGGAGTGTGACGTGCACCCCGTCGAAGGTGGGGCGCAGCCGCAACTCGAAGGGGCCCGGCGCGAACTGGACGGCGTTGGAGGAGAGCTCCGTGACGATCAGCACGATGTCGTGCCAGTACTCCGGCGCCGTGGGCGGAGCGGCCCGGGTGAGCTCGTCGAGGAACTCCTCGGTGGCCAGTCGCGCGCCCGTCACGTCGTGCGGTTCGCCCGTGAAGCGGACCGTGCGGGCCCGGACCGCCGAGGAGGCCGGGGAGTCGTCGCCGCGTGGCTCGATCGCCATGTCGTGGTACGGCCCCGGGCGGGCCGGGACCTCGTCCTTTCCGTTGCGGATCTCTCGCGTCGCCACTCACAGGGTTCCCGGACCCGCCCGGCCTAACCGGCGCCGCGAGGCGGCATCTCAGCGGAACACGTCGTCCGCGTCGTCCCAGCTCAGCACGTCATCCGGGGCGCTCTGCCGGGGCAGACGGGCCCGGGCCTGGTACATCGCCTCGATCTCCGCCGCGTAGTGCGCCACGATCGAGTCGCGGCGCAGTTTCATCGACGGGGTCAGCAGGCCGTTCGACTGGTCGAACGGCTGGGGCAGGATCCGGAAGGCGCGGATCGACTCCGACCGGGACACCGTGCTGTTGGCCGCGGCCACCGCCCGCGCGATCTCCTCCCGCAGGGCGTTCTCCTCGCGTGCCTCCCGGCTGTCGCCGTGCAGCGTCAGGCTGCCGCGCCAGTGCGCCAGGAAGTCCGGGTCCAGCGTGATCAGCGCGCCCACGCAGGGCCGGTTGTCGCCCACGACCACCGCCTGGTGGACGAGCGGATGCATCCGCAGCCGCTGCTCCAGCGCGGCAGGCGCCACGCTCTTGCCGCCGCTGGTGATGATGACGTCCTTCTTGCGGCCGGTGATCGTGAGGTAGCCGTCGTTGTCCAGGAAACCCAGGTCGCCCGTGGCCAGCCAGCCGCCCCTGAGGACCGTCCGGGTCGCGGTGTCGTCGTTGACGTAGCCCTGGAACACCGAGGGACCCCGCACCACGATCTCCCCGTCCTCCGCCACCCGCAGGTCCATGCCCGGCAGTGCCTGGCCGACCGTGCCGGACTTCTCCCGGCCCAGCGGCTGCATGGTGACCCCGCCACTGGTCTCCGTCAGGCCGTACCCGTCGTGCACGTACACGCCGATGCCCTCGAAGAACAGGGACAGGTCGCGGTGGAGCGGGGAGCCGCCCGAGGTGGCGCGGTGCACCCGGCCGCCCAGCGCGGCGCGGAGTCTGCGGTACACCGTCCGCTCGAACAGCGCGTGCTGGAGCCGCAGGTCGAGCCCGGGACCCGAGCCGCGGCCCAGCCGCTGCCGCTCGACGGCCGCCGCGAAGTCCCGCGCGGTCTCGGCCGCCCGCTCGAACAGCGCCCCGCGCCCCGACTCCTGGGCCGTGCGCAGGAAGTTCTTGTAGATCTTCTCGAAGACCGACGGCACCGCGTACAGATACGTCGGCCGGAAGGACCGCAGCGCCGCCGAGAGCGACTCGGTGCCGAGGCTGGGCTCGTGGCCCATCAGGATGCCTCCGCGGATGCACAGTCCCTGGATCATCAGACCGTACACGTGGGAGAACGGCAGGAAGGCGAGGACGGAGGGCTGCTGCCCGGCGGGCGCCGCCGTGTGGCCCCAGCCGGCCAGCAGCGTGTCGACGGGGCTGGCCAGGCTCTGATGGCTCAGCGCGCAGCCCAGCGGCCGGCCCGAGGTGCCGGAGGTGTACGCGATCACGGCGGTGGAGGCGGGCAGCACGATGCGGCGCAGCGAGTCCACGGTGGTCATCGGGATCGGCTCGCCGCGCCGCGTGAGCTCGTCGAACGCCCCCGCGTCCAGCTGCCACACGTGCCGCAGCGCGGGCAGGGTCGCGCACACCGACCCCACGGTCATCACGCTCTGCTCGTCCTCGACGACCACGCCCACACAGCCCGAGTCGCGCAGGATCCACTCCACCTGGTCGCGCGAGGACGTCGGGTAGACCGGCACCACCTCGGCGCCCACCGCCCACAGCGCGTGGCTGAGCACCGTCCACTCGTACCGGGTGCGCGCCATGATCGCGACGCGGTGGCCCGGCGAGATCCCGGAGGCCACGAACCCCTTGGCCAGGTCCACCACCTCGTCGCGCAGTCCGACGGCCGTCACCTCCTCCCACGCGGTGGAGGCCGGATCCCGGCGACGGGCCAGCACCGCGAGCGCGGGGGTGCGCGCGGCTGTCTCGAAGACGCTGTCGGCAAGCCCTCCGGTCAGGGGTGTGGTGGTGGGGGGAGCGAGTGCGAAGTCGCGCATGCGCTGCTCCTGACATGTACGAAGGGTGACTCCGTCGATGAGAACCGTTATCGACCGTGGCGAATGTAGCCCAGGTGGGACCGGTTGTGGCCGAGAACGGATTAAACGACACCCGTTGCTGATCGCGGTACTGATCCCGACGCCGAGACAAGCGGGCCGGTGAACATCATGCCTGCGTATGCCGCACGCAGGTGGTGACGACCTCGCGCAGACTTCCGGTCCGTTCGTACACCTCGCGTTGCACCTGCGACCCGTTGCCGTGCCTCAGCAGACCGGCACAGGCGGCACGGGCCCGCTCCAGGTCCCCGCTGTCCGCCAGCGCCGGCCCGACATGCTCCAGCAGAGCCCCCACGACGTTCTCGGCGGGCGAGTTCCGCATGGTCGCCGGGTGGACCAGGTCCCCGGTCAGCCCGGATCGGGCGGCCCGCCAGACGGCCAGCCGCAGCAGACTGACACTGTGCTCCACCGGCTCCACACCGGCCTCCCAGGCCCGGGCGGCCGTCTCGACGAGCCCGCGCACCAGCGTGGCCAGGAGCACGGCGGTGTCCGCATGCAGACAGACGTCGGCGACCCGCACCTCCACCGTCGGCCACCGGGCCGACAGCCGGGCGTCGTAGTAGACCATCTTCTCGTCGAGGATCGTGCCCGTGGCCACCATGTCCGCCACCCGCCGGTGATAGTCCTCCGCCGACCCGAACAGCTCGGTCGGACCGGCGGACGGCCAGCGCAGCCACACCCGGTTGCGATAACTGCTGTACCCGGTCTCCCGGCCCTGCCAGAACGGCGAGTTGGCGCTGAGCGCCAGCAGCACCGACAGCCACGGCCGGATCCGGTCGACCACCGCCACGCCCTCCTCGTCGGAGCCCACCGAGACATGGACGTGACAGCCGCACACGATCTGCTCACGCGTCGCGATGCCGTACTGGTCGGCCATCCACCGGTATCGCCGGCCGATGCTGACGGAAGGGCGCACGGCCAGCGGCGAGGTGCCGATCGCGGCGACCGCGCACCCCGTCTCCTTGGCGTGGCGCGCCGCCTCCGCGCGGATCCGCACCAGCTCCCGGGCGAGCTCGTCCATCCCCGACTGCGGATGGGTGGCGAACTCGACCATCTGGTTGTGCAGCTCCTTCTGGAACACGGGCTCCTGCTCCGCCACCTCGCAGCGGGCGGCGCGGGCGAGGACAGCGGCGGACAGAGCCCTGGGCTCCCCCGTCTCCGGGTCGACCAGGAGGAGTTCCTCCTCCACTCCGACGGTACGCACGGGATGCCTTTCTCTGCGCCCTGTCTCCGGGGTCTGCGGCGGGCTGCCGGTACGCACCCGACTGCCCCCCGAACTGCCTGATCACACGGCCGAGGGCCGCAGCCACACCGTGGCCAGCGGCGGCAGCGTGAGCACCAGCTCCTCGTTCGCCGCCTTCACCGGTCCGGGCCGGCCGACATCGCCGCCGCCGTACCGGGCCGCGTCGGTGTTCAGCACTTCCTCCCAGGCCGGCACGTCGCCGGGAACGCCGAGCCGGTAGTCGTGGCGGACGACGGGCGAGAAGTTGCTGACGGCGAGCAGCGGGGCGCCGTCCGCGCCGTACCGCAGGAAGGCGAAGACGTTGTCGTCGGCCGCGTCCCCGAGCACCCACCGGAAACCCGTCGGGTCGGTGTCGCGCTCCCAGAGGGCCGGGGTCGCCCGGTACACCGTGTTGAGGTCACGGACCAGGTCCCGCACCCCCCGGTGGTCGCCCGCCGACGCGTACCCGGAATCCAGCAGCCACCACTCGGGACCGTCCGCCTCGGACCACTCTGCTCCCTGCGCGAACTCCTGCCCCATGAACAACAACTGCTTGCCGGGGTGAGCCCACATGAAGCCCAGGTAGGCCCGGTGGTTGGCGCGCCGCTGCCACCAGTCGCCGGGCATCTTCGACACCAGCGCCTGCTTGCCGTGCACGACCTCGTCGTGGGAGATCGGCAGCACGTAGTTCTCGCTGTACGCGTACACCATCGAGAAGGTCATCTCGTTGTGGTGGTACTTGCGGTGCACCGGCTCCTTCGCGATGTACTGGAGCGAGTCGTGCATCCAGCCCATGTTCCACTTCAGGCCGAACCCGAGACCGCCGCGGTCGGTCGGCCGGGTCACCCCGTCCCACGCGGTGGACTCCTCCGCGATGGTGACGACCCCCGGATTGCGCCGGTACACGGTCGCGTTCATCTCCTGCAGGAACGCCACCGCGTCCAGGTCCTCCCGCCCGCCGAACACATTGGGCGTCCACTGCCCAGAGTCGCGCGAGTAGTCGAGGTAGAGCATCGACGCCACGGCGTCCACCCGCAGCCCGTCGATGTGGAACTCCTCGCACCAGTAGGTGGCGTTGGCCACCAGGAAGTTGCGCACCTCGGTCCGCCCGAAGTCGAACTCGAAGGTCCCCCAGTCCGGATGCTCGGCCCGCCGCGCGTCCCCGGGCTCGTACAGCGGCTCCCCGTCGAACCGCCCGAGCGCCCAGTCGTCCTTGGGGAAGTGCGCCGGCACCCAGTCCACGATCACCCCGACGCCGGCCCGGTGCAGCGCGTCCACCAGGTACTTGAAGTCGTCGGGCGTACCGAGCCGGGCCGTCGGCGCGTAGAAGCCGGTGACCTGGTATCCCCAGGAACCCGCGAACGGGTGCTGGGCGACCGGCATGAACTCGACGTGTGTGAACCCGAGGTCGTTGACGTACGCCGGGAGCTCCGCGGCGAGTTGGCGGTAGGTCAGCCCGGGTCGCCAGGACGGGAGATGGACCTCGTAGACCGAGAAGGGCGCCTCGTGCACGGGGATGTCCCCCCGGTGCGCCATCCACTCGGCGTCACCCCACTCGTGGTGCGAGGTGTGCACGATCGACGCCGTGTCCGGCGGGACCTCCGCACGGCGGGCCATCGGGTCCGCCTTGAGGAACCGGCCGCCGTGCCGGGACGTGATCTCGAACTTGTACCGCGTGCCCTCCCCGAGGCCCGGCAGGAACAGCTCCCACACCCCGGCCGCGCCGAGCGACCGCATCGGGAAGGCCGTCCCGTCCCAGCAGCAGAAGTCACCGGTGACCCGCACCCCCAGGGCGTTCGGCGCCCACACCGTGAACCGGGTGCCGGGCACGCCCTGGTGGGTCATCGGCTCGGCGCCGAGCGCCTTCCACAGCTCCTCGTGCCGGCCCTCCCGGACGAGATGCAGATCGAAGTCACCGAGCGCCGGCAGGAACCGGTACGGGTCCTCCACCGCGTGCGTGTCGGCGCCGTACGACACCAGCAGCGTGTACCGGGGCACCGCGTCGAGCGGCAGTACCGCGGCGAAGAGGCCGTCCTCCTCCGAGGCGAGCGCGATGGCCTCGCCGCCGACCACCACACGCACGGAGTCGGCGAACGGGCGCAGGGTCCGGAAGAGGACACCGCCCGGCACCGGACGCGCGCCCAGCAGGGCGTGCGGGTCGTGATGGGCGCCCGACAGCAGACGCGCGCGGTCGGCGGGGTCGAGCGCGGGCGCCGCGAGCGGCCGGGGACCGGCGGCCTCGGGCAGGGCGGTGTCGCGCAGGGCCATGGGGTCAGCCTCCTCGGACGGCGAGCCGTTGGATCGCCGCCATGGGTACGGGTAGCCAGTCGGGCCGGTTGCGGGCCTCGTACAGCACTTCGTAAACGGCCCGATCCGTCTCATAGGCACGCAAAAGGGCGTGCTTCTTTTGCGGATCCCAGCCCGCCCGGGCCGCGTACCCGGCGCAGTAGGCCTCCCGGGCGCGGCGCGCCCACTCCGGACGCCAGGGGCGGCGCTGCCGCGCGGCGTAGTCGAAGGAGCGCAGCATCCCGGCGATGTCCCGCACCGGTGAGTGCGCCATGCGCCGCTCGGCCAGCGGACGGGACGGCTCGCCCTCGAAGTCGATCACGAACCAGTCGTGACCGGCCCGCAGCACCTGCCCGAGGTGCAGATCGCCGTGGATGCGCTGGGCCGACGGCCCCTGGTCGCACACGGCGAGGGCCGTGAACGCGGTGGTGAGACCGGGGACGTACGGTCGCAGCGCCGGCACATGGCGGGCGGCGGCCTCCAGCCGCTCGGTCATCGCCGCCGCGGTACGGCCGTCCTCCGCGTCCGGACCGGCCGGCAGGGCCGCCGCCAGCGCGAGATGGACGTCCGCCGTCGCCCGGCCCAGTTCCGCCGCCTCCTCGGTGAAGTCCTCGCCGCGGGCCAGGGCCTTCAGCGCCAGCGTCCAGCCGTCCGAGGCGTCGGGCAGGAACGGCTGCAGCACACCGAGCGTCGCCTCCTGGGGATGCGTCGTCCGAAACCACGCCACCGGTGCGGGCACCCGCCCGCAGCCCTGCCCGGCCAGCGCCACCGGCACCTCCAGGTCGGGGTTCACCCCGGGCTGGACCCGCCGGAAGATCTTCAGGATGAACGCGTCGCCGTACACCAGCGAGGTGTTGGACTGCTCGGCCTCCAGCAGACGCGGCGCGAGCCCGGCGGGCAGCGACACGGACGGGTCGGACTCGAAGGTGAGCGGACCGAGCGTCCCCGGGTGCCGCATCCGTTCCAGGAGCAGCTGCGCCGACCGCGGTTCCTGCAGGGCGTCATGGACCGTCAGCCCGGCGAGCGCGCCCTCCTCCACCCTCCCGATCAGGGCCCGGCCCAGCCGCGGCGACAGATGTTCCTGGAGACCGAGGAGCAGTTGATAGCAGTCACCGGCCGGGGGAGTGCCCCCCGGCGTGGGGACGCCCGACTGCCCCGCGTGCACCAGCACGTGCAGACAGCCCGGATACAGCTCCGTCATCGACAGCATGCGCAGATCGGTGAGGGGCCGGTCCTTGCCGGCGAACCAGCGCTGTCCGGGCAGCCACTCGCGCAGCAGAGCCGCGAGCGGTCCGACGGAGCGGACCCCGCCGGCCGCGCCCGGTCTCAGGGAGGCGGTCTTCGTCACGGTGACCCATCCTTTCCTCGGCGCACGCTCACCGGCGTCGGCCGACCCGGGCCGCGGCTCGGGTGAGCCGGAACCAGTAGAAGCCGTGTCCCGCCAGGGTCAGCAGGTACGGCAGCTCGCCGATGGCCGGGAACCGCACCCCGCCGAACAGCTCGACCG
>NZ_JBEOWF010000024.1:0-159349 GCF_040295925.1 Streptomyces sp. NPDC002588
ACTGGACGTACTTGGGCTTGTGCCCGGTGCGGCGGTGGGGGCCCCTCCCGCTCGAGCGAAGTCGAGAGTGGGGGAGCGTGCCGGGCGCCGCGACGGGGCGAACGTTGCCTGCCGCGGCACTAGTACGGCCGACGCGCCGAGCCCTCTCGGCAAGGACGGCGATCTTGTCGAGAGGGCTCCGTCGGTCGCGGATCATGAAATTGTCGTGCGTCGGCTCGGACGAGGATCAGGTCACGCCTTGACCGAGGCCACGAACGCGTTCCACGCGCCCGCGGGAAAAGTCAGGGTGGGACCTTCCTGGGTCTTGGAGTCCCGAACCGCCAGGGCCACCGAGGTGGGGGCCTTGACCTCGACGCATGCGCCGCTCGCTCCAGAGTACGAAGACTTCGTCCAGGTGTGTGCGGCTCCGTGCAGGATTGCCATAGTTGCTCCGCTTGCCAATTGTCTGAGTAGCTGTCACCGCACCGCGGCTCCTTCGGGAATCCACAGTGTGGTTTGCGCCAGGAGCATGTGCTCCATGGCTTGATCGACGCTACTCGCTGACTCCTCCAGAGGGGGCAGTCATTCACTCGACCGGATGGCATATTCCAAGCGGGTCTTCCCTACGGACGTGCCTTGGGTGTATCTTCCGGCGCCACTCGTCCAGCCGGCTGTTTTCCGGGCAGGGTCAGCGTGCGTAATCCTTCGCGGCGTTCAGAATGAACTGCCGGGACTGCTCCACGTTCAGCGCCTGCGCCCGCAGATGTTCGTACATCACGCTGTACTTCTGCACATCGAGCGCCTTCTCCAGGTACAGGTCGCTGGTCACGCCCTCGATGTAGACCACGCTGGCGTCGGCCGCGTCGGCGAACTCCAGGATCGCGTACTGGCCCATGATCCCGGTGTGCGCGCCCATCTCGAACGGCAGGACCTGCACGGTCACATGGGGCATCTGCATCATCTCGACGACGTACTCCAACTGCTCCCGCATCACGTTGCGGTCGCCGACCACCCGGCGCAGCGCCGCCTCGTCCAGCACCGCCCACAGCCGCAGCGGATTGTCCTCGGCGGTGATTCGTTCCTGCCGCCGCATCCGGACCTGCACCCGCTTCTCGACGTCCTCCACCGAGCTCTCGGGAGAACCGCCCCGCACGATGGCCTCGGCGTACGCCCGCGTCTGCAGCAGCCCGGTGACCACCTGGGGCTCGTACACCCGCAGCGACTGCGCGTCCGTCTCCAGTCCGATGTAGATGCTGTACGGGATGTCGCCGAACGCATGCCACCAGCCCTGCTGGCGGGAGTCCTTGGCCATCTCCATCAGCGAGTCGACGACCCGCTGGTCCGCGACCTCGTACACCCCGCAGAGGTCCCGCACGTCACGCTGGCTGATGCTGCGCCGGCCGTTCTCCAGACGACTGATCTTCGACTGGGAGACGAGAAGCCGCTCCGCGACCTGCTCTGCCGTCATACCCTTGTCCTCGCGGAGTTTGCGCAACTCCTGCCCCAACCGGCGCCGTCGGACCGTGGGATTGACATTGGACGTCACGGGACGCGCACCTCCGGCTGCATGCCTGTAAATGACACTTTGCGTATCTGCTGTTCAGCAGACTGCCACCATGGTGCTTTCCACCGCTGGAAAACGGTGGATACGCGGCCGGTACACGTCAGTTCGGGTGTCACCACGTGCCGCCGAACTCCCTCCCGACATGCGTCCGCGCGGGGCGGTGAGGCCGGGGCTTCACCACCCCGCGCGGGCCGCGGCGGCTCCCGAACGGGTCTTACGGGGTCGTGCTGGTCGCACCTCGGTGCGCGATGCGCGGCGCGGGTGTCGTGGGACTGCGGCTCAGTGGGCCACGACACGCGCCATGGAACCGCGGTGCGGCTGTGCCGGAACGCCACGGGCGGGTTCCGGTACAGGCCGGCCGCCTGGTCCGGCCTGACGGCCGGCCGGAGCTGCCGGGTTTCGGCGTGGCTGGGCCGCCGCGCCGTTCTGGACATCCATCACGGCGTGCGCGACGAGTCCGCCCATCGGGTCGTGCCTGATCAGGTCCCGCAACCGGGAGCGGGACGACCGTCCCTCGTTCCCCGGGTACAGGTGCTTGCCGAGGCCGACCGCGTGCGCCAGTGCGGCGAGCGCCGCGGTCCGCGGGTCCGGCGGGACGCCGGTGCGGATCGCGGTGTCCAGCCGGGCTCTGATCTCCCGGCTGAAGTCGTTGTCCGTCGCCTGATAGCGAGTCGTCGGCAGTACCCCGCACATCTGGCCCGCCACGGCGGCAACCATGCCGCACCGCTCCAGATGCGAAAGATACGTCTGGCGGAGCCCGAGACGCGGCCCGCCGATCCAGTGGACGGCCCGTACGGGAGCGCCACGCCTTCGCAGCAACTCCAACGCGCAGTCCAGAGTCGGATCTCCAGTCGGCCGTGGGGACACCACGGCGATACGATCCCCGTCAGGGGCTATCCGCCCGGCCAGCGCCAGCTCCACTAGCTGTGCTCCGGCCAGACCAAGGTCGAGCGACTGCGGCTGTGCGGTGGTACCCGTGGTCGGGTCCAACGCCAGCAGAAGAAGCTCTTCCGGAATCGTTCTGCGGCTCCTGCCCATCCATGCCTCCCCGCGTGGATGAATGACAGGGTGACCCCTCTCACATTGGTCTGTCGAGGGTGCGTGACCTGTTTGTAGTGGAACCAGTAGGTATGTCGTTCTCGTCTACCGCAGGAGCCAAGCCCTCTACACAGGACACTGGTACATGGTTCGGACACCGCCGCGAGGCGGGTCCCGGGCGGGCGTTCACGGTTCGGCAGCACATGCAGCACACGCGAGGAGGCATCGGTGGCGGGCGAGTCCCCCGACAGGTCGAAGCAGCGCGAGTCGTCGGAGGAACCGACGTCGGGGAGCGCAAGCACGGTTCCCGAGGCACGCGAGTCCCGCGATCCGCGGCTCGCGGTGGCCCGGGAGGGGTCCACCTCGCGGGGCGGTGTGGACACGGCGACACGGGTCTTCTCCGTACGGGAACTGGAGCGCGATTCCCAGGAGCCGGAGGCCGAGGCGGAATCGGGGACCGGGTCCGACGGGGCCGAGGGCGCGAAGAAGGCCACCGGAGGCGCTGAGGGCTCCTCTGAGGGCCCCGAGGGCCCCGAACCCGCCCCGGACACCGAGGAGGCCCCGGAGGGCTCCGAGGGCGGCTCCGGGCGCGGAGAGGACGTCGAGGGCGCTCCCGAGGACGACGACGCGCGCCCGCGGGCAGCCGTGACGCGGGGGGCGTCCACGACGGACGAGAAGCCGATGCCCGAGGAGGACGGGAAGCCGGCCGCTCCGGAGGACCGCGAGGACACGGTTCCGGAGGACGAGAAGGGCACGGTGGAGAACCCCGAGGGCACACCTTCGGAGACCTCCGGGAAGGACTCCCGGGACTCCGGCGACGCGGCTTCCGAAAAGGAATCCGACTCGGACCCGGAAGAGGAATCCGACCCGGAAGAGGACACCGACCCGGAAGAGGACACCGAGGAGGGCCCGGCGGAGGACTCCGCAAAGGGTTCGCCCGACGCTTCCGCGAAGAGCCCGGCCGACGAGGCGGACACCGAGGACGAGCCGGTCCCCTCCGCCAAGCCCGTCCCCAAGTGGGCCACCGGCGGCAGGGACAAGAAGGCCGAAGGCAAAAAAGAAGACCAGAAGGACAAGGGGGACGAGGGGGACGAGGAGGGCGGCGAGAGCGACGGCCCCTCCGAGGCGGCCAAGCACGACGCCCCCGCCGACACTCCCGTCGACCACCCGACCGCCGTCTTCAAGACCCCCCGCCCCAAGCCCGCCGTCGACCAGCCGACCACCATGCTCAAGCTGGGCGGGGCCGCCAAGCCCAAGGCGGACGAGGAGAAGGGCGAGGAGAAGGGCGAGCACGGGACCGAGGAGCGGACCGAGCGGCAGAGCGAGGACGAGAGCAAGGCGGAGCCCACCCCTCCCGCCGAGCGGACCAGCAAGTTCGTCGCGCTCAAGCCCCTCGACGAGCCTCGCCCCCCGAAGGCCGCCGGGGACATCACCGCCCTCGTCCCCCAGGTCGGTCCCGAGCGGACCACCCAGCAGCCGCTTCCGCCGAAGCCGCCGCTGGACCTGCTCGCCGAGCTGACGAACACCCCGCCGCCCCCGCCGACCCCGCTGCGCACCCTCGGCCGGCGTCTCAAGATCTGGACGCCCCTGGTCCTCCTGCTGGTCGTGATCTTTGCGATCGCGCAGGCCGTCCGCCCGCTCCCGGCGACCGCGCTGACGCTCACCGCGAAGGACTCGTACACCTTCGAGGGCGGCAAGCTCACCCTGCCCTGGCCGGACGAGGGCCAGGGCTGGATGGACGTCGACGGCGTCGGCACGATGGACAGCTTCGGCAAGCAGACGCCCGTCGCCATCGGCTCGGTGGCCAAGACGATGACCGCGTACGTCGTCCTCAAGGACCACCCGCTCAAGGCGGGCGACGCGGGTCCGAGCATCACCGTCGACGCCACCGCCGAGAAGGAGGGCGGCTACGACGAGACCGGCGAGTCCACCCTCAACAGCGTCAAGGCCGGCGACAAGCTCACGCTGCAGCAGGCCCTCTCGGCGATCATGATCCCGTCGGCGAACAACATCGCCCGGCTGCTGGCCCGCTGGGACGGCGGCACCGAGGCGGCCTTCATCAAGAAGATGAACGCGGCCGCCAAGGATCTCGGGATGACGAACACGACGTACACCGACGCGTCCGGCCTGAAGGAGACCACCGTCTCCACGGCCGAGGACCAGGTGAAGCTCGGCAACGCGGTCGTGAAGATCCCGGCTCTCGTGGCGATCACCAGCGCGGCCAGCTGGACGGACCCCTACGGGACCAACCACTCGAACTACAACGAGCTCCCCTACCGCATGGGCGCGATCGGCATCAAGACCGGCTCCACCACCAAGGCCGGCGGCAACCTCCTCTTCGCCGCCCGCAAGGAGGTCGGCGGTGAGACGGTCACCGTCGTCGGCGCGATCCTCGGCCAGCACAAGCCGAGCATCCTCGCGACGGTCAACCAGGTCAGCAAGACGGCACTGACCGCCGCCCAGGAGGCGCTGGCCTCGGCGAAGATCCTGAAGAAGGGTGACGTCATCGGGTACGTGGACGACAAGCTGGGCGGTCACACCCCCGTCGTCGTCACCAAGGACGTCTCGGCGGTCGGCTGGGCCGGGATGACGGTGAAGCTGTCGTTCGCCGCCGCCGACGTACCGCACAAGGCGAAGGCCGGCACCACGGTGGGCACACTCACCGTCGGGGACGGCTCCGGCGGGGTCAAGGTGCCGGTCGCCCTCGAGAGCGACCTGACCGAGCCGGGCTTGCCGGACAAGCTGACACGTCTCGGCTGACCCGCCGGACGCGTCCGTACCTCTCGCCACCCCGCCGGGCAGCCGCCCGGCGGGGTGCGTGCTAGCGTCGCGAAACGGGACAGGCCGCCGGCCCTCGAGGACGCTGCCGTGGAGCGGACGCGAACAGGACGCGGCCGAGAACAGAAGACGGGACACGGGGAGTGCCTTCAGGTGGCCACTGCGGAGCCGACACGCGCCGACGACACCGGTCCGGGCCGGGACGCCGGCCCGCGAGCCCGGGTGCCCGCACCCCAGTCGGGCGACCATGACCGCGCCCCCGAGAGCGAGCGGCCGTCCGACGGTCCCGCCGACGACCCCGGCGGCGGCACGATGACCACCACCCCAAGCCGCACCGGCCCCGCCGAGGACGTCGGGCGCCCGGGCCGTCTCCGGCGTCTCAGGCAGCGTCTCGTACCGCTGGGCGCGTTCCTCCGCCGCCACCTCGTCCTCTCCGTCACAGCGCTCTCCGGCCTCCTCCACCTCCTCTGGTTCTTCACGTTCGCGAACAGCGGCGGCGATCTGGCGGCGCAGGACGCCTGGGCCGAGTTCGTCGGCCGTCACCCAGACTCCGCGTACAACCTCGCCTGGTACGGCGGCATGCACCCGGTGTCGTACAGCGTGATCTCGCCGTATCTGATGTCGGTCCTCGGCGTCCGTACGACGATGATGATCGCCGGGACGCTCTCGGCCGGACTCCTCACCCTGATCCTGCTGCGCTGCCGGCCGGTGAAGAACCCGGTCTGGCCCGCCATCGCCGGGGTCTTCGCGCTGCTGTGCAACGCCGCCTCCGGCCGGGTGACCTACGGCCTGGGCAACCTGTTCGCGCTGGCCGCGGTGGCCGTCGTGTTCTGCTGGCCGTACCGCTGGCGCTACAAGCGGTGGGCGAAGGCGCTGTGCGCCGCCCCGCTCGCCGCGCTCGCGACGATGGGCTCGCCGGTGGCGGGCCTGTTCGTCGGGATCGTGGCCGTGGCCCTCTTCCTGCAGAAGCGGCGCCCCGGCGCCTGGGCCCTCGGGATCGCCCCGACCGCCGTCGTCGCCGTCTCCGCCTGGCTGTTCCCCTTCTCCGGCACCCAGCCGATGTCCATCGGCTCGGCGTCCCTGCCCTTCATCTACTCGGCGATCGTCTTCGCCGTCGTCCCGCGCGACTGGAAGACGGTACGGATCACCGCGGCGGTCTACGGTCTCGGGGTGCTGGCGGTGTGGCTGATCAGTTCGCAGATCGGGTCCAACATCACCCGGCTCGCGATGCTGTTCTCGGGTGTGGTGCTGATGGCCGCGCTGCCGTTCGCGGTGCCGCGCAGCCGCAAGTGGTACGTGATCGTCCTGGCGTCCGCCGGTTTCGTCGGCTGGATCGGGTTCAAGTCGGTCGACGACGTCATCCGTACGACACCGGCGGCCTCCTGGGCGCGCGAGCTGGCGCCCCTCGTCAACGAACTGCAGGGGGTCGGCGCCGAGAAGGGCCGGGTGGAGGTCGTACCGGCCCGCTCGCACCGCGAGGCGTCCGCGCTCGCGCCGTACGTCAACCTGGCGCGCGGCTGGAACCGCCAGGCCGACATGGAGCGCAACCCCCTGTTCTACGACGACACGCTCAACTCGGCGAACTACCACGAATGGCTCCAGCGGTGGGCCGTGCACTACGTCGTCGTGCCCAAGGAGGCGCTGGACGGGGACGGCGGCGAACGGGAGCGGGAGCTCGTGCAGCGGGGGCTGCCGTATCTGGAGCAGATCTGGGGCGACGCCAACTGGCAGCTGTTCAAGGTCACCGACCCGGCGTCGCTCGCCGAGCCGAACGCGGTCGTGGAGCGCGCCGAGCAGGGCGAGATGACGATCGACGTGAAGAAGGCGGGCCGCATCCTGATCCGGATCCCGTACTCGCCGTGGCTGAGCGTCGTCGACGCGGAGGGCAAGAGCCTGAAGGGGCCGCAGGAGACCACGGCCTCCAAGCACCGCGCCGAGGGCGAGCCGAAGACGTTCGACAATGTGAACGGCTGTCTGTACGAGACGGAGGAGGACGCGCAGGGCGACAAGTGGACGGTCCTGCTCGCGCCGAAGGCAGGGACGTACCGGCTGGCGGCCCCCTACCAACTGCCCCGCGGCACCCCCTGCCCCGACGAGCTGAAACAGCCGTGACCGGCTGGGACAGCCGTGACCGACGTGATCAGCGGAGCCGGTCGACGTACCGGTCCGTGCCCGGAACCGTCGGGATGAACGGCGCCAGCAGTTCCAGGCTGCCCAGGCCCGAGTCCTCGAGTGTCCGACCGAGGTCCGCGAAGTGGGTCTCCCAGCAGTCCCTGGGGTCCGATTCCAGGAACCACAGCAGGGTCAGCCGGGTGTCGACGCCCTCGACCTGCTTGACGTAGGTCATGCGGTCGCCGGGGAGCGGGGTCGGGCGGAAGACGGTCACCATCGCGGCCGGGGAGCCGGCGATCCGCCTGGGGAGGTGGCGGGCGCGGAGCCACTCCAGCAGTTCGGCCCGCTGCTCGGGCCCCTCGGTGTCGACGACCTCCAGCACGAGGCCGGCGTAGGGGTGGTCCAGGGCGTGGAAGTCCCTCGGGCCCGCGGCCCCGTCCCGGTAGACGGTCGCCTCGTGGTCCTGGAACGCCGTGAAGACGTGGGTGCGGTCCTGGTAGACCCGGGCGTCCCGGTTGAGGCGCTTGTTGATCGCGACCGTCCACTTCATGTGGTCGTCGTAGCGGCCGGCGGTGATCCAGTACGTGGAGAGGTAGCAGCCGGCGGTGACGGGCTGGGCGATCGCCGACTTCTCGGGCCGGCGCAGGAGTTGCAGATCGCGGGTCGCCACCCACCTGCGGCCCGCGTACATCCAGGGCATGGCCATCGCGCCGGCGTAGTAGTGGTCGTCCTCGTACCAGCGGTTGTAGGCACATTTCACCCATCAGTCACATAACCCCAGTTCAGGGCGCCGTTCTTTGACGCGGACACTGCGGCGGGGTCGAAATGGGGGCGTCTCGGCCATACGGTCGACGCCGCCTGGGCCGCGCATCCACCTCATAACGGGTGGACGTATCAACCCATAGGCGCCACACCGCCCCGCTCGACCGCCCAAGTACTGCGCGTTACAGACATGCATATGACTCCAGGTATGACTTCTTTGCCGCCCGAGGCAGTCCGCGATCACGCCTTCGACACCCCCGTACGCATCTCGGTGGCAACCGGGGCGACCGCGCATAGGGGGACCCCGGCGGCAGGACGAGCGGTCCATTGCGCACGGCGAGGCGTGGTCGTTGATCCGCCTGCCGACTTGTCGCGCGCGATCACTGAACTTCGCACAGAGTCGAGCGGTACACCTCTCCCAATCTGATGCTGCGTCAGCTAGACCGGATCCATGACAGACGACGCGACGCACGCCGACAAAACTCGCAGCGACCTGTACGCCGAACTGGCCGCCGTAGGCCCCTATGGAGCCGACCTTGGGCACGCCCTCATCACCATGGTTGAGCCACATCCCGGCCGGGAGCGCGAATACAATCGCTGGTACGAAGACGACCACTTCATCGCCGGCGCGATGGCCATGCCGTGGATGTACGCAGGGCGCCGCTGGGTCGCCACGCGAGAACTGCAGCTCCTGCGTTACCCCGAGAAGTCCGCAGTCGCGCAGCCGGTGACGGCTGGGTGCTACATATCCGTCTACTGGCTGACCGCCGGCCGCTACGCCGACCACATGCGATGGACTGTCGGTATCAACAAACGTCTCAACCGCGACCACCGCGTCTTCCAGGACCGCACACACGTCTTCACGGCCTTCCAGGACCACGCGGCGACGGTCTACCGCGACGGCGATGAGGGTCCTCGCGACATCCACGCCCTCGACCACCCCTACGCCGGGCTCGTCGTCCAGGTCATCGACGCCGACTCCCCCGCCAGGCGCAGGGACCTGCTCGCCTGGCTACGTGACGACCACCTTCCGAAACGGTTGGCGGGCTCGCCCGCCGCGATGGTGACCGTCTTTGCGCCGACTCCGCTGCCCCTGGACCGGATGACCTACGTCAAGCAGGTCGAGGGGGTCGGGACCCGGCTGACCCTGCTGTGGTTTCTCCAGGCCGATCCCCGCGATACCTGGCGCGATCACTTCATGGACCTGGACACCGCGGTGGCGGCTTCGGGGCTGGGCGAAGTGCAGTTCGTCGCACCGTTCATCCCTACGGTGCCCGGAACGGACCGCTACGTGGACGAGTTGCGGTGAGCCGTCCGGGTCCGGGCGCACCCGCGCCTGTGTTGCGGCTGTGACGATGCCGTAGCCGTGTCACTCGACGACAGCAGGCCCGGGCAACGACACCTCTCGCGAGGGCAGCGCGTCTGTACAACTCAATGATCGCTTTCGCGCCTTCCGAGCGGGCAAGACGGAGGGCGCAGACGATCTACTCGTCTTGCGCGAGCTGCAAGGGCTCGTCTTCACCGGAAGGGAGCACCTGGAGGATCTGACCGGAAGACGTCACGACGTAGCGAATCTCGGTGTCGCCGTCCGTTCCGGGCGGGGAGACTCGGGCACGGAGCCGCTCTTGTCGCGCCGCCACCGACTTGTCGGAGTCGTGCCAACGGCCCTTGAGGTCAACCTGGGTGAGGCGTTCGGTCAGTTCGTTCACGACCGCATCAGCGTCCTCCAACTGATGGATCTGCGGTGAAGCTCCCGGATGAAGTGGTCCGTCTCCTTCGCCTTTCCGCCAAGGGCGTCCTCCAGGCGGCGATAGTCGACCTTGCCGTCCTCGTCCACCAGCTCGTCGATGACCCCGCGGTGCTTCTCCAAAAACTGCTGAGAGCGATAGAACTCGTCGTCCGCGCTCTTCAGGGCGAGTTCGACATTCGGATTGTGGCCGTCAAGCATCAGGCTGATCACGCGGGACAACTGAGCATCGGCCGATCGCTGGTCCTTGATCCGTTCGATGTAGTGACGTTCCTCCTGGCGGCCCAGGAGGGCTTCGACTCGGCGCTGATGTGCTCGCTGTTCACGTTGAGCCACCATGTCCACCGCCAGGACGGTTCCGGCGACAGCCAGCACCGGCCAACCTGCCGCGACGGCTCCTCCAGCGGCGACAGGCTTCAGAACGGCGTGCGCCGTCTTGCCGCCACTGCGAGAAAACCCTCTGAACCCGGAAGTTCCAGCAGCCTTGACGAGCTCAGCGCCCTTTGGCAGTACCACCCGGAACAACGTCGGGCTCTTCGGGTTGAGTGCCTCCACGATGCCGACCATCGCCTGCTGAGCCGCCGCGTTCACGGGCACGGTCCGGAGCTTCGCGACCTCCGATTCGCTGACCGGGTGGTACTCGACGGCGACTGGCACCGCCGCGGCTTCGAGCGCATCCCAGATCTCGGCGGACGTCGATCCGACGGATCGGAGAACGTCCTCGGGGACCAGAAGCCCTGCTGGCGGAAGTTCGGGCCGACCTTCGACCACTGCGGTGGCACTCGGTGCAGTGTGTCCGCCCGAGGCGGTAGCGCTACTTCGCGAGGATCTCCAGAGCAGCCACGTGGTGACAAGCACTGCGATGGCGACGACGGGAACCAACACGATATAGATCGACATCAAGCCAAGTCACGTCCTCCAGCAGACTGCGGTGCTCGACACAGAAAGCACCCGAGCACAGCGAGGATCGCCGCCCTACCGGGATCGCGGCGGCGTCGAACAGGGCACGAAAAGCCTTGCCCCTACATGACGCCGCCCCGGCCCTGCAGGTGAGCGAGTGTGTTGATCGGCGCCGGCTACATCCGTGCTGCGATTCTGACACACCACACGTCCGTTTGCGGCGTCAACATATGCACTCTTCTGCTTCACACTCACTGCCGTGTACGGTGGAGGACATGAGGGACGACACTGGCTCCGCTGCTGCGCCCTTGGTCACTGGGGCTGAGGTTGCTCGGCTGGCGGGAGTGACCAGGGCCGCCGTGTCCAACTGGAGGCGGCGCTACGACGACTTTCCCGCCCCCGTGAGCGGTGGGGCGGGCACCCCTCTCTTCTCTCTTCCCGAGGTCCGGGCCTGGCTCGCAAAGCAACGAAAGGGCCAGGATCTCTCGGACGACGTGCGACTGTGGCAGGCCTTGCGCGGAGCCTATGGTGACGACATGGTCAGCGGGCTCGCATTGGTTGCCCGGTTCCTCACCCGCGGAACTGAGCCGGGGCTGGACCCGGCCTTGTCAGAGCTGCTGACCCAGCTTGCAGCGCGTGAGTCGGCGGCAGACGTGATCAAAGCGCTGACTGAGCGATTCCTGGATTCGGCGCGTCGGGCCGGATCTGATCAGGTGACGTCCCCGCGGGTTGTCCGGGCCGTCAGCCGTTTCGTGCCGCCGTTGCCGGAGGGCGGCTCTGTCTTCGATCCGGCTTGTGGCATCGGGTCATTGCTCTTCGCGGTGGGTCCACTGGCCGGCTCCCGCCGTTGTGGGCAGGAGCTGGATCCCAGCGCTGCCGAGTTCGCGCAGTTGCGTGCCGGCCTGATCGGGCTGAGAGATGTGTCCGTGACGACTGGCGACTCCCTGCGCTCGGACAGCTGGCTGAACCTACGTGCAGACCTAGTGGTGTGTGATCCCCCGGTCGCCGAACCCGACTGGGGGCGTGAGGAGCTGCTGCTCGACTCGCGCTGGGAACTGGGCACGCCGTCGCGCGCCGAGGGGGAGCTGGCTTGGCTTCAGCACTGCTATGCGCATACTGCCCCGGGTGGCCACGTCCTGATCGTGATGCCCGCGTCGGTCGCCTATCGGAAGGCCGGGCGACGTATTCGCGCCGAGATGGTGCGACGGGGCATTCTCAGCCAGGTTGTCGCGCTTCCGCCGGGCACGGCGGCCTCACACAAGTTGCCGGTCCATCTCTGGCTGTTGCGTCGGCCGTCTTCACCCTCGGATGCCGTGTCCGTCGTCCGCATGGTGGATCTGACAGCCAGCGATCCTGAGGAGTTGTCGGAACCTGCACCCGAGCAGGTCGTGGACGTACCCCTCGTCGAACTACTCGACGACATCGTCGACCTCACACCCGGCAGTCATGTACGGGCGTGGCACCGTGATTACTCCGCCGAATACCATGCCATCCGCGAGGAAATCGAGGGGCAGTTGAGCGCGCTGGCCAAACTTCTGCCAGCGCTCGGCGCAGAAGAGGGCGGCGATTCCCTCGACTCCGCGACCGTGAGTCTCGCGGACCTGGGCCGTGCGGGACTGGTCGATCTGGGCGGCGACGGACCCACCTCGACGAGCGAGCAGCTGGACGAGGACTATCTCCAGGGTTTTCTCCGCAGCACGGCCAACATGCGTCGCTCCACCAGCTCCAGTGGTACCTTCCGCCTGGACGCGCGAGGTGCGCGCGTTCCCCAGATGGCCATTGGTGAGCAGCGTCGATACGGAGCTGCCTTCCGTCTGCTCCAGGAGTTCGAGGAGCGGGTCAAGAAGGTGTCCAAACTCGGCGAGCAGGCGGCCTCACTCGCCCGTGACGGTCTCACCAGTGGGGCACTCACACCGCCCCGCGAGGACGACTGACACTCCGCGCTTCAGTTGCCTCAGGCCGCCTCCGGCAGGAACGGGCTCGGTGTGCCACTCCACGAGACGTGCAGCGCCTCGCGTGCCCGGGTGCACGCGACGAACAGCAGGCAGCGTTCCCGTAGCATGTCCGTTTCGTGCTGCAACCTGTCCACGTCGACTGGGGTGATCTCCCGGGCAAAGGGCACTGCGCTCGCTGTCGCGCCCAGCACCGCCACGCACCGGAACTCCAGCCCCTTCATCGCGTGCATGGTGGCCAGTCGTACGCTGTTCACGTCCGGCCCGGGATTGTCCTTGACACGCGCCATGGGGATGCCTGCGTCTGTCAGCCTGTCGGCCACCCGGTTCAGCAGCAGGTTGAACCGAGCGCATACGGCGATCTCGGCCGGCCGGACGCCCTGCGCCATCCATTCCTCGATCCGTTTCACCAGCGCCGCGACCTCGTCGTGCTCTGTCCCGTGTCCTGCGAGGTAGGGGGTGCGGCCGTGCAGCAGCGAGCGGTAGCCGGCGAGGTTGTCCGCTCCGTCGCCGGCCAGATCCTCGACGGTGACGTCAGCGAGGATGCCGGTCGACCAGGACAGGATCTCCTCCGTGCTCCGGTAGTTCACCCGCAGCCGGCTCGACCGGCCCGTGACGGTGATGCCGAGCGAGCCCAGTGAGACCCGTGAGTCGTAGATGCGCTGATGCGGGTCACCCGTGATGAACAGGTCGTCGGGACCGGGCGTCACAGCCGCACGCAACACCCGCCACTGAGCAGGGTGCAGGTCCTGGGCTTCGTCGATCACGACATGGTCGTAGCGGTAGATGCTCCCTTCGGGAGCGTCCAGCAGGCGTGCGGCTTCCGCACACACCTGCAGGTGGGTGCATACGCCCTGGGTCTCCAGGCCGGATGTGAAGCGTTCCACGGCGCCCCAGACCTGATCCCGCTTTGCGGGCTGGAGAGGGGTGCCCCTGCCCCGTCGTGTCGCGCGCCGGTACTCGTCGGCGGTCCGGATGTCCTGGGCGAGGATGACATGCCGGTATTCCTGGGCCAGGAACTGCTCCGTCCATGACAGGGCCAGCTGCTTGCGCACCCGCTGCCAGACCTGGCGCTCCTCCCGGTCTCCGATGGGTGCGGGTGTCTTCCCGCGGAGCTCGGAGACGACGCGGTGTGCGTAGGCGTTGACGGTCGTGACATCGACGCGGTCCAACTGCTCCGCGCCGTCGAGGAGCAGGGCAAGGTTCTCCCGCAGGGCGGCGGCGAGGGCTCCGGTGTACGTGGTCAGCAGAACCCGGTGGTCCGGTGAACGGGTCAGGAGGTGCTTGACCCGGTGCAGAGCCGCGACCGTCTTGCCTGTGCCGGGTCCGCCGGTGACCTGTGCGGGACCCCCGTACGACGTCCGGTAGGCCACGCGCCGCTGGGAGGGGTGCAGGAAGACCCGCCAGGCCGCGAAGGGCTTGTCGAGGATGTCGGCCAGTTCCTCCGGCCCGATGACCAGGGTGATACGGCTCGATGTGTTGGCGATGGCGGTGGCAAGGTCCTCGGTCGCCTCGGGTGCCGCGTCGGTGGGCCGGCGAACGGCTACGACATCCCGGTAGACCTCCTCCGGGGAGAAACCCTCCGCAAGGAACTGGAGGACCTCGAACTGGTCTTCCGGCAGCAACGTGCCGAAGGCTTCGAGCTGCGCCTGGTCGGTGATCGTGCGAACCGCACGCAGCACCTGGTCGTCGATGCCGAGTTCGCGCAGCACTGTGTCGGAATGCCTGGCGAAGAGCAGCTTGGGCGCCACGGCTGCTGCCCTCTCCAGCGCCGGGGTCAGCTGTTCGATGGCGACGACGTTCCGGACTTCAAGGCCTCTCGTCGCGGTGTTGACCGTGTAGAGCCGCTTCGCCGCCCAGGTGTACGCATCGTCGTGCGGCACGACGTTGAGGAGGAGGAAGACGTCGCTTCCGTCGTCGGGCGCCAAGACGACTCCGCGCCAGAAGTCGTTGACGCGGATGGTCCGCATCCTCGGGTCCCGGGCCTTGTCCACCGATTCCAGGTGGATGCCCTTGTCCGAGTGGAGTTCGGCGATCGTGAGCTGCTGGAACTTCGCCATGGCCTTGCGCACACCGGCCTTGACGGGCTTTTCCAGCACGTCGTAGCTCTCCCAGAAGCTGTGTGCGAAGGCGAGCTGTGGCATGGCGGGACTCCTCACTCCTTGCCGGACAAGGTGCGGTGATCATATGTGCGCGCCTCGGGCGATCAGGTTGGCCAAGTCCCGCACGGATGAGAGGAGCTCGGCGGGAGACCGGTCGAGGTCCAGCGCGTGCTGCCGGAGCGTGATTCCCGCGCGGCGGACACGGTGGGCGGCATGCGGGGCATTGCCCTTCGCATAGATGAGGTGCCCCTCGGGCAGCCCGAGGGCCGTGCAGTAGGCGAGCATCTGGTAAAGGTCGGCGTCAGGGAATCCCTCGGGCTTCTCCGCCTTGTACTTGGCGTCGGCCACGGCGAGCGGGCGACCGTCGTCGCCGTACCGAACGAAGTCGGGTCGCATACGGACAACGTTCCCCTCGTCCAGGTGCACGCTCCTGGCCTGGAGGGTGCAGTGCCCGCCGTACGGGGCCAGGGCCTCGCGGAGTGCCACACAGACGAAGTCCTCGAAGATCTTGTTCATATCGAGGAGGAAGCCGTCGACGGCGATGTTGCCCGGCAGGTGGTCCACGGACGAGCCCCGCAGGACGGTCTCGGCCAGCCGCAGCGCGGGCTGGTAGCGGGAGTTGAGCCTGCTGGGCCGCCATGTGGGCAGCTCATGCCCCCGTACCAGCGGCTCGACATCGGTCATCCGTGCCTGATGATGGCGGAGTCTGCGGCGGACGTCACCGGGGACGCGGGGCAGCCGCAGCAGCCGGTCGGCGGCTGCGCGCAGCAGCCGGTTCTCGGGGATGTCGGTGGTGTACTCGTCGTAGGCCACCTCGACCGGCAGGACGCGCCCGTGGTGGCGGCGGATCTGGTCGGCCTCACGGATGCGCCCGCGGACGACGAAGGCGGCCTCCTCGGTGTGCCGGTAGCCCTGGAGCACCCCCTGGCGTAGCGCCCGCTCCAGTGCACGTTCGTATGCGTGGGCCAGAGCGGGAAGCACCTCGGCCTGCTCCGTCACGTCCACCTCGCCTTCCCGGTGGACCGCCGGGTTCAGGGCGTATCCGATCAGGAAGAAGAGCCTGGCGATCGGCACTTTGGGTGTGATGCGCAGGACGAACGGTCCTTGCCCAGGTGCCTGGAGAACCAACGCCCCGACCTTGCTTCCGGCCCGCAGCCGCCACTGCCCCGGCAGATACGGGTCGGGCGCGGCGTCCACAATGCGGGAGGCGGCGAGCGCCCGGCCGATCTCGTCCGGCAGCGCCCGCGTGAGCGCCGGGGCGTACTCGACGAGTTCGACGACGGTCACGAAACCGACCCGCTCCCGTCGTCCTGCTCATCCGGCGTCCCCGTGTGTCCGATCACCGTCCGCAGGGTCTGGAGCCCGTATCGCCTGTCGGTGTCGACGCCCTCGCCGTAGTGGTGTTCCTCCAGCAGAGGAAGGATCTTGGTACGCCAGGTGCGCTCCAGTCCGCCCTCCCGGTAGACCCCCTTCTTCATCAGGTAGGACGGGCCGATGAGGAAGTCGGGTTCGTCGATGCGGGCGTTGAGCGCGTCGAGCAGGTCCGCCGGTTCGACGTCCCGGTCCTGAGCGTGAAGCCAGCGGCGCAACAGCCCGCGGGTGGGCTCGGTGCGGGGCGACAGTTCGACGAACGCGAACCTTCTGCGCATCGCCGCGTCGACCAGCGCGATGGAGCGGTCGGCCGTGTTCATGGTCCCCATGACGAAGAGGTTCGGCGGCAGCGCGAAGTCGTCACCGGAGTAGGTCAGCCGGACCGACTTGTTGCGGTACTCCAGCAGGAAGTACAGCTCGCCGAAGACCTTCGCGAGGTTCGCCCGGTTGATCTCGTCGATGACCAGGAAGTGGGGGACGTGCCGGTTTCCCTCGCGCGAGGCCAGGTCGGCGAGTTCACGCAGCGGGCCCGCGGTCAGCCGGAAGGCGACCTCGTGCGTCTGAGGGTCCTCCCTGGGCCGGAACCCCTCGAAGAAGTCCTCGTAGGCGTACGAGGGGTGGAACTGCACCAGCTTCACCTGCTCCGGCCCGCCTCCCAGGAACTCGGCGAGCTTCAGCGCGAGGTACGTCTTTCCGGTGCCCGGGGGCCCGTACAGCACCAACTGCCGCTCGTCCCACAGCAGATCCCGGAGCTCGCGCAGCCACTCCACATCGTGGACCAGCAGCTCGTCCGCGAGTTCCTGGCCCGGCTGCGGGAGTTCGAGTTCCCGGCGGGCCGCGATCGCCGGCACCTCGACGCTGGGATCGTGCTCTATGGCCTCCGCGTCGTCGGCCAGTTCCTCGTCCGTGAGCCCGAGCCCGTCGACAAGGGCCTGGACGGCTGTCAGATCGACCACGTCGTGCTGCACGGACAGCTTCTGCTGGAGCGCCTCCGGCAGTTCGTCGTACGGGTACCCCGTGCTCTGCCACTCGACGGGACGCCGCAGGTTGGACCGCCCGCCTTCGGATGCGGATTGCTGGACGGACCCGGTGATCTCACCGACGTAGAGCCGCCCGCCGGAGATCGTGCACACGGTGTCGCCGGGTTTCATCCAGGACAAGAAGGCGTACAGCTCCTCCACCAGCTCCAGTTTCTGGTTGTACGTCGCCGTGGTCCCGTAATCCTCCTCGACGAAGGCACGCAAGCGCTCCTTGCTCACGCCTTGCCCGACCCCCTGGCGCAGGCGTGCCGCCGAGAGCGACACCCGCCCCTCGGGCAGCCACAGCCTCTGGACGAGGTCGGCTCCCGACACATTCGAGCCCCGGACGAGCCAGGCCCTGTTCGGTCCCGACCGGACGCCGTCCATGAAGTCCGCGAGCGGGACGCCGGCCTCGGTCTTCCACTCCTCCCAGCCGTTCCGAGGGGCGCCGACCAGGAGTTCCGCGGCGGAGGACGGGGACCCGCACTCGACGTCCTCCGCCAGCTCCAGCCATTCCGGCCAGCGCTCGGAGGGACGAAGCACATCCTGGGCCTTCAGTTCTTCGCGCCGCCGGTAGGTGCCGCTGAAGTGCTTGGGGAACGAAGGCATCACGTGGGCGCGTGCCGGTGATCCCGCACGGACGAGGAACTTCCTGCTGCCGTTGGTGCCCTCCGCGTCCAGCAGGACTCCCCTCGCCCGGTCGATCCCGTCACCGCCGGGCAACCGCAACCGGAACTCGGGATGCTCCGTCGCACCAGAGGAGATTCCGTATTCCTCGCTCACGCACGCTCCTTGTCCGGGAAGATCCTTGCCCGCTCACGGACCCTATCCACGGATCCGTGACGCCAGCTATGTCCACTGCCCGACCGGCCACTTGAAGCCCTCCGCATCCCCTCATCGAGGGGCAGGCCGCGGGCCGAGTGACATGGACCGGATGGACGGGGCGGAGGCGTACCCGGTCAGGGGCCCGGCGCCGATGCGGCCGGAATCGCCCCCGGACCCGTCCCCAGGACCGTCAGCAGATCGGTGACCTCCAGCAGCCGGGTGTGGATCTCCGCCGGAGCCGGGGGCAGTTCGTACGTCCGGTAGTGGCACGCCGCGCTGAGCGCGGACCAGGTCGTGCGACACCTCCGGGCGGTGTCGTGGCCCGCGTACCACTCCAGGCACAGCATCCGGTGCTTGCCGATCCGGGTCATCGACGGGGTGATCCGCCGCCAGTAGGAGTCCAGGGCCTGGTCGAGTGCCATGCGGAGCAGGACCGCGGCGGCGCGGGCACGCAGGCCGGGGGCCAGCGTGTGCACCGTCCCCGGTGGCGGCCGCAGGAGACGTCCGGCGGCGGTCACGAGGGCTTCCGGGGACGCGGTCACCGGGCACCTCCGGCGTTGCCCGTGGTGTTCGCCCCACCGGTGGCCAGGCTGCGGCGGATCGCCGTGGCGAGCGCCTTGGTCCGGGTCACGAGCGCCTTGCGGTCGTCGACCGTCGGCAGGGGCGCGTGTGCGCCCGAGTTGAACGCCTCGACCAGCGCCCAGCCGCCGGGACGGAGCCGCTCCACGACCTCACGGGCGGACTGCCGCTCGTCCCCGAGCAGGGCGAGGGAGACGTACTGCTTGGTGCGGTCCAGGGACGCGACGCGCTCCTCGATGGCCCGCAGACCGAGTCCCTCCTCGTCACGGAGCCTGCGCCGGGCGGTCTCCAGACACGCGGCCTCCACCGCGACCCGGCACATCGCGGGCAGTACGTGATCGGCCACGTCCGCAGGCAGGTTCGGGTCCAGGGAAACGGCCCGCGCCTCGGCGAGCGCCTGCTCCACCGGGTCCGTGAGGGTCTCCACGCCGACCACCGAGTCGGTCTGCCGGGTGACCCGCAGGACGGTCGCCTCGATGCCGAGGTGGGCGATGGCCTGCTGCAGCCTGGTGTCGTGGGTGAACACGATCACCTGCCGGTCGCGGGCGCACGCGTCGAGCACCCGGGCGAGCCCCTCGACCTTCTCCGGGTCCATGGACTGGACGGGGTCGTCGATGACGAGGAAGCCGAACGGGCTGGCCTCGTGCGTGGCGCGCGGGATGAACAGGGAGAGCGCGAGGGAGTGCAGTTCGCCCTGGCTCATGACGCTGTAGGCGGGGGCGTCCATGTCGTCGACGGACACACCGAGCTTCACGCTGCCCCGGTTCGGGGTGCCGGCGAGCGTGACGGAGCCGAGGGTGACGCTGCTGTGCTCGCACAGCTTCTGCCAGATCTCCTGGGAGCGCTCCGCGTACGGCCGTAGCCGCTCGTCCCGGAGTTCGTCGAGGATCGGCCGCAGCCATTCGCGGGCCCTCTTCGCGTGCCGCCGGCCGGTGTCCGCGGTGTCCGCGGCCTCGGCGGCGGACAGCCACTCGGCGAGCCGCACCGCGAGCGGCTGCCAGACGCCGTCGTGCTCGGCGAGTCGCCCGGCAGCCTCCTCGCGGACCTGGTGGCAGGCCTCGTGCAGGATCCTCGCGGTGCGCTCGGCACGGTCCGCCAGTTCCCCGGCATCCGTGATGCCACGGCACAGCGCCCACTCACGCCAGAGGTCGGCGAGCGGCGACGCCTCCCTCTGCAGGAGGGCCGGGACGGGCTGGACGAGATCGTGGACGGCACGCACCGCGACGGCGAGGTCCCGGCGGGCCGCCTCCGCGCCCGCGGCCTCGGTCTGGAGTCGTTCCACCTCCGCCCGCGCGTGCTCGGCCCATGCCTGGTCGAGGCGGTTCTCGCTGCCGCACACGGGGCAGTCGGGGCTGTCGGACCGCCGCCGGTGGTCGAGTGCCGCCTCCAGGAGCCCGGCAAGCCGCCGGGCGTCCTCGGCGCTGCCGAACCGAGCCTGCTCGGCGGTGGCGGCGGCCTCCCGCAGCCGGGCGACGGCCCCGGTGACCTCCGCCAGGTCGGGTCCGGCGAGGCTCACGCGCTCCCGCAGCCGCGCGAGTTCGTCCGCGTCACCGGGGGAACGGCCCTCCAGCAGGGCCCGCACCCGGGCCGAGTCGGGCGTACGACCGGACAACGCGGCGGCGGCCTCGCGCGCCCTGGGGTCGTCCACCGGGTTCAGCTCGACGAGCAGCTCCGCGGTGAGCGCGTTCCTTCGCTTGAGCATGCCGTCGTACTCGCTGTGCGCGTCCTTGACCCGCTTGTCGAGCTCGGCGAGCAGTTCGAGCCCGAGGAGCTTGAAGAAGGCATCGTGGAGCGCGCTGAGCGAGCCGTTGATCATCGAGCCGAGTTCGCTGTACGGGAGGAAGGGCCGGGCCAGCTCCAGCGCGCCCGCGTCGACGACCTCGTCCAGCTTGAGCTCCGCGCCGTCCGCTCCTTCGACCCTCGTACGGGCTTCGTCGACCTTTCCGCCGTACCAGGTCCGTCGCACGGTGGCGGTCTCGCCGCGCTCGCCCACGGACAGCTCGACGGAGACCTCGGGGGTGACGTCGGGGCTGTGCAGGTTGCGCCAGCCCTGCTTCCAGTCAGTGGTCCGCTGGCCCTCCCATCGGGAGTTCCGGGCGGTCAGCGCGGTCTCGGCGGCCTCGGCGAAGCTCGACTTGCCGGAGCCGTTGGGTCCCGCGACGACGACCAGGCCGGGGCCCGGCGGCAGTTCGAGCGTGGTCCGCGGACCGATACCCCGCCAGCCGGCCGCGGTGATGGACCGCAGATGCACGGGCCCGGCGCGGCCGCCGCTGTCCATGACCTGCTCGTCAGGAAGCAGCTCCCGCAGCAGCTCCCGCACCTCGGGGGCGAGGCCAGAGTTGTCCAGGCGTGCGAGGAGGAGGTCACGGACGGAGGAGTCGGGCGCGGACGGAGAGGTCGGCGTCGAGGTGAGGGAGGCGGGGGTCTGCTCGGTCATGCTCGTTTCCTTGTGCCGGGCGCGACGCGGGTGTGCGACGCGACGGGTGGGGCGAAGCGTTGGCACTACGAGCATGACAATCACTTGTTAGCGACGTCAACAGACTTTAGAGATCAACCAAATTCGAATTTGTGTACGCATATCGAAGATTTGATCGAGTGGGGTGATGATGCCTCGACCGCCGGCGCCCCGCCCGGATCCGCACCCGCCGGTCTCGGCTGTCAGGTGGAGCGGCGCCTGCCGTCGGGTCCGGATTCCAGACGCTTCAGCCAGGCGTCGAGGTGCGGACAGGTGACGCGCAAGGCGTCCAGGCCGAGAAGCTCGATGGCATCGGGCCCGTCCACGACCTTGCGGTAGGTGGGATGGGCCCTCAGGATCCGTTTCGACGGCGCCGTGTCGGCGCCGTCGTTGACGAGCTCGGGCCCACCCGCAGCAGCGACATGGGACCGCAGCACGTCGGCCAGCCTGGGTGAAGCGACCAGCTCGGAGAGCTCGTTCGCGGCGGCGAGCACCCATGCTTCCGTCTCGTGCAGGACGAGGAAGGGCAGGAACCGCGGGTCATCGATGACCCGCGCCATCGCCTCCTCGACATGACCGACCCGGGCGTAGGCGTCACCGGCCGGGGCGTCGGAGAGCCCGGGTGTGTCGGAGGGCAGTCCGTACAGGTCGAGCATCGTGGTCACCGTGTCGACGGCCGAGTTCCGCAGGAGCGCCCGGATGTCGTGCTCGATCTTGGGCCACCTGCTCACCCCTCCCTTGTCGTGCGGCCGTCCCGCGGCTCGCCGGGTCTTGAGCGCGACCGGGGTGAGCCAGACGTCCCGCGCGCTCAGTTCCGGCTGGAGGACCAGCTGCACCAGGCGCTCCTCCGTCGCGCCCTCGACCAGTACGTGAACCTGACGCATCGCCCCGACCTCACCGCTCCCGCTCGGGCCGGGGACGACCGCCCAGCAGGTTCTTCAGCCACAGGTCACCGAGTGAATAGCTGTCGAGCCAGGCCGCCAACGCGTCGGGATCAGGCCGGTCCAGTTTCGTCGAGCCGTCCACGCGTTCCGCGACGACGAGTTCGTCGAGCCCGAACTGGTCGACCAGGGTGACGGACTGGGTGGCGGCGAGAATCTGGCTGTGGGCGGAAGCCGACCGGAACAGCTCCGCCAGAACGGTGATCGCGAAGGGGTGAAGGCCCAGTTCGGGCTCGTCGAGCACGAGCAGCGCAGGCGGTCGCGGCTGGAGCAGGAGGACGGCCAGGCAGATGAAGCGCAGGGTGCCGTCGGACAGTGCGTCGGCCGGGAACACCGTGTCGGACCCGTACTGCTTCCACCGGAGCGACACGCGCGCCGCGGCGTCCTCGGTGAGGACGAACTCGCGGAAGAAGGGCGCGACGGAACGGACCGTACGCACGATCTGCCTGTACTCCGCCATGTGCTCCTCACGCAGGCGCAGCAGGAACGCGGCGAGGTTGCGCGCGTCCGGGTGCAGGACCTCCGTGTCGGAGGCGTATCCCGGCTGCTTGACCGGAGCGCCGGGGGTCGTGTCGTGGAAGTGGTAGACGCGGCAGCCCCGCAGTATCTCCAGCGCGTGACGGGCCACACCGCCGGCTCCGAACGATCCCTCTTCCGCGGCCTCGGCGAGTTTCGACTCGCTGTGGCCCCGGCCGATCTCCTGCTTCAGCGGCTGCTCGTAGCGCGCCTTGTCGTGGAACTCCACCACCTCACGGGCGAATACCAGTTCCCCCCGATGCGAGGGAACCAACGTCGCCTCATAGGCGTTCACGAGATCCCCGTCGTCTGCCTCCACACGCAGCCCGATCCCTGCCGATCCCTTGGCAACGTCGTGCAGCATGGCCACGGCTCCGCCGCGCAGTCCGACCTCCATGCCCAGCTCACCGTCGGCGATGCGCCCGAGCAGCTCGACGGCCTCGATGAAGTTGGTCTTGCCCGCGCCGTTGGGGCCGACGAGCACGGTGACCGGGCTCAGGGCCAGCTCGACCTGGTCGATCGACTTGTAGCCGCTGACGGTGATGCGTCGAACCCTGCGTGACATGGTCCTCAATGTATCGAGGTATCGGGGTCAGGAACCGGCGCGCGGCGTCGACGTCCGGTGTGGTGGGCGGGCGACGATCACCAGTCGTCCCAGGGCAGTGCCGACCTGATCCACACGGCGGCCTGGTTCGGGGACGCGTGCGTGTCGACACCGAGGACGTGGATGCTTCCGAGTGTGCCCTGTGGTCCGCTGACCTGGAGGGTCCGGTGGGAGTACCCGCCGGAGCACGGGTGGACGATCACTGTCCGCGGGTCGGTGCTCGGGGTGTAGCCGGCACCGTAGGTGAGGAGCTGGTGGATGTCGCCGGCGCCGACGCCATAGCGGTCGTAGCGCTTGTACTTGGCGTCCACCGGCAGCATGGTGCGCGCGGCCGACTCACGCCCGGGGAGGCTGAGCAGTACGTCCGGCCGGAAGGCCGAGGTACTGCCGAGGTCACCGCGCACGGTGATCCCCCTCGCGCCGCTGCTGGGGACGACGTGTCCGCCGTGCGGGGCGGCGGCATCGGTGGCCAGACGCCGGACGACGGCCTCCCAGAGGGCGGGCATGGCCAGCAGGAGGCCGTCCGCCGTCATGCCGTCGTCGGTGAGGAGGTCGGTCACACCGCCGCCGCGCAGGAGCAGGCGAGCCCAGGTGTGCGCGGTGCGGTAGCGGGCGTTCAGGCGTGTGTACCGGGTGCGGTCCAGAGCACGGAGGGCGGAGTCAGGGGTGGGGGCCTGCGGGAAAGCGTCGGCGATGGCGTGGAGGGCGAGGGCCAGGTCGGGCTGCGTCGCCAGGGTGCGGGCCACCCGCAGAGCGGTCCCCAGGACGCGGTTGTCCCAGATGTCCGCCTCCCGGTCGAAGGTGCGGACGTGCAGCTGGTCCAGTTGTCCGTAACGGCGGGACACCTGGGCCGCGATGTCCAGGCGTCCCCGCAGGACGGGTTCCAGGCTCTGGCGGCGCACGTAGTCCCGGCGCAGCCCCTCCCGAACCAGTTGCTCGCACTGCTCCAGCAGGGCCGCGGCGACGAGGTCGGCGTAGCCGTCCGGGCCGGTGGCCCAGCGGCGTGCCGTCGCCGGGAGCGGTGTCGGCGCGCGGAGGGCGTAGGCGAGCCAGTTCATGAGCTGCTCGCCCGGGATGGCGAACTTGGGCTCGATGACCAGGCGGATGCGGTCGAGCACCAGGATCCCGACGGTCGCGTCGGCCTTGAGCCGCCATCCGGACGGCGCTTGGTCCAGGCTGAGGCAGCCACGCGCCTGGAGGCCGCGCAGCCGCTCGACGTCCCGGGGCGTGAGCTGGTCGGCCTCCAGCAGTACGGATCCGTACTCTGCGAGCCGGACCTCGGTGTGGTCAGGCATCGGGGCCCGGCGTGCCGCTGGTGAACTCGGTCGCGAGCGCGGCGGCGAGGTCCTGCGGCGACATCAGCGCGGGGCGTCCGGTGTCCGCGTCGACGAGGCTGCCGAGGATGCGGTGCAGCAGGTCGGCGCGGCCGAGGCAGTAGTCCTCCAGGAGCGGGATCACCTCGTGGTGGAAGGCGGCGGCCAGGTCGTTCTCGGTGGCGATCGGTTCACCGTCGCGCAGCAGGTAGGCGTGCCCTATCTGGTGGTCCGCGTCGAGGTGACGGGCGATACGGGTGTTGAGGGACTCGAAGAACTCCGCCAGTTCCAGGGGGCCGACCGTGCCGGACACGGCGTCCGGGTCGGGGCCGACCGGGAGGAACGCGAAGCGACGGCGTACGGCGGCGTCCAGATGGCTGATGCTGCGGTCCGCCGTGTTCATGGTCCCGATGATCCGCACGTTCGGCGGCACGGAGAAGGTGCGCCTGCTGACGGACAGGGCGAGGGGCAGGCCGCGCTTGTCGAGTTCGAGCAGCGTGACCAACTCGCCGAAGATGCGCGGCAGATCGCCACGGTTGATCTCGTCGATGATCAGCAGGAACGTCTCGTCCGGGCGGGCGGTGGCCTGGGTGCACAGGCTGTGGAACACGCCGTCCGTGAGCGCCAGGGTCAGCCCGGGGCCCGTGGCGCTCAGGTCCGGCTTGAAGCCCTCCACGAAGTCCTCGTACCCGTAGGACGGATGGAAGGTCACCATGTGGATGCGGCCGTCCCGCAGCATCTCGGTCTGGGCCGCGGCTCGCCGGTGCGGCGTCGAGTTGAGCGCGTCCGCACGACCGGCGAGGGCCAGGGCGGCGCCGAGTGCGAGCCGGGTCTTTCCGGTGCCGGGAGGCCCGTGCAGGATCACCTGGCCCTTGCGCTCCAGCGCCTCCAGCACGCCCGCGACGTCCTCGGGCAGGGTGACGGGGCCATCGGTGAACGGCTCCGCCGACTCCGTGCCCGACTCGGTGAGGCCCGCGGTGATCCGGGCGAAGAGCGTCGGCGGCACCTTGGCGAACGTGGACCGCCAGCCGTGCTGGGGCTTCGACAGTTTCCCCGCGTGGGAGACGTCCCAGGCGACCGGGACGACATGCTGGTACTCGGAGTGGTCGGCCTCGAAGCGGTAACTCCCGCTGACGGTACCGGTGGCCAGAACCTCTTCCATCCCACGGTTGGCCACGATCCGGTCTCCCGGCTCCAGGTCCCGGAAGTCCAGCAGCCGCCGGGCGACCCTCAGACTGCCCCCGCTGCCGCGCGGCCAGTGCGCGTCGAGCGCCTGCTTCAGCTCGGTGTCGCTCTGGTACTGGCCGAGATCGCCGAGTTCGTCCCAGCCGACGCGGATCACCCCGCCGTCATGGCACTCGTCCCACAGCCGCCCTCGTTCACCGGGGGCGATCTTCCAGATGGTGCGCTGCTGCGGACGCGGATCGAACTTCTCGTACAGGAAGTGCATGACCTCCTGCCCGCTCCAGCCGTCGAACTCCGGCTTCGAGCGCACGAGTTCCAGCAGCCGACGGTTGTTGCGCCAGGCAGGTGCGTCGGGCTGCGAGGAGCCGCCCAGCAGACCGACGAACCGGCGCAGGTGCTCGCCGGCGTAGATGGGCAGGAAATGCTCGGGGAAGTAGGTCGCCAGGGACTTGGTCACCAGCGCCTGCCCGGACCGCAGCAGCTCCAGATCGTCCACGGCCTCGACGTCCCCCGCGGCCACGGCCTCGAAGGCCCGCAGGAACTGTCCGCGCAGCTCCTCCCACGCCTCCTGCGGCTCCATCCCGCGCAGCGGGGCGGCCAGCCACCACTCACCGGATCTGTAGCGGAACATGATGTGCTTCCTGGAGCTACCGCCCTTGATGCTGCCGAGGCGGGGAGCGCCGTACTCCATCAGCCAGCAGTACGCCGGGTCGCTCCCGGACCGTGCGTCCTGTCCCAGGGCGTAGCGCGACAGCGGCAGCGTCGCCCACTCCTCCAGGGGGAACTGCGAGAGCACCTGCTTGCGTTCGTCCTCGGCGGCCTTCTCGGCCTCCGCCGCGGTGCTCCGGTCGAATTCCGCCGCTGTCGCCCGCAGGTCCGTCTCGTCCGTCATGACCGTCATCATGCCGGATCATCGGCATTCCGAGCGCCGTACCCAGGTAGTTGAGGTGGCGAGCTGGGCAGGCGTTCAGAACCGCGGTTGATGCCGGGAAGAAGGCCGTTGGAACAAAGCTCCACTCGGCCCGGCCGTCACCAGGGTTCCAGCTCCCGTGTGCCGGGTGCCTCGGCAGGCAGGAGCGCCTCACGGGCACGGGAGTTGAGGGCGGTCAGCCGACCGGTTGCCCGGTCGAGACAGAAGGCGAACGCCTTGGCCTTGTCCGCGAACTCCGCTGCCGGGCGGGTGAGGCCGGCGCCCGTGATGACGATCAGGCGCTTGGGCAGGTCCTCGCCGGCTGCCGCGGCAAGGCCGTTCAGCCGCTGCATCTCGGAGGCCGACAGGTCCTTGGTGGTACTGCGCCACTCGATGTGGAACGCGTCGGACTCGATGGGGACGTCGGCCCCGCCCTCCAGCAGATCCGAGAAACCGAAGGTGGTGAGCTGCTGGAGGACCGCTTCCGTGATCTCACGTGGGGTGAGCGGCCCCTGGCGGCGTTCCGGCGGCCTCTTCTCTGCGGGCTCGTCCACGAATTCGGTGAAGTCCTCCATCCACTCGGGGAGGTCGCTCGCGGTGGGCCGGTCCGCGAAGAGACTGTCCTGCAAGGCGGATCTCGACTCCGGGCCGGTTGGCGTGCCGTCGCGCGGCGGGATCCAGGGTGGCTGTGTGTCCCAGGTCTCCGGTCCTTTGCAGAGCAGGTCGGCGATCTCCGCCACGGAGACGTCCGCGCGAGGAAGGCCCGGAGCGGCTGAGGGTCGGCGCTCCAGACACCAGCCGAGCTCGACACGGCCCCAACCTCCCCACTCCGGCCTGTGCAGGTCCACCAGCCAGCCGAGGGTGGGCTTGAGCGAGACGCGGACGAACGCCTCGGGAAACTCGGCCTCCATGAACGATTCGTGACGTTCGCCGACGATGTCGAGCTTCGGCGAGAGACGCGGACCGTGGGCGAAGTACCGGTTCCCGGCGGCCACGCGCCGCACACGCACGCCCCGCGCGTCGAGGATGTCGGCCAGTTCGGTCATCTCGGACGGTTCGCTTTCGTGCCAGCGCCAGGGGGACACGACCGGCTCCCCGGTGAGGCAGGCCGAGGCATGGGCGTGTACGGCGTCCACGAGGACGTCGTCGGGGGTGTCGAGCGGCCAGAGGGACGGCTCGCTGTCCAGTACCGGATCCATCACCGCCCAGACGATGGAGTGATCCATACGTACGTGGGCCAGGGCGACGGATTGCACGCCGGACAGGGCCACCTTCAGGAGCATCCGTCCCTGCGAGTCGTCGAAGTGGACCCGGTCGGCCAACTCGGGATGACGTTCGCGCAGGGCCTGTTCCAGGCTCTGGAAGTGCAGGTGCCTGCCGAAGGCGGCGACCATGTCGCCGGGCGGGAAGGGCAAGGGACACACTCCTGTCGGGGCCGGGCCGCGCGCTCAACGGGCGGCAGGGTCGTGATCCGTCGTCGGAGCGTAGGCCGACCCGCTTCTCCGACCCAATGGATTTGGGCGTGTGCAAGGGAGTTGGCCGTTCGATTGGCCGGATAGCGTCTCTGTTCCGGCCGTTGCCGAGAACGATGTCCGCCCGTGTGGGCTCGCCACGGAGCGGACGCGCTCTACCCTGTGCCCGCTCAGAACAGTGCCAGCCCCTGGCCGCCGGCATCCGCTATGACCGGTCGGGACTGGGCCGGGAGGCCGTCCAGGCGGTCGGGACCGGCCGCGGCGGCCACGGCCGGGGCCGTCTCGGCCAGCCAGACACGAAACCTCTCGGCGGCCTCGCGGTAGGGGACTCGCGCAAGAACACGGTGTTCGCCGGAGGGGCAGCAGTCGACGGTGACGGTGAGCAGGCAGGAACGGGGCGTGTTCTGGCTGCCCGTCCAGGACACGCGCAGGACACCGCAGGGCTTGCGCCCGCCGGAGGCTCGGTGGGTCGGGCGCAGCGACCGGCAGGCTGTGTGGGCCGTCCACGCGGCGAGGTGGGGCAGGGGCAGGGTGGTGCGTGCGCGGCAGCCGGGGCAGCGGTGCCAGTGGCGGAGCCAGTCGTCTGCGTCGGTGTGGAAGAGGCGTGTGTAGCGGTTCGCCACGCGGATGTCGTTGCTGTACAGGTGGTCGGGGCGTTCCAGGGTGTTGCAGGACTGACAGACGGGAGCACGGACGTAGCCGTGTTCGTGGCAGTGGTCGAGCACTGCGGCCGGCGCGTCGCGGCAGACGGCGCACGCATACCCGGCCACCCTGCGGGAGGTGCCGGGCTTCCTGCTGAGCACCGAGTACAGCTGGCCTGTCAGTTCTCCGTTGTACGGGCGTGGTGGGGCGGTTGGGCCCTCGGGGCTCGTCGTCCGCCGACCGTCGGCGTCCCGGGCCTGCCGGGGGTGGGAGGGCGGCTCGGGGGCGGCTGCGCCTGCCCGGTGGTTCCGCGCGGCTTGCACCCACTGCGTCTCGGCGTGCTCGGCCGCGTCGAGCAGCCTGACCACGGCGCGCGGCAGCCACCACGTGCGCCGCGTCCCGTCGCGGTTCCGCTCCACGAGTATCTGCCGCCAGTCGATCCCCGCCAGGTGGTACGGCCTGCCGACTCCACGTCGCGCCACCCGCTCGGGGCCTCTCAGCTCCTGCAAGTCCTCCGTGATGCGCCGGCGCCAGCGCAGGGGCGCTTCCCCGCCGTACTCCTGCCGCGGCGCCCCGCGAAGCGGGCCGACGCGGACCAGGTCCTGCCGGTCCATCTCCACCGCGTTCAGTCTCGCGGCCGCCCGGCGCACCTCCGTCTCCGAGACGCTCCACTGACCGCCGCCCGCCCGCACCGTCGCCACCACATGGCTGCCGAGCAGGACGTACCCCAACCGGGCATGGGCGGGAGAGGAAATGAACGCCCCCGCAGCCGTCGGCACGGTGCTGTCGGCCGTCAGATCGACCCACAGAGCGTCCGCGGCACCGAGGGTGATCAGTCCGTCCGCGCGACCGGGCATGACACGCTCTGACATACCGACAGGCTAGCGGCGCCGACGCGGCAACGGGTCTCCAAGTGCCTCGGTCGGCCGGGCCACCGCCCGCAACTCCCGGTACCGAGAATCTGGTTCATCAGCGCGCACCCTGGGGGTCCTGAGGTCCGGCCAGGCGGGGCCCTGCCGCCGTGTGCCATGCTGTGGCGGATTTCGGAGGGGGAGGGTGAGATGACCGAGAAGCCGCTGACGCACAAGCAGGCGCTCGCCGCGGTGATCCAGGCACTGGGTGGCACCTGGGACACCGAACGCGCCGTACTGGCCCTGCGAGTCGCCGGATACCAGCCGGCGAACGACGAGGCCGCGGGCAAGGAAGCCCGCCACAACCTGCGCGAACTCGCCCGGGACGGTCTCATCGTGAGGCCGGACCCGGGCCAGGCCGTGTACCGCCCGGCGTAGTCGCCACCGCGTGGCTCCGGCGCCGCCCGGTCAAGGAACGGCGGGCGCCTGGAAGCCGTTCGTGGTGATGTGGGCGATGGCTGACGGGTGGCTGGTCAGCCACTCGCCGCACACCCGCCAGCGGGGAGATGTGCCGTCGCTGAACTCGGGGCGCACCTCCGCGACGAGCTTGTGATCGCACTCGCCGCGCGACGCCATGGAGCAGATCACATCGCCCTGTTGCTCAATGGCCGGTACGTACGGGTGGATCGACAAGATCGGAGAGCGCATCTCCCGCGCCGCTGCATGAGACATGGCGCGGAGGTTAGCAACGCGGCTTCGCCGACCGGCACTCGCCGATCTGCGGGACGGGTCGCCCGCGTCAACTGGACCTGTGACTGACCTCCGCCCAAACGGTCTTGCCGCCTGGCGGATGCGGTTCGGTGCCCCAGCGGTCGGCCAGGGCGCCACTTCGCGGTCGGGCGTGCAGAGTGGGCGCGGTTCGTGGGGTTCGTGGCGGAGTTCTGAACGGCTCACAGGGGGTGGCACTCGCGGGGACCATTCCATGGGCCATGAAGTGGCCCCGGTCGGCTATGGAGGATGCCGGCCGGGGCCGTGACCCGATTGTCAGGCGCGGGCCTGGACGATGAGCGTGCCGATGTGCCCGGCTTTCGGGGCATCCATCACCGTCGCCTCGGCGGACGTGAAACCAGCCCGGAGCAGGTGCCGCTCCCACACTGCGGGCCTGTAGCTGTACCGGTACGTGAACATGGCCTTCCCCGCGAACCCGCCCTTGTACATGCCCTGCGGCCCGTAGGCGCCCGGGATGGCCGGCGGCTGGGAGAACACGAAGACGCCACCCGGGACAAGGTGTTTGCGGACCAGGGGGAAGAGGCGGGAGGGGTCGGTGAACCAGGCCGCGCCGAAGATGGAGTACACGGCGTCGTACCGCTTCTCGTCAGCTCCGAGCCAGTCGAGGATTTCCCCCGGCTCGATCCGCACCCCGAGCGGCGCCCACTTCTCACCCGCGAGCGCCACCATGCGCGGCGACAGGTCGACCCCGGTGGCCTTGACGCCTTGTTGTGCGAGGTGGGCGAGAGCGCGGCCGGTGCCGCATCCGATCTCCAGCACGGTCTCCGGGTTGCCGAGGAGTTCGGGTCCGGGTCCGTGGCCGGGGTACTGGGTCCAGCAGAATGACGGCTCGGCGTCGTCCTTGAACGCGGACTCGGCGTAGGCGTCCCACAGTTCGGTCTCGGCGGCGATGTCGTGCGGTACGGGCACAGCTGTTCCTCTGGTGGTCGGGATGCGGGAGCCCCCGCCCTCGGCGAGCCGCGAGGGCGGGGGCGACTGTAGCCGGGGTCAGTGGCTGTCGGGGACCTTGTCGTCGCACGGTGAGCAGTCCGTGCCGTCGATGGCCCACAGCTCCTCGTCGATGGCCCAGCCCTGGGAGCGGAGGAAGTCGCCGGTGCGCAGGCACAGGCCGTCGCGGCGGCGCTCGATGAACGGGGCGTGGTGCTTGAACCGGCCGCCGTTGTAGAGGCGGCAGATGCCCCACCAGACGGGTGTGTCGAGGATGAGCTGGTGGACGCCGATGTCGACGAGCTTGCCGACGCCCAGGTGGACGTCGGGGTTCTCGATGGAACCCATGACGTAGATGACGGCGTTACCGAGGATCCGTTCGGCCATGTCGCGGACCATGGTGTGGTCGCGCAGGAGCAGGGCGACCTCTCGGTCCCACAGGCTCATGCCGGAGTCGAACACGTTGACGGTCAACTCGGCGATGTGCGGAGCGACCGCGTTGAGGAGTTCCTTCGGGTCCCGCGTGAGCGTCCTGCCGGGGGCGGGCTGTTCGAGTGTGACGGTCATTGACCTGCCCTTCTGGGGTGTCGTTGCCGTGCTGGAAACGCCCGGGGCCGTTCGCGCGGCTGCCGGGTTCCATCGTCTGCCTCGACCGTAGGAGTCCCTCCATCGGCCAGGCCACGAAGTTGCACCGAATTACACGACAGTTTGAGAGTACTGCTCATGAGTGACATGTGCTCTTGACCACGCGACGCGTTCGCAAGATGGTGGTGTAAATCGCTGCAACCGACCAGCGCGGGAGACCAGCCACCATGAACATTCAGTTCGTAGGGATCGACCCCGAGACGGACGAGGACGGATGCCCCACAGTCTGGGTGGACACCGGCACGGACGATCTGCTGATCCAGAGCTACCAGGCCGACGACGAGACGACCGCGACCTGCGACGCACTGTCCCCGGCGAGGGCGCCGATCCCGCCCGGCGAGACCGTCATCAGGATCCCGGCCCGTATGATCCCGATCATCAGGAAGGCGTGCGATGAGCTCGATCCCGGAGTTCGCTGAACTCCTCGCCGACACCAGGCAGTCGGCCGCTCATCTGGAGATGAGGGACGCCTACTTCACCAATCCCCGCTTCGAAGCCTGGCAGGACGGCCGTCGCGTGGACTGGGACGACCGGGGTTCCTGGTGGCGTCCCTACCACCAGAACATCGCGGACGCCGTCGCCCGCGGCGTAAACGTCCGACGCGTCAGGATCGTGTCCGAACCGGTCACCGACTACATCGCGTGGGAGCACTACCAGACCCGCGCCAACGTGGAAGCCGGCGAGGAGGTGCGCTGGCTCCCCCGGCACCGCGCGTGGGACCTGCTCGTCCCGGGCACCGACCTGTGGATCTTCGACGGGCGGCTGATGCGCATCCACCACTTCTCCGGCGACGGCGAATGGGTCGGCAAGGAACTCTGCGACGAGCGCAGCACGGTCTCCCGGCACGCGACCGCATACGAACGGATCTGGGAACGGGCCACCCCCCACGACCAGTACGAGGTCAAGGTCAAGTAACCGTCCATGTCCACATTCCCCACGTCCAGCGTGCAGGAAGCACGCGCGGCTCTCGCGGCCCGGCTGCGGGAGCTGCGCCTGGACGCCGGCATCACCGGCAAGGAACTCGCCCGTCTCGCGGGCTGGTCCGTCGCCAAGTCGTCGAGGATCGAGAACGCCGTCACCGCGCCGGCCGACGCCGACATCCGCGACTGGTGTGCGGCCTGCGGCGCGCACGACCAGGCGGACGACCTCATCGCGGCCAACCGGCAGGCCGACTCCATGTACCTGCAGTGGAAGCGGCTCCAGCGAACGGGCATGAAGCAGTTGGCGGAGACCTCGGCCAAGCTGTACGAGCGCACCCGCCACTTCCGCGTGTACGCCTCCCACGTCGTGCCCGGCTATCTGCAGACACCCGGCTACGCGACGGCGCTGATGCGCACGATCGCGGACTTCCGCGGTACCCCGGACGACGTGGCCGACGCGGTCGAGATCCGCATGCGCCGCGCGCGCGTCATCCACGAGGGAGACCACCGGTTCGCGACCCTGGTCGAGGAGAACGTCCTCCATCACCGGGTCGGCGACCAGGACGTGATGGCCGGCCAGCTCGGCAACCTGCTGGCCGCGATGTCTCTGCCGTCCATGTCGCTCGGCATCATCCCGGCCGCGGCCTCGCGGGAAGCGGTCATGTGGCCGCTGGAGCAGTTCACGGTGTTCGACGACTCACGGATCCATGTGGAGTTGCTCGCCGCGAAGGTGACCGTCACGGCGCCGGGCGAACTCGACATGTACTTGCGGGCGTTCGCCCGGCTCACAGAACTGGCCGTGTACGGGGCCGATGCGCGGGCCCTGATCGTCAAGGCTATCGACGCCTTGAGCTGACCCCGGGCGCACGGAAGCCCTCTTGAGGCCGCCCGACTCCGACTGGAAGGTCTCCAGGCACGTAGACCGCGCCCCCGGCCGAGATGCCGTACAGATGGAAGGAGTACGTGTCCAACTCCGCCCGTCGGCAAGCGAACGGGTGATTTACGGCGGTCAGTTGGGCGGGGAGTGCCTGTCAGCTGGTCCGGTGGCTCACCTCGGCCCAGACGGTCTTGCCGCCTGGCGGATGCGGTTCGGTGCCCCAGCGGTCGGACAGCGCGTCGACCATGAGCAGACCGCGGCCCGTCTCGCCGTCCGTCGCCGAGTCGGTCGGTACGACGGGGAGTTGCCCGCCCCTGGCGTCGGTGACCGCGATGCGGAGCAGGCCGGTCGTGGTGTCGAGAGCGAGGGCGAGCCGGAAGTCTCGGCCCTGGACGCGGCCGTGCAGGGCCGCGTTGGCGGCGAGTTCGGCGACGATCTGCTCGGCCCGCTCAGTCACGTCAGGTGACAGGTCCCAGGCGCGGAGCTGCGTGGTGGCGAGGAGGCGGGCGAGGCGGGCTCCTCGGCGGGTGGAGGACAGGAGCTGGGCGAACGTGGCCACGGTGGCGGGCGGTTGGGGAAGGGTTGCGCTCATGGGGCCACCGTGGCGGGCGCGTGGGGGCGCGTTCCAGGAGTGACGCCCGTACGGTGCGTCAGCGTACGGGGACGTTCTGTGGACGGTACGCGGCGTCTTCCGTCACGCTGGGTGCTGTCGGGCGTGGGGCGACGGACAGCGTGTGGTGGGTGCACGGAACGGGAGGTGGCCGCGTATGACGGGCGGCATCGACATCATGACCGACGGCGGCGACGGGGAACCGGCCGGCGGTGAGCCAGATCGTGAGCCCGACCCCTCGGACAGTCTGCGGACCTGGGGTGCCGTCCAGCAGGCGCTGCGCGAGCACGCGGGGTACAGCAGGGCCGAGTTCGCGGACCTGGTGCGCTTCTCCAAGCACACCGTGGAGTCGGTGGAGCTGGGGCGGAGGATGCCCGACGAGTCGTACGTGGTGCGGTCGGAGGAACTGCTCGGGAACACAGGCGCGTTGCGCAAGTCCTCGAAGTTCGTGACCCGGGGGCGGGGGGATGTGGGGCTGGCGGCCTGGTTCCGGCAGTGGGCTCGGCTGGAGCGGGTGGCGGTGAGCCTGTGTACGTACGAGTGCAGGCTGGTGCCGGGGTTGTTGCAGTCGGAGGGGTATGCGCGGGCGGTGTTCGAGGGCACCGTCCCGGTGGCGCCGGACGACCAGCTGGAGGAGTTCATGGCCAGGCGCATGGAACGGCAGCGGATGCTGTTCGAGCGCCCGACCATCCCGTTCAGCTTCATCGTCGAGGAGCACGTCTTCCGGCGCCGGTTCGGGGACGCGGACCAGATGCGGGAGATGTTCGATCGAGTGCTGGAGCTGAGCGCGCCGCGCAACGTGACGCTTCAGATCGTGCCGCTTGAGGCCGGGTTGCATGCGTGCCTGGACGGCCCGTTGCAGCTCTTGGAGACCCCGAAGGGGCAGCGGCTCGCGTACTCGGAAGGGCAGCAGAACGGCCGTCTGATCTCCGACCCGAAAGAGGTGAGCCTCCTCTACCAGCGCTATGACACACTGCGCTCGCAGGCCCTCAACTCCAAGGACTCCCGGGGCCTGTTGGAGCGAAGCCGAGGAGAGCTATGAGCGCGACGGAACTGGCCTGGTTCAAGTCCAGCTACAGCGGCAGCCAGGGTGACAGCTGCGTCGAGGTCGCCCGCACCGAACAGAGCATCTGCGTACGGGATTCCAAGGACGTGACACGTCCGCACTTCGCGGTCGGGCGTGAGGAGTGGTCGCGGTTCGTGGGGTTCGTGGCGGAGGCCTGAGCCGCGTTTGTCCCGGCGGTCGCGTGGTCACCGGTCACGTTCGCCGCCGGGACACCCGGTCCACGGGGTCAGTCGGTGGCCTGCCCGGCAAGCTTCTCGACCTCGTCGCGGAGGCTCCTGATCTCCGTCAGCGCTGTTTCGCGTGCGGCGCTGATCTGCGCGCCTGGGTGCGTAAGATCGCTCAGCGAGTGTTCCACCTCAGCGATCCACTCGCTCAGGTGCCGCTCACCGGCGTCAGCGAGGCCGGTCCGCTGTCTGAGCGCCACGTCGGCGAAGTGATCCCGGAACGCCTGTCGGCGCTTCTTGATCGCCATCCATTTGCTCTGGTCCTGGACGACGCTCTGCACGTCCAGGACCGGACCCATGACCGCCACCGCCCACTGCGCCTTTCCGGCCCAACCGGCGACCTTGTCGGCCGCCTTGCCCTTGCCCCACGGCTTGAACTTGCCCACGCCGTTGGTGATCTTCCCGTCGGCGTCGAGCACCTTCTGGCCCGCCCGGGTCTTGTTGAGCCAGCCCGCGACAGCGGCTGCCCGCTCACTGCTGTCCGCGACCTTCTTGATCCACTCGTAAAGTCTCCCGGCCCCTACCTTCGCGGCCTTCTCCGCCGCTTCCCTGATCGCCCGTTCGTACGGTGACTCCGTGGGCGCGGCGAGCGTCGCCTCGGGTGAGTCGACGTCGTTCACCCAGTCCTCGGGCTCCGGCACACCGTCCCCGTACTCGGCGACCAGCGCGTCGAACGCCGCCCTCACCGATGAGGAGAACCTGACGTCGAAGTCGGTGCGGGCATCGACCAGTTCCCCGGTGACGGCGACGGCGATGTCGACCGGGACGACGCCGTTCTTCTCCGAGACGCTGTCGGCTGCTCTGCCTCCCGCCGTTCTGATCCTGGAAGCGACGACCTCGCTCTCCCTCTCCAGGACGTCCAGCACTCCCTCCTTCGCCCGGGAGACCGACTCCTCGGCCTTCTTCGCGGTCTGCGCGGCGTCGAGGTCCTCGCCGTCCAGTTCCCACCGCTGTTCTGCGTGCTGCAGAACCCGGATGAGTTCGCACGCCTGCGCCTTGGGTCGGACACTCTCGACGCCGGGGGCAATGATTCTCCGCAACTCGGCCAGGAGGGCGTCGATGCCGCTCTCTGAGGCGAGCAACTCGCGGTGCTCGTCCGTGAGTTCGGGGTCGTTAGCCGCGTCAACGTAGTCGCGGGCGTCGGTCGGGACGATCGGGACTCGGTCGGCGAAGGGGCCGAGCCGCTTGCGGATCTCGTCGAGGATGACGTCGCGGTCGCTGTTTTCGGCGCTCATCTTGTTGATGACGACCACGCTTCGGTCGGCGAACCCGTCGGTGTCGAGGGCCTGGAGAATGGCCTTGGTCTCGGTCTCGCCCGGCAGTTCGCTCGTTGTCACGATCATCAGCGCGTCCGCACCGCGCGCACCACGCCGGGCAGCAGCGGAGTGCTCGTCGTTGCCCGACAACGTCCCGGGCAGGTCGACCAGCGTCACGCCGTTCCACGGATGCAACGTCGCCTCCTGCGTCTTGGGCGCCGCGTCGACGAGCTTCTCGACCTCGGCCGCCGGGAGCCGGCGCAGTGCCGCGATGAGCATCGACTTCCCGGCGCTGTACGGACCAAGGAGCGCGATCCGCAGCGGACTCGTGTCCGCTTGGGGCAGGCTCGCTGTCAGGTCCCGGGTACGAGGGTGAGCGTTCAGGACCTTCTCGGCCCGTGCGCTCAGTGCGAGTACGCGGGCGCTTGGACCCCCGTCAGTCGTCAGCCGCGGCCCCATCGCCTTCTCCGCTTCTTGAGTCCGGGCAGATCTCGATCCGCTCGGTGAGGACATCTACGAGGTGCTTGTGCAGGCGTGCCCGGACGTCCACGACACAGGAAGTGTCGGTCCAGACGCGGAGTTCGACCCCTGGCGTCCGGTGTGCCCGGCGGATGGCCGCCGGGTCCCCGCCCGCGAGAGCCAGAAGCCGACGCGTCAGCACGAGGTCGATCGCGTCGAGGGCGGACCGCACGGCCGACCGCAGTCGACCGAGCTGCTCGAACCGCTCCCGGGTGCTGCCGATGTCCGCGGCCTGCGCTGCGAACTGGGCCTCGATCTGAGCCGTCGCGTCATCGACGATGCTCGCCAACCGGACGTCGACCCAGCCGAACAGCTCGTCGAGGCCGGCCTCGACCGCAGCCGTGGTCGCGCGGGTCCAGTCGTCCTTCGCCTGCCGCGCGCGGTCAAGCTCGCTGCTCACCGCTTTCGCCGCTCCGGTCAAGGCCTCCGCCGCGTAGACCACCCTCACGGCGGGAGGGGGGGACCACGAGCTTCTTGGGGAGCCCCTTGGCGGCGAAGGAGCCCAGGAGGGCTGTTGCCGCCCCTTTGGCAGCCGCTGTCACGAACTTCCGGTCAGGACGTGGTCGTACACGCGGGTGCTCGTCGTCCTGCCGCTCCGGGGCACTTGCCAGCGCGCGCAGCACCCGCCTTTGATTCCGCGCCTGCTGCTCGAGTTCGCTCTCAAGACCAGAGCACAACCCGTCCAGCTCCAGTCCGGTGATGAAGTCGCTCCACCGCTGCGCGTGATCCGCGCCACCCAGGTCCCGAACCATTTCCGGCAATCGCTCTTTGACCCGGTGACGCTCGGCTTCGAGCCGTTCGTGTGAGTTTCGGCCCGCGGCCCGGAACGCTTCGAGCAGCGCGGCCCGTTCATCCGGCGTCGAGCGTTCGAGTTCGGCGAGTGCGAGACCGATCTGCGGGAGTTCTTCGACCGCCCGGTCGTGGAACGCGGCGAGCGGCGCCCGTACGCCTTCGGCCAGCCGGACGGCGCGAATCGGAATCGCGCGCTCGGCGAGGAGCCGGTCGAGGGACTGCTCCAGTTCGGGCAACCTGCTCGCCCGCAGGGCCCTGTCTCCCAGCTTGCGATCCTCCGTGGACAGCGCCTCGTGTGCGGCACCGGAGTGGACCGCGAGGATGACGGGCGGGGCGACTCCGACCGCTCTGGCGCCCTGTTCGATCCGAACGGCATGCCCCGGCGCCGACTTGAACTCTCTGTTCGGGGAGTTGGCGAAGAGCTCAAGGCGGACAGGTGTGTTGACCAGCCCCTTCACATTGACGACAGCCAGCAGGGGTTTCCCCGAGAGGAGAAGCCGCCGGAGTTCCGCGGACTCCTCGTCGCGCAGCGTGTCGGCGTAGTTCCAGATGACCGCGTCGGCGCTGATGCACGCCGCCCGCGCGCGCTGCGCGTCGAAGTCGTCGTCCTTCGCGGCGAAGCCGGGCGTGTCCAAGTAGGTCACTGAGCCGACGTCGAACGCGGAGGTCTTCCGTGTGGTGCGGTGCGCCCCTCGCCCGATCCCGGATCGGTCCGCGTCACGCGTCAGGGCTTTGCGGAGCGTGGTCTTCCCGGACTTGGTCCTTCCGACGATGGCCACGAGCAGCCTGCCTCTGACGGCAGGTAGGGGTCGCATGGCATCGCGCAGTTCGCGTTCGAGCGTTCCGACGCGGCCGATGACCCCGACGAGTTCCTCGCTCTCCATCGCGTGCTCGGAGTACGTCGTTCGCTGAAGGTGAGCCTCGACCTTGGCCCGAAGAGCGGACTGGATGTCGCGGTAGTCCGAGCGGCTCGTGTCCACCGCCCCGGGGGGCAGCGCGAGTTCGCTGACCAGGGAGTCGAGGGCCGTACGGAGTCCGGGATCTGCTCCCCGTGCATCCATGGCCGCTGCAACGTGGTCGAACAGCACGATGTTCTTCGTGTACCAGGGCTCAAGAGCGCGCAGCTGGTCGACATCGTGCCGGGAGCCGACTGCCAGGAGCCCCGACACGAGCCGTGCGGCCGAACTCGTGGCAGGCGGCGCGGACAGGGATGCGGTAGTGGTTACGGAGACCGTCGCCGACGCGTGTTCGATCACGGTCCGCGCGTCGTCCGCTGCGAGCAACTCCAGAGCGCTTCCCGACACAGCGCCGGTGTCGCGGGCCTCGATCGCCCACACCAGGGCGTCACGCCGGTCCGACCTGAACCCGGACCGCGCGTCCGGCCCGAGCCAGCGCCACCACCCCGGTCGTACGGAGAGGAACGCCTCGTACGCCTGCTCCGCCGCGACGAAGTCCCGCACCTTCTCAAGCCGCGTCACCAGATCCCGGTTCCGCAGATCCCGAGCTGCCGAGGTGCTGTGCTGGAGTACGAGTTCCCGTGCGGCTGCTGCCTGCCGGGTGACGCGGGGGCGGTTCAGGTCGGCCAGGGCGCTGTCGACGTCGATGCCGCGGATCGAGCGCCAGATTTCCTCGGGCCAGTCTTGATCCGCGCGACGGCACGGCTCAAGGACCCCAGGCAGCAGCCGTTCTGCGACCGCCACCGCCGCGAGGTCTGCCCGAAGCGCGTCCACCGGGACACCCTCAAGTGCCTGAAGGCGTGACCCTCCTTTGAGCCGCGTCAACTCCCGCAGAGCTCTGGCTTCGCCTCGGGCAGCTGCCGGACGTGCCAGTTCGTGTTCCTCGACGCACGCCGCTACGGCATCGGAGACCCAAGGAAGCGTGCTCCCGGACGCAGGCAGACCGGCACACCCGTACGCCTGGGCCACTGTGTCAACGTTCTCGGCGAGCCGCCGGAGTGCGGCCTGCCCGGCCATGGCGTCGACACCCAGCGGTTCGAGCAGGAGAGCCAGAATCTCGGTTCTGATACTCGTCCTGCCAGTCACCTCGGTCACCGCTACTCCTCATGCGGGCGGTGGTAGCGGAACGTGGGGAGCGGGCCGGGGCCTGGGGGAATCAGGGCCTGCTGGGCGACCCGGTGGCGTGGCGGCACGCAGGTGCGCGGGGTGAACACCCACATGCCCCGGGTCAGGGTGGCCCCGAGGACCCGCTCCTTGTTCCGCAACCAGGGGTATCTGCCCTGCAGTTCGACGTAGTTGTCGTTGGTGACGACCGTGCCCTGTGTGTCCTGCGCGATGGCCGTGACCAGCGCATCGCCCTTCCCCTCGGTTCCGGCCGGAGGCTGGATGAGCTCCCCCTTGCCGAGCGCCGCCTCCACCGCTGCCCGCTCCTCCTCCGCGACCTTGTGCCGGAACGTGGCGTCGACCACGACATGCAGGACGGCATCGGGATGGTTCGAGGTCAAGGCGGCTCGGGCGGACAGGAGTTGGGCGTACGACGGCCGGTCGTCGTCGCCGTACACGCCGGGCTGCCGCGGCGATCTGCCGATCCACGCGAGGTTGGAGCCGTCGACCACGAACACCGCGGGCGCCGGGCCCGTGGCAGTCTTCGGTATCTGTGCCGGGATCGGCCTGGTGACCGTGTTGCCCGCGAGCAGGTCATCAAGTTCCTTGCGCACCGCCGGTGTCGGACCGCCAGAGCTGAAACTCTTGATCTCCTCGTTCAGGACCTCCTCACTGGTACGTTCAAGAGTCGCCTTGACGCGCAGGAGGCCGTTCGTGTCGTACGTGTACTCCAACAGGAAGCGGGAGTCCTCACGAGCCCGGGGCTCCGCGTAGGTGAAACGGAGATCCGTCAACTGCACGTTGTCGGGGTGATCCAGCGGCCGGTCCGGGTCGCCTTCCCAGATCTCCACGGCAAGGCTGCGGGCGTTGTCCCGGCGCGGCGTGTAGTTCTTGCGCTCCTTCCAAGGCAGCGGCGAGTTGCGCGGGATGATCTGACTGAACTTCCGCTGCCCGGTGTCGTCCGTAACGACCGTGCCCAAGGCATGGCTCGTCGCCACCTGGATCACACCGTCGGCTTTCCCGGAAAGCACGGCCGCCGCGATGGAGGCGCCGCGGGCGACCGCCGTCATGGGATCGCACAGGTCGACCTCGACGGGCTGCTGCTGCATGACCTCGGCGACCGCCGCCCGTACGCTGGGGATCTGGCTCGTGCCGCCGATCATCAGCACCGCGTCCACGTCCAGAGGCGCCATATGCAGGTCGGTGAGGCACTGCTGGACCGGTGCCAGGGCGCGGTCCACGAGGTCCGTGATGGCGTCCTCCAGTTCCTCCTGCCACACCTCGACGGTGTCACCGTCCGGAGTCCTGATGGTGACGGAGTCCTCGGATGACAGGCGGATCTTGCTGCGCTCCACGTCCAGCCCGAACTGCCGCTCCTGCGCCGGCGTCCACGCCGATCGCGCCGGAGCCCGTTCGAGGACGAGGTCGCGCAGACGGCGGTCGATCTCCAGACCGCCCAGCTCGGTGACACCCCGTGACGCGAGCTCCTCGAAGAATCCGTCCTGGTAGTCGAGCACGGTGACGTCAATCGTGCCGCCACCCCAGTCAAAGACCAGGAGGGTGCGAACTCTTGGTAGCTCGTGTCGTAGATCGTGCGCGTATGAGATCGCGGCTGCCGTCGGCTCGTTGAGCAGCGCCAGGACGTCGATGCCCGCAAACTGCGCGGCGGCGCGCGTGCGATAGCGCGCGGCACCCGTGGCGTTGGCGGGCACGGTGATCACGGCCTGGTCGATGGCGGTGAGGTTGTGCTCTGCGCCCTTTCGCATGGCCTGGAAGACACCGGCGGCCACCGTCGTGGCCGCGAACCTGCGGCCGTGGATCGTGACGTACTCGTCGCTCTTGAGAAGTCGCTTGCAGGCCTCGGCCGCCTCCTCGGAGCGGAGCTTGGCCTCCCAGCCGAACAACGCTCCCCGACGCAGCGAACTCATGCCCACCACTGACGGAAAGAGGTACTCGAAGCCGGGATGGCGCCAGTCGGCGTCGATGTGGTGGGCGTCCAGTAGCAGCACGTCGGCGTCGTCGCCCAGCCACTGGGCCACCACGGAATTGGTGGTGCCGAAGTCGATCCCGGTCGCGGTCACATGGCCTCCCCGTTCGTCGCCCCGTCGTCCCCGGCAGAGTGGTCTCCGCCGTCTGCCCCGGGCAGGCGGCGCAGTTGTCCGGAGAGCACCAGCTTGCCGGTGGCCTGGTCCACGTAGGCCGGGCGCAGCACCTCGAACGCCTCACCGTCGCCTTCCACCACCACGAAGAGCTCGCGTTCTCCGTCGGGTGAGTCCACGCACCGCACGCCTTGGTCGAGCAACGCTGTGCGGATGCCCTTCCGAAGAGAATTGGCCTTTTGATTGGGTGCGCCAGCGAGCAGATCGACCTCGACCATCCGGGCCACGTACTCCTCCCGGGTGCGGAACGCCTCCAGAACAGCCTGACGCAGGGCAGCCGTCACAGCAGCCTGCGTGGGTCGCGCCTCTTCAGGGAGAGCGGTCAGGAGTTCGGTCGCCCGCTCGGTGAAACGGGTGAGCAGCATGGGAGGACTGAGCAGTTCCTCGGGGCGGTAGGTGCGCGGGGTGTCCTTGGGAGTGTGCCGTTTGGGGGCCGCTGGGGTTTTCTGTTCCTTGGGGCGGTCGGCGAGCGGGGTGTCCTTGGAGGCATCGGCTGCCGCCCGCTGCTTCTCCCGACGGCGCCTGAGGCCGTTGTTCCCTTTGCGGGGCTCCTGCTTGGGTGCCGCGGGGGTTCGCCGCAGTCTGCGGGGCACGTGGGTCACTGTGTGGGCATCCTTGCGTTGCGATCGGGGCGCCGGGGCGCGCTGAGTAGATGCGGCAGCAGATCCGCCACCGCCCGCTGTCGCACGAGCGCCAGGCTTTCGGGGGACTGGGGTGCCGTTCGTCTGGCCAGCGGCGCCAGGGGCGGGACCAGTGTGACCGGCACCTCGTCCGGAAGATCGAACACGTCCTGGTCGAGCGGTAGCACGAAGAAGCTGGACCAGTCCTCGTCGCGCTCGGCGTCTCTGATGCGTTTCATCGCGCTGTTGAGCCGCGCGCTCGTGTCCACGTCGTGCACATGCTCCCGGCGGAGGTCCCGGTACCGGGTCTCCCAACTTGGCGCGCCGTGTGGCAGCCCGAGGTCCAAATAGGGGTTGGAGGCTGCCGGTCTGTCGTTACGGGGAACCGCCCGACGCTGCTCGACCATGCGGAGGTTGGACTCGGCCGGCTCGTGCGATCCGCTGATCCTCTTCAGGACGACGGCCGCCGCGTCCAGTTCCTCCCGGAGCAGCAGTGTGTACGCCTGGAAGTTGAGGGCTTCGGCCCGGTAGACCGGGTCAGCGGTCTCGAACGAGGCCAGCTTGTCTATCTGGGACGAGGCGCGGGCGAGGTCGTTCAGGCACAGCAAATCGTAGGCCTGACGCAGGGCCATGAGCGCGTGCAGGGGTGACCGCGACGGGTTGACGGCTGCCTTGGGCTCCCACAGAGAGAAAATGAGCCGCCACAACCCCCTATCTTCCCATATCTCCCGGTCCCAGTTGCCGACATCGACCCCGTCCAAGAGTCGGCGCAGCCGGAGCACCAGATCGCGGGGCAGCTTCCTTTCCAGCTCCTTCACCACCGAGGCGTCGCCGTCGGCAACTCGCTCCAAGAGGTCGTAGACATCGCCAACCGAGGGCAGCGGCTCGCCCCCGGTGAGGAACGCGTCCCGCCGCTGTCGGGCCATCCACTCCAGCGCAGCTGCCTGCTCGGCGGTCACCTGATCAGGAACCAGCCGGGCTTTGAGGTACGCGTTCTCCGTCTCCTCGGCCCGGTACTGCCAGGGATGGTGCTCGGAACCGACCGCCCCGGCGTCGATGAGGTCGTCGAGGACGCTCAGGGGTATCCAGGGAAGCACGCGCGGCAGCATCCGAGGCGGGAAGGCGGCCGTACCATCCGTCGCGAACGCACTGAGGAGGGCGAAGGCCCCGGAGGGGTCCTCGCTCCCGGAGACGGCGAGCGTGTCGTCGCCCGTTGCCAGGGCTGTGAGCTGTTGCTCTCCGACCTCGGACAGCCACAGGAAGCCGCCCGCGTGGACCGCCGTAAGCGTCGCGGCGACTGTGGCTGGGGCGGCCCGTTCGAGGACGGTCCGCACAGCAGGCAGCAGCCGGTCGTCCGGTTCGTCGCGCAGGGCGTCGGCCAGGGCGTCGTGCGTCACGTCCCCTGCAAGGGAAGCGAGTTGTTGGAGCAGAGCGTGGGCCTGCAGCACCGCCTGGGCTCCGAATACGCCCGCCTTCCGCCACCTGCGTACGGTGAACCCGTCGACCCCCGCGTCCGCGCTCTGGGCGTCCCGGCGCTGCCTGAGCGCCCTCAGCCGTTCCCGCTCCCGTGCGACCGCTTCGGCCCGCGTCCCCGACACCGGCTGCCCCGCTCCGTCGGCCGACGGGGGACTCGTCACTCTCCGGCTCCTTCGTGCCGGGGGCCGTGGCCGGGGGGTGGAGTGAGAGACGAGGTGTAGGTGTCGCCGTCCAAGAGGGGCTTGTCCAGGCTCAGGCCGGCGGTGGCCATGCGGTCGTACTCGGTGAGCACGAGCCGCTTCGTGCGGTACTCGCCGTACTTGGCGATCTCGTTGTTCTTCAGTCCGCCCGACTCCGACTGGAAGGTTTCCAGGATGTAGTCGGTGTCCTCGGCGGAGATGCCGTACAAGTGGAAGAAGTAGGCGTCCAACTCCGCGCGCAGTTGGACACGTCGCGTTTCGTCCCAGCGGAACGGCTCACCTTCGTCGCCCAGGTCGCGGGCCAGTGGAGTCATGTCGTAGGCCGTGTAGACGAGTTCAAGGACTCGACGGAGGAGAAAGGGGAGGTGGGGTTCGAGGGTGGTGGGGGTGGGGACAGGAAGCTGCTTCCACACGAACAGCTTCATGTGAGCGTCACTGATCTTCTGACGGCTGACGAAGTCGAAGACCAGGGAGGACTGCGTGGCGATGAGAGCGGCGACCAGGGGCGCGGCGACGCGGGGGAGCATTAGGGGGTAGGTGTGCAGAGCCGCCACGCGTGGGATGAACGCGGGGATGGACGTTCGCTCATTGGTCGAGGCAGTGACATCGCACCAGCCACATAGCCAGCCGCGTTCCCAGCCCGCCTCAGCAAGGCGGAGATCGACGCCGGGAACATCGACGTCTGTGCCGTTCCGGCGTACCCGGATCGTTCCGCTCTCCTGGATCCACGCGAGGGGCAAGGCGCAGCGGTCAGGATTGCTGAGTTCGTCGGAGGGGAGGTAACGCGGCTGATTCTGTCGGTTGACGGCAGTGGGACTCTTTACCACGTCGGCAGCGCGGTGATTGAAGAAATCAACCATCTTCGCTTCGTACAGCGGTGACATGCGTTCCTCGCCGCGCACGAAGTGGTTCCCGTCCAGTTCCCAGCCCTCGCGCTGAAGGTTGTCCTGGTCTCGCAAGAGGTCGCCGTCGTTCGCGCTGCGGAAGACGTACTTGAAGCTCATGCGCCAGGGGTTTCCGTCCCGTTTCTTTTCGTTGTGCAGGACCGGAAAGCGTCGGTACACCTCAGACGTAATATCCGCGTCTCGACGGTCACGGAAGATCGGCAGCGTCCCGGTGTTGGGGTTGATGAGGGCGAGATCCTGCGGGCTCAGGGAGAACACACGGTTACCGTTGTCCAGATCGGTGATCTCAGAGAGGAAGAAGCCGAGGCTCGCGGCAGGCACTCGCGAGTCACGGCCGGTGAGGGAGAGCAGGCAGAACTTATAGCGGGAGTCGACGCTCTCGAACCACTTGCCGCCCTTCGGTAGCGCGGGACTCTTGCGCCGCCTGTTCTCGAAGTCGTACAGCGAGACCAGTACTCCCCGTCGAGTGAAGTCACCGAAGAGGAACTGACCACCGGCGTTGGTGGCGATCGCGGTCGGAATGATGCATCCGAAGCGCCCCTCCGGTCCGCAGACCGACGAGAACTGCTCGGTGAAGAGCTGATCCGTCTGGAGTTTGGTGACGCCCCCGGCAGTCAGCCCCTGAGCGCACAGCGGGAAGACTCCAGAGTTCGCCGCAAACGTGAACATGGACTTCAGCTTGCGACGTTCAGTTCGATAGCGCTTGGCCCCCTCGGGATTCTCCTCCAGCCACTCGTTGATCCTCCTCTGTCTGGCAGTGCCGGCCATCTCCGCGATCGACGGATCGACGACGCTGAAGTACTTCTTATCCTCGAACTCGGTCCTGTCCCAGGGCGGGTTACCCACCACACACGAGAATCCGCCCGCCCACCCCGTAGCCGGATCGCCCCCACCGTCCTCCGCACCCGCGCCCGAACCGTCCTCCGGCACGCTGAACACCTCGGGGAACTCCAGGTGCCAGTGGAAGAACGCGTATTGCTCCCGCAGCCGGACGATCTCGTCGTGCGTGGACTGCGGGGCCGCGTCGCCCTCGGGGTCCTCAAGGCCACGGAACACCCGGTGCGTGATGGCCGGTGGCGTGTCCTCCCGCTTCACCCACACGAAAGCCGCGCACCAAGCGTCGGCCAGGTGCAGGGCCCGCAGGTACTCTGCTGACGTCGACCACTCCTTGAACGCCGACTCTTTGCGCCGCACCTCCGCCAGCGTCCGCGCTGGTGCCGAGGTGATGCGGCGCAGGCCCGTCGCGAAGGACGTGTTGGCGACCCGGGTCTCCGGTTCGAGGTCGAACAGACTGCCCTGGTTGGCGCGTTCCTGCTCGTTGCGTGAGAGGAGCTGCTTCGCCCAGCCCTCGTCGTCGCCCTCGGTCTTCTTGAACGCCCGGTCGGTGATGCCGTCCCGCATCAGCGCCGGGGTGGCACCGATGAGGCCGTTGCCGTGCCGGATGTGGGCGTCCAGGAAGCCGAGCGGGCGGCCCGGTTCCATGGCCTCCAGCCACAGGGACACCTTGGCCAGCTCCACCGCCATCGGGTTGAGGTCGACGCCGTACACGCAGCGCGCGACGACCTCGTGCAGGGCGTGCCGTACCGCCTCAGTGGTGGGCTCGGGGTTGCGTTCCCGCACGGAGGCGACCCGTTTGGCGATGCGCCGGGCCGCCGCGACCAGGAAGTGGCCGGAGCCGCAGGCCGGGTCGCAGACGGTGAGGGAGAGCAGTTCCTCGACAATCATGTCCGCGGGGTCGGTGTGGCCCTCGTCCTGGGCCCGCTGCTCGCCGCGCCGCGCCGCCTCGTCGATCACGGGCGTGAGGGTGGAGTCGAGCAGGGCTTCGGTCAGCGCGGTGGGGGTGTAGTAACTCCCTGTTTTCTTACGGTCGTTGCCAGCGCGGTCCACCAGCTCGAACGTGCGCTCCGACGCGCTGTGCTTCGGAACCAGCTCCAGCAGCGCCTCGTACACCGACCCCAGCTCCTCGGCGCCCATGTGCCGGTAGTCGACGGACCGCCAGCGCGCGGAGTTCACGTCGCGGACGCGCGCGAGGTGCCGTACGGCCTCCAGAAAGTGGCGGTTGGCCAGGCGGGCGTCACGGAGTGGGGCGTCTGCCTCGGTGATGTTGAAAAGGCCGCCGAGGCCCGGAAGGCCGAGTTCCGGGCGGCCCTGCTCGTCGCCCAGCGCGTTCAGCACGAGCTGAAGGGCCTCGTACTGGTCGCTGTGCGCCGTGCCCTGGCGGCGTACCGCTCGCTCGCGCAGCCGTGCCGTGGAGAAGTAGCGGGCGAAGCGGTCACGGGCCTGCGTGTCCGCGTCCGGCGTCAGCAGGGCCTCGCGGTCCTCGGCGACGAAGAGGAAGATCAGGCGGTAGACCAGGCGCAGCAGCGCCGACTGGAGCGCGGCCGGGTCCAGGGTCTCGCGCAGCTCCGTGTTGCCGGGGTGGCGGAGGAAACCCGTGCCAAGAGCGGCCAGCGCCTGCTGGACGCCGTCGCGGTAGTGCTCCAGGGCCCGCGTGCCCGACTCGATCGCCGCCGTACGCCACGCTTCCAACGGGCATGTCGAGGGCGCCGCCCCCTCCGCCACCTCGAACCGCGACGCGTGCAGCAGCCGGTACAGCAGAACGAACTCGCTGAAGAGCTCTCCGTCGAAGATGGCCTCAAGGTCGAACTCGACGTACGACGCCGTCGCGAGCGCGCTGGAGTCGCGCAGCAGGCGCAGCTGGCGGCCGTTGGTCAGGACGCCCCACAGGTGGGCCTCGGTACGGTTCAGACATTCCTGGACCATCGACTGGGGCGGGACCGTGCCCGCGCCGCCCGGACGCTTGTCCAGGTGGGCGTTCCAGGACGTGAGGTGGATCAGGGCGTGGTTCCAGCGGTGGCTGACCGGGAACCGCTTGTCGGGGTCGCCGTCGGCGGGGATGCCCGATGCGCCGACCGGTGTCAGCAGGCCGAAGCCCAGCTCGGCGAAGAGGGGTGCGAGCCACTGGGTGACGGCGAGGCCGGTCGGGTCGGGGCGGACCTCGGCCTCGGGGTCGGTCGGCAGTTTCGTGCGCAGTTCGCGCCAGGCCGCCTTCAGGTAGTCCCAGTGGCGTTCGGCCTCGTCGCGGACCGAACGGGCGCCCACGACGCGGTAGTCGGAGGGCCCGGAGCCCTTGACGTCCTTGCCCTCCGCGATGCGCAGCAGCATGTCGGCGGGGAGCAGACCGCCGACCGTGTGGACGGCGGTGAAGACCTGGTTGCGGGCGGTGGCGGACATCAGGCGTGCTCCCCCGGGGCGGCGGTGACGGCGGCGGCAGTGGTCGCGGGCAGGTAGACGTACGCGCCGAGCACGTCGGCCGGTTTCTGGGCGGTGACCCGCAGGCCCCGGACGATCTCGTCGGAGGCGCGGCGCACCCGGCGGTGCGAGTCGTACAGCTCGCTGGCCAGGTCCTCGCCGTAGCCCTCCAAGTGCGCGGTGATTTCCGTCAGTTGGTCCAAGATGCGGGTCATCGTGCGTTCGCCGAAGTAGGGGTCGGTGTTCTCGGACGCCTCGGCCTCAAGCAGGGCCAGTGCCTGGTCCTGGGTGAGCCAGGCGGCGTTCTTCGGGGCGCCCTGGAAGGCGAGCAGGCGGGCGTCCTCGGCGACGAGTTGCTTCTCGCCCTGGCGGGAGGGCAGCGTGAGGTGGAAGCGGTAGCGGACCAGCAGCAGGGTGGTGCGGGCGGTCACCGCCGTCGTGGTGATCACTCCGCAGCGGCGTGCCGGGCGGCGGCCCTCGGCCTGGGTGTCCAGGGCCGCGTTCAGGACGTGGGAGGCGAGGGCGCCGACCACGGGGTCCGTGCGGACCAGGGCCGCCTCGCCCCGGGCCACCGCCGACGTCGTACGGAACGGGATCGGTTTGCCGTTCTCGACCAGGCCGGCGCCGACCACCGGGGCCAGGGCGTCGCGCAGGCCCGCCGGGGTGCCGCTGACCTCGGCCGTGAAATCACCGGAGGCGAAGCCGGAACCGGAACCCGGAGCGGAACCGGCGCCTGATCCCGAACTCGAACCGGTGCCGGTGCCCGCGCCATCGCCCAGCTCCACCACGTGGGCCTCCAGCGCGGCCAGCGAGTGGCGGACGAAGTCCTGGACCTCGTCCGCACGGCCGAGGGTGTCGCGGATGGCGGCGACCTCGCGGGCGACCTCCTCGGGGTGGATGGCCCGCTGGGCGAACTTCGAGCGGGAGGTCGTCTCCTGCTCGGCCGCCGACTTCCAGTCCGTCTCCAGCTGCGCGGCCTTGGCGTCCAGCGCTTCGAGGGCCTCCAGGCCGAACAGGCCCTCCTGCTCGGCCTGCTGGCCGCGCAGCAGGAGCCACTCGACGATGGCGTCCGTGACCGCCGTGGACGACTCGTCGGGGACGGAGACGGAGATGCCGAGGTCCTTGCGGATCTGGCGGTGCTTCTTGATGAGGACTTCGAGGACCTTGCCGTCGATGCCGTTGTCGCTGCCGTAGAGGGTGATGACGCGGACCTCGTCGCGCTTCTGGCCGTAGCGGTCGACGCGGCCCTCGCGCTGGTCGTGGCGGGTGGGGTTCCAGGCGAGGTCGTAGTGGACGACGGCGTCGAACCAGTGCTGGAGGTTGACTCCCTCGGAGAGGCAGTCGGTGGCGACCAGCACCCTGCGGGCCGCCGTGTCCTGGCCCGCCTCGGCCGCCAGTTCCTCGATGCGCTCCACGCGCTGCTGCGGGGAGAGGGTGCCGGTGACGGCCTTGACGACGGTCCGGGCGCCGAGCTTGCCCTCCAGGTGCTCGGCCACGTACTCGGCGGTCGGGATGTAGCGGCAGAAGACGATCGGGTGGTAGCCGTCGGCGAGCAGCGCCTTGAGGTGCTTGATCAGGGACTTGAGCTTGACGTCCTCGGCCGGGCCCTCCAACGCCGCCGCCCGCTCGGCGAGTTCGGCCAGACGGGCTCCCGCACCCTCCACAGGCGTGCCGTCGGTCTCCGCGCCGGGGGCCACGTCCAGGCCCTCCAGGGTGTCGTTGTCGGCGGAGTCGCGGGTGAGCGGGGCGCCGAGCCGGTCGGCCTCCTCCGCGCTGGCCGCCGCGGCGGCGGCGGAGCGGGTGCGCAGGGTCTGGGCGGCGGCGCGGGGGGAGGAGACGAGGGAGCGCAGCAGAGCGATCGCCGACCACCAGGCGATCCGGGCCTCGCGCTTGCCCTGCTCTCCGGCGGCCTCGACGCGTTCGCTCGCGTAGGCGATGGCGTCCTCCAGCAGGGCGCGGTACGCCGGGGACAGCTTGTACGTCTCGTCCTTGAAGTAGCGGTCGGACGGGAACGCCGTGCGCTCGGCGAGGCTGTCGTCGCCGAGGCCGTCCTCCTTGGTGAGGTACTGGCGGATGTCGGCCCGTTTGCGCTGCACGAAGTGGCGGGCGAGGAGTTCACGGCCGCGCGGGGAGTCCATGTCCACGGTGGCGAGTTCGGGCCTGACCAGGCCGAGCAGGTTGCGGAACGCGGACTCCTTGCCGCTGTGCGGGGTGGCCGTGACCAGCAGCAGGTGGCGGTCCTCGGCGGCGGCGATCCGGCGCAGCAGTTCGTAGCGCAGCTGGTTCTGGGCGGAGGTGTTGTCGTCGGCGGCCACGCAGGTGTGGGCCTCGTCGACGATGACTAGTTCGGGGCAGTGGCGGACGAAGTCGTCGCGGTGGCGGGTGGACTTGATGAAGTCCGTCGAGACCACGACGTTGGGGTGTTTGTCGAAGAGGGACTGGCCGAGTTCCAGGCCGCGCTCCAGGCGGGAGACGGTGGAGGCGAGGACGAGTTCGGCGTCGATGCCGAACTTGGTGCGCAGCTCCGCCTGCCACTGCTCGGCCAGGGCCGGGGAGCAGAGCACGGCCAGGCCCCGTGTCTCGCCCTGGGCGAGGAGTTCGCTCGCGATCAGGCCCGCCTCGACCGTCTTGCCGATGCCGACATCGTCGGAGATCAGCATCCGGACGGTCTTCTGCCGCAGCGCCATCAGCAGCGGTACGAGCTGGTAGGCGCGGGGTTCGACGGCGATGCCGGCGAGGGAGCGGAAGGGGCCCGCGCCGGAGCGGAATCCGATACGCAGGGCGGAGCGGAGCAGTCCGGCGGCGCGGGCGTCACCGAGGTCGGTGGGTGACGGGGGCGCGAACTCGGCGCCCGCCACCTCCTCGAAGGCGGGGAAGACGGCGGCGATGTCGTCGTCCGAGCCGCCGAGGGGGCGCAGGACGAGCATGTCGGGTGCGCTCTCGGGGAGTACGACCCATTCCCGGCCGCGGGCCGTCACCAGGGAACCTGCGGAGTAGGTGAGCGTCATCGGGGTCTGGTCCTCTTCCCTCCGCCCTCGGCGGTGCGGGCGTGTCGGTGCGGGTCGGCTGCGTGGACGGTGGACGGCCGGTCGGCCGGTCAGGGCGCGGGGTGGCCGGTGCCGAAGTACCGGGCGTGCCGGGCGGCGATCTCTTCCCAGTCACCGTCGTGGGGGAAACGGATGACGTCCCAGTTGGCGTCGTAGAGGCGTTCCTCGGCGTCGGCGTCGCGCGTGGCGTCGTCCTCCGCGTCGGGGCGTTCGACGAAGACGGCGAGGTTCACGCCGGGCATGCGGTAGACGAAGTCGGGTACGGCGTTCGCCTCGGTGACCAGGGGCTGCGCCTCGTCGGGCAGGCGCAGGCCGCGCTCCTTGAGCCAGGTGACGAAGGTCTGCTCCAGGGGGGTGGAGGCGGCGGGCTCCGCGGGGGCGTCGTCCGCCTCGGCCCGCGTCTGTGCCTGCGCCGGCGTCTGTGGGGTCACCTGCTGGACCAGCCGTCGGTGCTGCTCGGTCGGCGACTCGCCGCGGGACTCGGGTTCGGCGGTGGCGGAGGCCAGGCGCAGCAGGAGGTCGCGCACTGAGTGGCGGTCGATGGCGGCGTGGTCGAGCTGGTTGCCGTAGGTCAGCAGGCACTCGTAGCAGCCGCGGGCGCACGGGCGGTCGGGGTGCGGGCCGCCCATGTCGTTACCGTCGGCGTCGAAGTGGCAGATCTCCAGGGCCTGCCGGGCCGCCTGCGCCAGCGCGCCGGGCTCGGACTGGAGGCGGCGCAGCACGCCCGCGCCGCCCTCGGCGGCCTCCATGAACAGCAGGCGCTCCCGGGGGCCGTCGTCGGGCGGCAGGAGTTCGCTGCCGAGCTCGGAATCCTCCAGCTCGAACGCGGTCTCGATGCCGCGCTCCAGGGCGTACATCAGCGTGATCGCGACGGGCTCGTCGAGCGGGTCGTCGAGCGTGACGACCAGGATGTTGCGGCGGTCCTCGACGTAGGGGATCACACGCTTCTTGCGGCGCTTCTCGTTGCCGTCGGCGTCCACGACGGGCATCTCGCTGGAGTCGCCGGACGCCTCGGAGGCGTCCCGCTCGTTCATCCAGCGGCCGTCGGCGGGGTCCAGCCAGTAGCCGGGCGGCTCGTTCTCCTTGGCCCGCAGCCGGCTCATGTTGGTGATGCGGACGGTCGCCGAGTCGCCGTACGAGAGCGTCGCCAGCGGGCCGACCGGGTCCGCGAGCCCGGCGTCCTGGCGGCCCCGGCGCGCGCCGTGGTCCTGGAAGCGGTACGAGATCTCCAGGCGGAAGCCTGCCCTGCGCCGCTCCTCCTCGTCGGAGGAGATGCGCTCGCGGCGCTGGGTGTAGACGGTGTGCAGCTGGAGCAGGCCGTACAGGGCGGCGCCCAGCGTCTGGCCGCACATCTCGCAGCGGTCGGCGCGCTGTTGTGGGTCGTGGTGGTAGCCGCAGTGGCCGCAGCGGCGGGCCTCGCCGGTGACGATGTCGCCGGAGGCGTCCGGCGGCAGCTGGATGCGGGTGACTTGGTAGCGGGCGCCCTCGTGGTAGATCAGCGCGCCGGGGCCGAACTCGCGGATGGCGAGGAAGCGGGGGCGCTGGAGGTAGTCGCCGTCGCCGTGGCGGCGGCCCGTGGTGGGGATGTAGGCGGCGAGCGGCAGGCGGGGGAAGGAGTAGCCGGGCAGGAAGCCCTCGGAGGCCAGGTAGCGGTAGGGGTTGAAGTCGGAGAGGACGGACTTGCTGTCCGGGGTCTCGTTGCGCAGCAGGGCGAGCTGGGTCTCCGCCTCGTCGCGGCGGCGCCGGGCCTGTCGGCGGTCGCCCTCGGTGAGGGTGAAGTCGTTGCGGCGGCGGTTCTGCACGTACTGCTCGGTCAGGGCGGCCCGGAACAGGTCGCGCCAGCGCTCGAAGGCGAGGTTGAACCGCTCGGGCGCCGAGCGCACCCGGTCCTCGATCCACTTCTCGTCCCACCAGGTCGTCCGGGCGAACTCGGGCAGCAGCGGGCCGAGGACCTGGTAGGCGGCGGCCACGGTACGGGCCTGGGCGCCGGGGTCGGCCGCGGCGGCCTCGATGTCGGCGTGCAGGAGGAGCGCGGGGTCGGGGCGGCCGGCGGACTCGTCGAAGGTGGTGTCGAGGACCTTGGGGATGGCGCGGCCCAGCGCGAGGCCGGTCTCGGCGAGCCAGATGCCCTGGAGGTGGGACAGGACGAGGTCCTCGTTGGCGAGGTCCAGACGGGGCGGGGCGACCGCGCCCGCGACCATGCGGGCGGAGCGGCGGAAGTAGTACTGGTCGTGGCTGTTGCCGGTGGCGCAGTAGGTGGTGACGAGCGCGGGCTGCCCGCTCCGGCCGGCACGCCCGCTGCGCTGCGCGTAGTTGGCGGGGGTCGGCGGGACGTTGCGCATCATGACGGCGTTGAGCGAGGAGATGTCGACGCCCAGCTCCATGGTGGGGGAGCAGTAGAGCAGCTTCAACTCGGCCTTGCTGAAGGCCTCTTCGCGCTTCTCGCGCTCGCCGGGGTCGACCTGGGCGGTGTGCTCGCGCGCGAACAGGCCCGCGAGGTCGGCGGCGGCCCGCTGGTAGAGGTCGCGGAAGAAGGTGTTGACGCGGGGTCCGTCGCCGCTGGCGTAGGTGCGGGTCAGCGGGTCGTGGGCACCGGTCTGTCCGGTACCGGCGCGCCAGATCAGGGAGGCGGCCGAGACACGATACCCGGTGAGGGCCGGGCCGGAGGGTGCCCGGAAGCGGCCGGAGCGCTGCGGCGCCTCGGTGATCTCCGTGACGAGGCCGGCCTTCGCGAGAACCTTCAGCAGTTCCTCGATGACGAGCTGGAGGTCGTCGGTGTCCAGGTCGCGGAAACCGGTGTGGGTGCGCCGCAGGTACTTGCCGTACTTGCCGCGTGCGGACAGGAACAGGCCGGAGCGGTCCAGGCCGGGTCTGGAGGGGCGGGGGTAGGCGGTGCCCACCTTGGGGCTGTCGCTCTTGGTCAGGACCCACGGGTCGACGAGGCGTTCCTCGCTGGCCCGCTGGAGCGAGTCGAAGTCGTCGCGGAAGTACTGGACGTCGATGGCGAGCGACCGGCGCATCTCGTCGAGCAGAGTCCTGACGATCTCGGCGCGCAGGGCCGGGTCGGCGTCCCGGAGCGTGACGTGCGTGTCCTGCCAGCGCTCGTCATGTTCGGCGACCCACTGCAGGTCCTCGTAGTCGATGGTGAGCAGGCCGGTCTGCTCCAGGTTGGGCATGGTGATGCGCCAGCCGCGTTCAAGGTCGAGGTAGAGCCGGAACGCGATCACGTCGCGCAGGGTCTTGGCTGCGGCGCGGGCTAGCGCGGGCGGCAGGTCCGACTGGCCGGTGTAGTCAGCCGGTTCGAGGGCGAGGGCGTTCGCCACGGTGGAGGCCAGCTCCTCGTGGTGGACGCCGTCCTCGCCGGCGTCGAGGGCCGCCCGGTACAGCGCGCCGCGCAGCTGCGTGATCTGGACGAAGTCGTTGAAGTGGCCCGCCTGGAGGGAGGCGTCCTGCCGGTTGTCGACGAAGGTGAGGAGCTTGCGCGCCGCCTTGTCGAGCGCCTCCGGAGGAACCGCCTTCAGGGAGCGGACCACGGACGCGGAGATGAGGGAGGTCGCCGAGGAGCGGCCCTCCTGGTCCAGGGTGGCCAGCTTGGCGAAGTCCTTGCCGCGGGTCTGCTCATAGGCGACACCGCAGTGCAGGCAGAACAGGAACGGGGAGGGGATGAAGGCGGCGTGCAGTTCCCCGCGGCCCTCGGTGCCGTACGGGTCGACCCTGACCGCGCGCGGGACACGGTCCCGATACGACTTCTTGATGGTCTCCTGGCCCCGGTCGTCGATCTCCAGCCAGGACTCGGGCAGTCGGCGGTCGGCGATCGCCTCGTCCGGGCTGAGCGGCCACGGGCGGTCGGGGTCGACGTAGAGGTATCCGTCACCCTGGCGGCCGCCGGTGGCGGTGGTGTCCCGGCGGGGCTCGTAGCGGAACTCGCCGTCCCTCTCCGTCCGCCACACCGTCAGGTACTCCTGGCCGCACTCGCGGCAGAAGGCGAGCGGCATCAGCAGCTTGCCGCCACTGTCGGGCTGGACACGCTGGTAGTCGCGGGTGAGGTGGCGGCTCGCCTTGTCCTCCAGGGTGACGTACACGGTGTCGCCCTTGGAGAGGAACTGGTGCAGCCGGAACGCGAACAACGGGCGCTCGGTGACCGGATGGCGGGCCTGGGACCCTGCCTCAAGCGTGTCGCGGAGGGCCTGCACGCACCGGTCCACCGGTACGACGCTCACCTCGGCGAGTTCAGCGGCAGCGTCCTCGATCTTCGCGGGCTTCTGCCGCACCAGGCGGCCGGTCACCTCGTCCTCGGCCAGGCCGAAGCGCGTCTCGATCCAGCGGGCCAGCGGGTCGCGGACCAGGTCGGCGTACGCGCGCGGAGCGGTCGGAGCCGTGAGCCGGTCCGGCGGAACTGCGTCGGGTGCAGGGTCGGTGGCCCGGACCAGCGTCTCGCCGATGACGTGCTCGGGGCGGACGGTCGTACCGAACAGCTTCGAGGCCACCTCGGCGACGACCTGCCGCTGGTCCTCCCAGGTGCCTTCCGTCGACATGGTCGCGGAAGTGCCGACGCACTGGAGCCGGTCGGCCCGGCACGCCTGACGGACACGCCGGACGAGCAGGGCCACGTCCGCGCCCTGACGGCCGCGGTAGGTGTGCAGCTCGTCCAGGACGAGGAACTCCAGCCCCTCCGCCATCGAGATGAGGCTCTTGCGGTCGTCGGGCCGGGTCAGCATCAGCTCCAGCATCACGTAGTTCGTGAGCAGGATGTCCGGCGGGTTGTCGCGGATCTCGCGGCGCCGGGTGTCGTCCTCCTGACCGGTGTAGCGCGCGAAGGTGACCGGTTCGCGCCCGGCGCCGTACCCGTCGCGCAGGTACTTCTCCAGCTCCTTCAGCTGGCTGTTGGCGAGGGCGTTCATCGGGTAGACGATGAACGCCCTCACCCGCTTGCGCGCGGCGGGGCCTTCGGCCTCGCGCTCCCTGAGCACCTTGTCGACGATCGGCACGATGTAGGAGAGGGACTTGCCGGAGCCGGTTCCGGTGGTCAGGACGTACGAGACTCCCTCGCGAGCGGCGTCGACGGCCTCGCGCTGGTGGCGGTGCAGGGTGAGCGGACGGCCGTCGCAGACGGTGCCGCCATGTGTCTTGCCGGCCTGGAAGATTCGTGCGCATTCCGGGTGCAGCACCTTGCCGGTGGCGAGTTCGGCGACCGTGCCCGCGGAGGCGAAGAAGGGGTTGAGCGACAGCCACGGATCGGGCCACTGGGACTTGGCGTTCAGGTCGTCCTCGACGAACGCCGCGATCCGGTCGTCGCGGATCACCGTGCCGCCCTCGGTGAAGTCGCGGTAGTCGTCGATGAGTTTGCGGTGGACACCGAAGACGTCCATGCCGCCGCCGGTGGACTGGCGCGGCTCGCGGGACGGAACCGACGGGGAGCGGTCCGGCTCGGGCAGGGTGGCGGGGGCCGGGACCTCGGAACGCATTTCCAGGAGACGACGCACGGGATCGAACTCGCCCCAGGCGGGCAGCGGGGCGCCCTCAGCCACGAAGGGCAGCAGCGCCTCTCGCACCGCGGCCGCGTCGGCGGGGCGGTCGGCCGGGTCCTTCGCGAGCAGCCGGTCGACCAGCCGTGCCAGTGGTTCCGGCACGTCGGAGCGGATCAGACGCGCGGGGGTCGGCGGCTCGTGGACATGCTTCTCGCCGAGCTCGTACGCGGACTCCCCCACAAAGGGAGGGACGCCGACCAGCATTTCGTACAGCACGCAGCCCAACGCGTAGAGGTCGGCGGCCTGCGTGACCAGTTTTCCCTGGAACTGCTCGGGCGCCATGTAGCGGGCGGTGCCGACGGTGACGCCCGTGCTGGTGAGCTGGGTGCCGTCGGGGTCGTCGACGATGCGGCCCATGCCGAAGTCCAGGACCTTCACCAGCCCACCGCGCGTCAGCATGACGTTGCGAGGCTTCAGGTCCCGGTGGACCACATCAACGGCGTGGGCGGCGGCCAGCCCGTCGGCCATCTGTACGCCGATGGCGGCTACCCAGGACACGGGCAGCTGCGGTTCCTCGATGACGAGGTCGGCGAGCGGATGGCCATCCAGGAATTCCATGGCCAGGTAGGGCAGACCGGATTCCGTGCCGTCGGCGCGGTCCACACCGCCGCCGATGGTCCGGGGCAGATTGGGGTGGCTGAGCATGCCCATGATGCGCACTTCACGAGCGAAACGCAGCACCGTCTTGTCGTCCGCCGCAGTGCCGACGTGGGCGCCCGACCGGCGGCGCAGAATGAGCTTCACCGCGACGATCCGGTCGGCGTCCGCCTCGGCCACCTGCAGGTCCTCGGCCCGGTGGACCTCGCCCATGTTGCCCGAGTCAATCGCCCCCAGCAGTCGAAACCGACCGGCGATCGTCTCCCGTTCCACGGCCCACTCCTCTGCCTTCTCCCCGCGGTCCCTTCGGGCGCGCGGGACTCCCCACGGCGGCCCCCGGCGCCCTGCGTAGTCAGGAAACACCTTCGGCTCGGGAATCGTACACGAAGTGGAGCAATATGGCTACATACACAGTCCGTTGACGACGTCAACATGCCACTGGGTAAAGCTGAACGTACAGAGAAAGATTGCGTAAGGCGTCTACCAACGTGAAGCTACCGTGGGCTGATGCCGCATGGCGAAAGGCTGCCTACGGCTTCTCCGGCGTCTGCGACTTCAGATCAGGCGGGTAGCCCTCGGCGCGCAGCCAGCTGTCGAGAGCGAGGGCGACGATGTCGCCGTGGGGCTTGTCGTGGTCGGCGTTGTAGCGGCGGATGCGCTTCTGGAGCTGGAGCGCATCGGGGACGGCGTAGTTGAGCTGTCCGCGCTTGGTATGGCGGTGGCTGATGACCTCCAGCGTGTCGGGATGGGGGGTGAGTGGGTCTTCGGTGGGCCGCGACTGCGCTTCCAATGCGTCGGCCAACTCACGTAGTCGTCGGACGTGATGGGTGAGATCGGGCACGGGGTTGCTCCGGTCGGTCCGGCTAGGCGGCTAGTTAGCCGCCTATTGGGCTAGTGAAATAGTCGGCGGGACAGCTGGCCGTGAACGAGAAAAGCGCTCGCGGCCAGCCGGGGAGATGTACGTCGTGTCAGAAGCCGCGGGTAGTGAGCCAATCGTCCAGCGCGACCGAGACGATGTCGCCGATGGGCAGGTGGTCGAGTTCGTTGTCCAGCGCGAAGCGCTTGATCCGCTTCTTCAGCCTCAGCGCGGCGGGGACCGACGAGTCGAGACTCTCCCGCGTGATGATGCGCTGGTTCAGTACGACGGCGACCTCGGGAACGTCCTTAGGACGGCCGGGACCGTGAGCATACGGCGCTCCATCGCTGGGCAGCTCCTGCGATCGCACGTCCTGTTCCTGGCGAGGCCCCGGGACGTCAGTCCTCACCGGGAATGCCGTACTGCCTGTGATCGGAGGAACTGCCGGGCGAACCACCACCTCGGCGGTCGGGGCCGCAATAGAAGCCAACGAGACGACCTGAGACGGGCCATACTGCGCAACGGGTTCGGCCAGCTGTGTGGGCTGGAGCGCCGGTCCCGCAGCCTCGGGAGCCGAGACCACAAGCGGCGCCTGCCGCATCACCGGCTCCCCACCAGATTCCGTCCCCGCCTCGGGGGCGACGGCCGCGCCAGCCAGCTGACCGGCGACTGGATCCTGCATGGGGCCGCTCGGCGCGACTTCAACGGCCCGCTGGGCGGAAGCCTGCGTCACTTCGGACACTGTCACCGCCCGGACCCGCGCCGCCCCCTCGGCAGGAACGGCAGAAGGAACTGCCTGCCCCTCCGTCTCACCGGCAGCACGACGGTCTTCGCTCTGGTCAGCAGCCTGTTCAGCAGCGAACTGCTCAGGGGTGAGCTCGGCAGTTGGCGGAGGAGGGGCAGCCTTCCTGGCACCGCCCAGGGTGCGACCGCCCGTGCGGCGGGCCGGGGGCTTCATGCGCTCGGTCATGCCGTGAGCTCCTTCATCAGCTCGGCGTACTCGCTCAGTTCGGTCGGGATCTCGCCGAAGGCCTCCATGTAGTGCACCCAGGAGTGGATGGTGGTCTCGGCGAGCGGGAACGCCTCGTCACGGTCCGGACCGATGCCCTCGCCCCGGGCGGGCTCCAGCAGCTGCTCCTTTGCCCGGCCGGGCAGGCTGGTACGGTCGTCCGCCTTGACCATGACCACGTGGGCGGTGACGCCGTGCTCGTTGCGGGCGGCGGCGCGCTCGGCCTCGTTGAAGGTGGCCACGAGCTTGCGACGCTCGATCTTCGTGGGGGCGACCGGCACGAGCAGCAGGTTCGCCTCGGTAACAGTTTCGTGGAAGATGCGGGCGCTGCCGCCGCCGGCGTCGACCACGATCGCGCCGAACTCGGCGCGCTTGACCCGGATGTACTCGGCGATGTCGTCGAACGGGTACCGCTCGACCACCAGGTTGGCGGGGATCTCGAAGCCGGCGGCCTGGGCGACCTTGAACCAGTCGAAGGCGGACTGGCTGGTTGCGTCGGCATCCAGCAGCAGGGTGGGTAGGTCGAGGACGACGGCGTGGTAGAGGGCGATGAACCAGGCGGAGGTGGTCTTGCCGGTGCCGCCCTTGAGCATGCCGACGACGATGACGAAGGCGTCCCAGGCGCTGGCCGCAGCCGCGGCCAGGGTCTTGGTACGGGTGTTCTCACTCACGTGTGCTTGATCTCCTGAATAGGGGAAGGGCCGTTGGCTGATGTGCGTCGACGAGAGGGCCGACATCCGGCAGGGGGTGCCCGCGCTGCAGGGCTGCGGCCGGGATGGCGGACTGCCGGCTTGTATATCTGCCGGGCACGACGGGGGATGTCCGCCAGGACGGGAGTGCTCATGACCGCTTCCTCGTGGCGTGGGCCGGGCCGTGGCTGTGCTGGGGACGCAGGCGAGTGCCTGCCTGGTGCAGGAGCCGGTAGACGGTGGCGACGGAGTAGTTGCACTCCTCAGCGAGCTCCGGCACCGTGGCCCCGGCCTCGTACCGCACCCGCAACGACACCGCGAGCCTCTGCCGCTCAACGGCCCGCGCTGCGGAGCGCATCCGCAAGGTCTCCTGCGTGGTGCGCGGGCGTCCACCGGCCTCGATCAGCAACCGTCGCGCGGCACGCCTCGTCCCACCCGCCGCCACGGCCAGCTCGGTGAGAGTTGCGCCGTGCTGCACGTACAGGGTCCGCAGATGCGCCGCGAGTCGTCGGCGGGCTTGTGGGTTCTGGCGCAGTCTGCGCGTCTGCCACGACGTGCGCATGACGGCCCCTGCATCGTGCAGCCGGTTGATGACGGTGCCGTAGGACAGGCCGCTGGCGGCAACGAGTTCGTCGACCGTCGCGCCGGACTCGTACTGCGTGCGCAAGGTTTCCGGAGCCACACGATCGTGCTCGGGCGGTGTGGCTGGCTTGTGTTGTGGGGTCATGCGGCGGAGTTCCATTCGCTGAGGGCTTCGGCATGGGCAGCGGCCAGTTCGTCATAGGTGCGCTGGTCGGCGGGGGTGATGAGGATCAGCCGGCCGTCGGTGGCCACCCGCCAGTCGGCGGCCGGACAGCCGGTGACCGGATCGAGGACGCCTCCGCCCGGGGCGTGCCAGGCGGACGAAATCTCGTCGGGGCGCGGCGCGGGAACCAGCACCGCGTGGCCGTCGCGGACGATGATCACCGCCCTGCTGCGGTGCTCGGCGAGGCGTGCCAGCCTCGCGCGGTAGGCCGCGCGCTCGGCCGCGTGCAGCACCTGGCGCCGGGCCGCAATACCGACGGTGCCGTGCAACTCGGCAACGTCGTCCCAGCCGTTAGCCGACCGCGGACGCGGGGCGTCCGCAGCCTCCGGCAGGCCGTTACCAATGCCCTCCAGAGCGTGAGGCGCGAGGGACCATGTCTCCCCGTGGTGGTGCACGAGGCCGTGCTCGGCCAGGCGCTGCAGGGTCCGGTAGGCGGTGGCCCGGGAGACGGAGGAGGTGCCGACAAGCTCACCGACGGTCTGGGCCGGACGGACATGCAGCGCGCCGATGAGCATCAGGGCGGCGCTGCCCAGGCCGTGGTGGGCGAAGGCGTCGTGGCCCATCAGCCAGCCGATGACGGTGGAGTCGATGTCAGCGGTCGTGGCTGTCTCAGGGGTGTGCCACTCCTCAAGTGCCGGGTCGGGGGGGTACTGAGTGGTCCGGAAACGAGACGGCGGCGCCGGGACAGCCCGACCGGCCGAGGCGTCGTCGAGGTACCAGGTGGAGCCCTCCCGGCCGTGGCCAGCCCGCAGGCGGCGCAGCCAGCCCTGCGGCGTGAGGACCGTCTCGTACACCGCCCGCAGGGTCGTGCGGGAGATGCCGGCCTCCTCGGCGGTCTGCCGCTCACTGGCGTGATGCAGCAAACCACCTGCACTCTCGGCGAAGGTCAGATGCGCCCGCAGCACCCGCAACGCGGTCCGGCCCCGCACTCCACGCCACGGTGTCGTCTCGATACGGTCGCGCAGCGCGGCGAGAACCTCGTGCGCCTGGTGGCGGGACTCCAGCAGCCGGGTGCTGCCGACCGCTGCCTCGGCGCTGGCCCACACCCGGCGGATGTAGTCCAGGGCACGCGTCTCCCCGGAGCGCACGGCGATACTGCGGGCGTGGCTGCCGCCCTCGTGCTCGGGATGCAGCAACAGCCGGATCAGCTCGTCGACGGTGCCGCCGGCGCGGGCGACGTGGCAGGCGATGGCGGCCGTGATCCGGTGCCCGTGCTCGGCCGCACCCTGCCGGTCCTCGCGCGGGACCACGGTCCGGCCGTCGGAGCCGAGCCGGCTGTAACTACCTGCCGCATAGCGGCCGGTGAGATCGCCGAGCAGGAGGAGATCGGCTGCCGCCGCAGGGAGTGGACGGAGGCGCGGTCGGCCGATCGGGTGAGAGGTCTGTCGCTGTGATTCTGTCTGATGGGTGTGGTGTGGCACGGTGGGGTCGTCTCGCAAGGACGTGGACGCCACCCAGGCCCGCTAAAACCACGGGTGGCATCCGGAACCGACCTCCAATCGGTGCCAGAGAAGCCTCCAGGATTACCCGTCCTGGGGGTCTTCTTATGCCCGGCGCCGTGCGGAGGCAGGCGTCCCCATCGCAGCTCGACCGAGGTCGGAGCGGAGAACCGTCGAGAGCACTACTCCCGATCGACACCCGTCAACTCGGGCCACTCGTTAGCGAGTTGCAGAGGGATCGCCTCTGACTGCCTCCGGGCGGCCAGGGTCGAACCGGGGTCGAATCAGAGCGTTTTCCTCTGACTGCCTCCGATCGCCTCTGCCACCCGACCTAGCAGGTCACAGCCGTTTCGGCCTTCATAAGTCCAGGTCAGGGCGGTGCACCGAAATTACCAGCGGTTGTAGGCGTACTCGTGGCCGGGATGCGGTTCGACCATGGTGATCAGGGCATGGCCGACCGGGACCCCGTAGGGCCCCACGGCGGCCAGTTCGGCATACGTCTCGCTGCGGGTCTCGTCGCTCACACGTCTTCCCCTTCCTCGGCGACTGGCCCATACTCTGACGCTCCGTCAGATAATGCGCCAGGGTCAGGAGGTCCCGATGTCACTGCTCACCGGACGGACCGTCGTCGTCTCGGGGGTCGGGGCCGGGCTCGGCCACCAGGTCGCCGCGGCGGTCGTACGGGACGGCGGCAACGCCGTGCTGGGCGCCCGCACCGAGGCGAACCTCGCCAAGAGCGCGGCCGAGATCGATCCGGACGGGTCGCACACCGCGTGGCGGGCGACCGACATCACCGACGAGCGGCAGTGCGAGGCGCTGGCGGCGCTCGCACGGGAGCGGTTCGGCCGGATCGACGCGGTGGTGCAGGTGGCCGCCTGGGACTCCTATTTCGGCGGGGTGGAGGACGCCGACTTCGCGACCTGGCAGTCGGTCATCGACGTGAACCTGCTGGGGACACTGCGGATGACCCGGGCATGTCTGCCCGGCCTGAAGGTGCGGGGCGGCGCGGTGGTCTTCATCGGGACGCAGTCGGCCGTCGCGGCCCCCTCCCAGGTGCGGCAGGCGGCGTACGCGGCCTCGAAGGGGGCGCTGACCAGCACGATGTACTCGCTCGCGCGGGAACTCGGGCCGCACCGGATTCGGGTCAACACCGTGCTCCCGGGGTGGATGTGGGGCCCGCCGGTGCAGGCGTACGTCCAGTTCACGGCACAGACCGAGGGGGTGCCGGAGGCCGAGGTGCTCGCGCGGCTGACGGAGCGGGTGGCCCTGCCGGACCTGGCCACCGACGGGGACGTCGCCGACGCGGCGGCGTTCCTCGCCTCCGATCGCGCGCGGGCGATCACCGGACAGTCACTGCTGGTCAACGCGGGAGAACTGATGCGCTGACCCCTTTCGAGTGAGTTCACGTAGGTGAACGTGAACCACCATACCGAATACCTTTACCTCCCTTTGACTCGACGCTTACTTGTCGTGTTCATGTGGCAGCGCCCACGATGAGCGCCGGGCTGAACCCTGGGAGGGCACATGAACGGTCTCGACTGGGCCGTGCTCATCGGCTACTTCGGCGTGATGATCGCCATTGGCGTCTGGTCGCACAAACGGGTGGACGACGTCAGCGACTTCTTCACCGCGGGCGGCAAGATGCCCTGGTGGCTGTCCGGCATCTCGCACCATATGTCGGGATACAGCGCGGTGATGTTCACCGGATACGCGGGCATCGCCTACACCTACGGCGTCACCTCCTTCATCACCTGGTCCTTCCCCATCGCGCTGGGCATCGCCATCGGCTCGAAGCTGTTCGCGCCACGCATCAACCGGCTGCGCTCCCGCCTGCGTGTGGCTTCCCCGCTCGAATACCTCAAGAACCGCTACGACCTGAAGACCCAGCAGGCGCTGGCCTGGTCCGGGATGCTGCTGAAGATCGTGGACGTGGGCGCCAAGTGGGCCGCGATCGCCACCCTGTTGTCGGTCTTCACCGGCATCTCGCTGAACCAGGGCATCCTCATCACCGGCGCGATCACCGCCGTCTACTGCACGATCGGCGGCCTGTGGGCGGACGCGCTGACCGAACTCGGCCAGTTCGTCATCCAGTTGCTGGCCGGCGTCGCCATGTTCGTGGCCGTCGTGCTGAAGCTGAACGACAAGGGCATCGGGTTCTTCGGCGCCTGGGACGAGCCGGCCCTCCAGGGCCACGGCAAGCCGCTCGTCGGCCCGTACGGCACCGTCTTCCTGCTCGCCTTCCTCTTCATCAAGCTCTTCGAGTACAACGGCGGCATGCTCAACCAGGCCCAGCGGTACATGGCCACGGCCACCCCGAAGGAGGCCGAGCGGTCGGCGCGGCTGTCGGCGGCGCTGTGGCTGATCTGGCCGGTGGTGCTGTTCCTCCCGATGTGGATGTCCCCGCTGCTGGTCACCGCGAAGAAGCCGGACGGCTCCGACTCCTACGGTCTGATGACCGAACAGCTGCTGCCGCACGGCCTGTTGGGCCTGGTCGTCGTCGGCTTCTTCTCCCACACGATGGCGATGTGCTCCTCCGACGCCAACGCCATCGCATCCGTCTTCACCCGCGACTGCGCGCCGGTGCTCTCCCGCAGGGCCCGGGAGTGGAACCAGCGGTCGGGCCTGATCGCGGCCCGCGTCACCACGGTCGTCTTCCTCGGCCTCTCCATGGCGGCGGCGACCCAGGTCAACTCCCCCACCTTCAAGGACATCATCACCGTCGTCATCAAGTGGGTGGCCGGCCTGATGGGCCCGATGGCCATCCCGATGATGCTGGGTCTGCTGCGCCCCTTCCGCCGCTCCGGCCCGACCGCGGCCCTGACCAGCTGGTCGATGGGGCTGCTGGCCTTCTGGCTGGTCAACTACCCGATCAACTGGAACGTCGACGGCGGAGTCCCGCTCCAGTACCAGGTCTCCGTCCCCCTGGCCGTCTCCCTCGTCCTCTACATCCTCATCGGCTTCCTGAAGCCCGAGGACACCCCGGAACGGCTCGCGATCATCGAAAGGATCAACACGGACGGGGACTCGTCGGGTGCGGCAGCGGTCGTCCCGGGCCCCCGGGACGCCGTGGCGGCCCCCGCCAAGGACTAGCGGGCATCCGAGGGGCGAGGCGCCTAGGCGCCCCTCGGATAGCGGGCCGTCCAGCCCGGTGAAGCCCCGGCCGGGCTGTGCAGGGCCGGACCCTGGGTCATCTCCATGGCGAAGTCGTCGGCCAGTTCCAGGATCGTGGGACGGCCCTCCAGCTCGGCCAGCCAGGCCGGCGGGAGGGCCGTCTCGCCGTGCAGAGCGCCCAGCAGTCCGCCGGTGACGGCGGCGGTCGGGGCGGCGGGGCCGCCCTGGTTCACCGCGAGGCGCAGTCCGTGTCTGACGTCCTCCGCGACCAGCGCGCAGTAGACGGCGCCGGACAGCACGCCCGGCGCCTTCCCCTCCCCCACCAGTTCCGCCACTCTCCCCGGCATCGGCAGCCCCTGCCGTACCGCGCCCAGCGCGCGTTGCAGGGCCTCCGAGACGGGTTCGTGCCCCGGGCGCGCGGCCAGCAGCGCGAGGGCCCGCTGCACCGCGCCGTCGAGGCTCTCGCCGCGGGCCAGCGCGTGCACGGTGACGGCGTACGCGCCCGCCGACAGGTAGGCCGCCGGATGGCCGTGGGTCTGGGTCGCGCACTCGATCGCGAGCTGGGCGACGAGCTGCGGCTCCCAGCCGACGAGCAGTCCGAAGGGCGCGGAGCGGGCGGTGGGCTCGGGGCCGTCGGCATCGGGGTTCTTGGGCGAGTCGAGTGTGCCCATGCGGTCGTCGCCGAGCCCCATGAGGAGGGCCCGGGTCGGATCGCGGCGGGCGTACAGCCACTCCTCGCGGGCCAGCCAGCCGTCGTCCTTGCGGCGCAGGTCGGGGCCCCAGTCGCGCTGGGTGGCGGCCCATCTCAGGTACGCCCGGTGCAGGTCGGTCGGGGGGTGCCAGGCGCCGGTGTCGCGGCGGACCTGGGCGCGGATCAGCCCGTCCACGGTGAACAGGGTGAGCTGGGTGTGGTGGGTGACGGCGCCGCGCCGGCCGTGGGCGGGGGCGAGGTCGACGACCCCCTCCGGCCCGTGGAGCTGCCGGATCTCCTCGGGCCCGAGCCCGTCGACGGGCGCCCCGAGCGCGTTCCCGACGGCGGCGGCGAGCAGCGTGCCGCGTACCCGGCTGCGGAAGTCCTGCTGTTCGGTACGGCCCCAGACGACACCTGACGGCGTACTCATGTCGTACTCACCAAGTCCTCCCGGCCACCGTCCGTACGTACGACGTCCGTCACTGTAATCGAACGGGGTCGGAGGGCCGAGGCCTGATGGTGGAGGCGCCGTGGAGGTCTTTCAGTCCGGCTGTCGCGCGTGGCGGGTCCGGAACGCGTCGCGGGCCGCGATGACCGCGGCCAGGCGCGGGGCGAGGGCGGTCCGGTCGGTGTCCGGGCTGTGCAGGAGGTCCGCGAGGGCGGCGCCGAGGTCCGCCAGGTCGCTCCAGGCCGGGTCCCCGGCCAGGACCTCGGCGAGTTCCCGCTCGGCCTCCGGCCAGTGCCCGAGGGCGCAGGCGACGATGCACCGGCCCACCGCCCGTTCCGCGGCCACCACCCGGTCGTCGTCCTGGAGCAGCCGCGCGAACTCCCGCCAGAGGGGTTCGGCGGCCCGCGCTCCGTCCGTCCCGCCGACGGTCAGCGCCAGCAGGTAGCTCCCGTTGAGGGGGTCCGCCCTGCGCACCCGCTCGGCGCTCCGCCGGGCCGCGGCATGCTGCCCGGTGCGCCGGTGCAGCTCGGCGCGCAGGAACTCCAGCTCCTCGTCGGACGGCTCGGCCGACTCCGCCTCGGCCAGCCGGGCGGCCGCCTCGTCCCACCGCCCGCACCGCATCAGCGTCTCCACGGCGCTGCGGCGCGCCCACTCCGTCTCCTGGCCGAGGGCGACACAGCGGTCCAGGTCGGCCAGTGCTTCGTCGACCCGCCCGGTCGCCATCCCGGCCCGCGCGCGCCGGGCGAGCGCCCACCCGTAGTCCGGTGTGAGCGTCAGGGCCCGGTCCAGACAGCGGAAGGCCTCCGGGTAGTCCTTCAGGGCGAGGTGGGTCGCCCCCAGGGAGGCCAGCGCGTAGTCGCACTCCGGGTTCTGCTCGATGGCGCGCCGGAGCGCGGCGACCGCCTCCTCGTGCCGGTCCGCGAGCCGGTAGGCCTCCCCCAGGTCGGCGGCCGCCCAGCCGTCCTCGGCGCCCACCGCCTCCGCCCGCCGCAGATCCTCGAACATGCCCTCCGTGTCGTCCAGCCGACGACGTGCCTCGGCCCGCTTCCTGAGCGCCCAGGCGTAGTTCGGGGACAGTTCGACGGCGCGGTCCAGGTCGGCCAGCGCCGCCTCGTCGCCGCCCAGTCCGAGGTGGGCCGTGCCCCGGCTCGCCAGTGCGGAGGGGTAGTCGGGTTCGAGGGTGAGGGCGCGGCCGAGTTCGGCGACCGCCTCCTCGAAGCGGCCGGCCAGCCGGTAGGCGTCCCCGCGCTCCGAGGCGACCCATTCGGCGTCGGGCGCGAGCAGGACCGCCCGGTCCAGGTCGGCGAACGCCTCGTCCCACTCCTCCCGCGCACGCCGCAGCCGGCCCCTGCGCACCAGCGCCCACACGTCGTCCTCGTCGAGGGCGACCGCGCGGTCGAAGTCCGCGAGGGCCTCGTCGTACCGTCCGAGGGCGTGCCTGCACACCGCCCTGCCGACCAGGGCCTCCTCGTACGACGGGTCGAGGGCGATCGCCCGGTCGAAGTCGGCGACGGCCTCCTCGAAACGGCCCAGGAGGCGCCGGGTCTCCCCGCGCGCGCCGAGGATCCAGTCGGTGTCGGGGGCCAGTCCGTCGGCACGGTCGAGGGCCGCCAGCGCCTCCGCGAGGTCGTTCGTCGACTGGAGGGTGAGGCCCCGGCCGAAGTGGGCCCGGACCAGGTCCGGATCGAGCGCGATCGCCCGGTCGTACTCCGTCAGCGCGGGACCGTACCGTTGGCCGTTGCGCAGTTCCCGGCCCAGCAGCGCGTGGGCGACCGCCCGGCCGCGGTCGTCGAGTCCCGGACGGGCGAGGAGCAGTTCCGCCGCCCTCAGCTCCCCCGCGGAGTCGTCCGCGAGGGCCTCGCGCAGCTCGCGGCCCCACTCCCGCACGGCCGGCGCGTCGGCCGCGCCGCCCGCCTCCTCCAGCATCCGCGCCCAGCGGCGGCCGACGGCGGGGCTCTCCCGGCAGGCCGCCACCGCGTCGTGCAGTGCCCCGGGCAGTGCGGCTCGCGGCCCGGCGCACAGCGCGTGGTACGTCTCCTCCAGCCGCAGTTCGCGCCACGGCTCGTGCTCCCACTCGTAGTCGGGCCGCAGCCCGTCCGCCGCCTCCTCCCGCCACCGCCGGAAGGCCGCCGCGAGCCGCTCGTGCCGCTGGGTCCAGCCACGCGGGGAGCGTCGCCGCTGCAGCCGGAGCATCGGCTCGCGCACCAGGTCGTGGTAGCGCACCTGGGCGCCGCGGTCGTCCACGAAGGGCAGCCCGCGCAGCCAGCCGAAGAGCGGATCGGCCGCCTCCTCCGGGCAGTCCGCGGCGGTCCGCAGCACATCCGGGTCCAGGCGCCGGGGCAGCGCGCAGGCGAGGGCCGCCGCCCGCCGCACCGGGTCCTGCTCCCACTTCAGGAACCGCTCCACGGCCGTGGCGCTGGGGTCGCCGATGTCGTCCGGGTCGGCGGGCCGCTGTTCGGCCAGGGTCGAGACCAGCACGGGCAGCCCGCCGGTGAGCCGCAGCACCTCCTCGACCACGGACTCCTCCACGACTCCCTTGCCGGCCAGCAGCCCGCGTGCCTCCGTCTCGGTGAACGGCCCGAGCGGGACCTCCGTGACGAAGTCCGCCAGGCCGCCCCACCGGGCCGCGGCGAGGGGCAGCTGCCCCGCGGTGACCACGACGGTGTTCTCGGGCAGGGCTCCGCCGTAGCGGGTGGTGGTCATCACCTCGTGCAGCCAGCCGTCGAGGACCTGGCCGGTGCGTTCGTAGGTGTCGAGGACGAGGACCAGCCAGGGGACCTCGGCCGCGGCCTCGGCGAGTTCCTTCAGCAGCACGGGGGTGAGGACCCGCTCCGGGGCCAGGACGAGCTGGAGATCCTCCTGGGTGCGGAAGCGGGCGCTCAGGCCGGCCCGCAACCGGTCGGCGCCCTGGGCGAGCTGGGCGGGATCGAGGGCTCCCGCGAAGGCGCCGACGCCGGGCACCAGGCCGAGCCCCACCAGGGTCGCGCGGGCGGCCGCCATGCTCGCGGGCGACGGCCCCTCCGGCTCGAGCCCGGCCTCCACCACCGCCGCCGCCTCGTGCCGCCGCTCCCGGTGCGCGGCGAGCAGCCGCTCCAGCTCCCTGAACCGGTGCCCCTGCCGGGCGAACTGTTCCGCCAGCTCGGCCATCGCCTCCGGGACGGAACCCACCGACTCGTCGACATACGCGGTCAGTGCGCCGCGCTCCCGCGCGAGCTGCTCCAACTCCCTTACGAGAAAGGTCTTTCCGACCCCGGCGTTGCCGTGGACGTGGAACAGGAACCGGTGCCGCTCGTCGTCCGGCGACAGTTCCAGGTTCTCCCGGAACGCGGCCCGCTCGGTGCCCCGGCCCACGAAGCCCTGCCGTCTGCGCTGCGCGATCAGCTGCTGCATCGACCGCTGGACCCGCCCCATGCCCACACTCCTTCCCCCCGGGCGTCCCCCGACGCCGGGTGCCCGCCATTCTTGCCCAATCCGGAAGGGACACCGGGGACTTGACGGGGTAGGGAGACCGGCATGACTACCCCGACCGCACGAATCCCACACACCTCACGCGTTCTCCCCCTGACGGCCGCGCTCCTCACCGGGACCCTCGCGCTCTACATCGCCCTCGTGGCTTTCGGGAACATCACGGACTTCGGGACGAACCAGCAGTTCGTCCGCCATGTGCTGGCCATGGACGACACGTTCAAGGACGACGACCTGATGTGGCGGGCGGTGACGAGCAAGGGGCTTCAGGACGCCGCGTACGTCGCGATCATCGTGTGGGAGACGGTGGCCGCGGTCGTGCTGGCCGCCGGGACGTGGCTGTGGGCGCGCCGGGACCACGTCCGGGGCCGGGCGTACTCCACCTACGGGCTGTTGATGCTGATGCTGCTCTTCGGTGCCGGGTTCATCGCGATCGGCGGCGAGTGGTTCTCGATGTGGCAGTCGAAGACCTGGAACGGCCTGGAGGCGGCGACGCGGGTGTTCCTGGTCAGCGGGATCGTGCTGATCGTCAACCATCTGCCGTTCGGGGCGGACGAGAACAACAGCTGACTACTCGACGACCCTGACCTTCGTCCCCAGGTCGCCGAAGGCCCACAGCGCCGAGCCGTCATCCTTGGGCATGCGGATGCCGCCGGTCTGGGCGCCCGAGGCGGCCGGGGGCGGGGAGGAGCCGTCGACCGCGTTGGAGAAGGCGATGTTGACTCCCGAGACGACCGAGAAGTAGATGATGTGCTCGATCGCCACGCCGTCGGAGCCCGTCGTCGCGTCCTTGCGGACGGAGACGGTGTAGCTGCCGGGGGCCGGGTGGACCGTCCCCGGCCAGACGGTGAAGGTGCGGCGGGACGTGTCGTCGGCGTCGACCAGCCAGACCCGGCGGTCGGACAGGTCGTAGACGATCCTGCGGCCCGAGCCCGAGGCCTCCGGGACGTCGGTCTTCACCGCGGACGGCGAGGCCTTCGGAGTCGCCGAGGGGCGCGGGCTCGCCGACGCCGACGCGTTCGGCCGGCTCGCCGACGCCGTCGGGTGCGGGCCCTGCTCGGCCTTCACCGTCAGCACGGCGACCGCGGCGATCGCGCCGGCCGTCAGACCGGTGACCCAGACCCACGAGGGAAGCCGTCGGGCAGGCACGGGCACGCATCTCCTCAGCTACGGGACCCCTCCACTAGGAGGTCGGATCATCGTACTCACTCCAGCACGGGCAGGAGGTCCGGCAGATGCCCGTCCGAGGCCCGGGCGGCCGCCTGCCGTTCCTCCGGTACGGCCCCGTAGAGCGTGGTCCGGGGCCTGGCCGGCCGGCCCGCCGCGTCCGCCACCGCGATCAGGTCCTTCACCGACTTGTAGGAGCCGTAGGAGGAACCCGCCATCCGGGAGATGGTCTCCTCCATCAGCGTCCCGCCCAGGTCGTTGGCGCCCGAGCGCAGCATCTCCGCCGCGCCCTCCGTGCCCAGCTTCACCCAACTGGTCTGGATGTTGGGGATGTACGGGTGCAGGAGGAGCCGGGCCATCGCCGTGACCGCGCGGTTGTCCCGCATGGAGGGGCCCGGCCGGGAGATCCCCGCGAGGTACACCGGGGCGTTGGTGTGGATGAACGGGAGCGTCACGAACTCCGTGAAGCCGCCGGTCTGTTGCTGGATGCGGGCCAGGGTGCGCAGATGGCCGAGCCAGTGGCGGGGCTGGTCGACATGGCCGTACATCATGGTGGAGGTCGACCGGATGCCCAGTTCGTGCGCGGTCGTGACGACCTCGATCCAGGTCGCCGTCGGCAGCTTGCCCTTGGTCAGGACCCAGCGGACCTCGTCGTCGAGGATCTCGGCGGCGGTCCCGGGGATGGAGCCGAGACCCGCCTCCTTCGCCGTGCCCAGCCACTCCCGGACGGACATGCCGGTCCGCGTGGCGCCGTTGACGACCTCCATCGGCGAGAAGGCGTGCACATGCATTCCGGGGACGCGGGACTTCACCGCCTTCGCGATGTCGAAGTACGCCGTCCCCGGCAGGTCCGGGTGGATGCCGCCCTGCATGCAGACCTCCACCGCGCCCACGTCCCAGGCCTGTTGGGCACGGTCGGCCACCTGCTCCAGGGACAGGGTGAACGCGTCGGCGTCCGTGCGGCGCTGCGCGAAGGCGCAGAAACGGCAGCCGGTGTAGCAGACGTTGGTGAAGTTGATGTTCCGGGTGACGATGTAGGTGACGTCGTCGCCGACCGCGGCCCTGCGCACGTCGTCGGCGATCCGGGTCAGCGCGTCGAGGGCCGGGCCGTCGGCGTGCAGCAGGGCGAGGGCCTCGGCGTCGCTCAGCTTCGTCGGGTCGTCGGCGGCGGTCGCGAGAGCCTGGCGAACGTCGGTGTCGATGCGCTCCGGGACCATGCCGGGGGCGGCCGCCTCCCGCAGGGCGGACCAGTCGCCGTACACCTCGTCGAAGTCGTCGCGGCGGTCCGACGTACGGCCGTCGGTGTCGATGGACGCGTGCAGGTCCGTACGGCCGGACGGCACGAACACCTCGTCGGGCTCCTGCCAGGGCCGCCCCTCCACCACGGCGTCCGGCACGGCGAGGCCCGTCTCCGGGTCGGCCAGCGCGCGGACGTGCGGCAGCAGCCGCGGGTCCAGCCAGGGTTCGCCGCGGGTGACGAACTCGGGGTACACGCAGAGACGTTCCCGCAGTTCGAACCCGGCGGCCTTGGAGCGCCGGGTGAGTTCCTCGATCTGCGGCCAGGGCCGCTCGGGGTTGACATGGTCGATGGTGAGCGGGGACACCCCGCCCCAGTCGTCGATCCCGGCTCCGATCAGCCGCTCGTACTCGCTGTCCACCAGGTTCGGCGGGGCCTGGAGGCAGGCGGCGGGCCCGAGGATGTGCCGGGCCACGGCGACCGTGGCGACCAGTTCGTCCAGCTCCGCGTCCGGCATGCCGCGCATCGCGGTGTCGGGCTTGGCACGGAAGTTCTGGATGATCAGTTCCTGGACGCCGTGGTAGGCGCGGGAGATCTTCCGCAGCGCGAACAGCGAGTCGGCCCGCTCCTCGTACGTCTCCCCGATGCCGATCAGGATCCCCGAGGTGAAGGGCACGGAGGAGCGGCCGGCGTCCTCGAGGACCCGCAGCCGTACGGCGGGCTCCTTGTCCGGGGAGCCGTGGTGGGGGCCGCCGGGCTCGGACCACAGCCGGGTGGCGGTGGTCTCCAGCATCATGCCCATGCTGGGCGCGACGGGCTTGAGCCGCTGGAGGTCGGTCCAGGACATGACGCCCGGGTTGAGGTGCGGGAGGAGGCCCGTCTCCTCCAGGATCCGGATGGAGATGGCCCGGACATAGGCGATGGTGTCGTCGTAGCCGTGCGCGTCGAGCCACTCCCGGGCCTCGGGCCACCGCTCCTCCGGCTTGTCGCCGAGGGTGATGAGGGCTTCCTTGCAGCCGAGGGCGGCGCCCTTGCGCGCGATGTCGAGCACCTCGTCGGGCGACATGAACATCCCGTGCCCGGCCCTGCGGAGCTTTCCGGGGACGGTGACGAAGGTGCAGTAGTGGCATTTGTCCCGGCACAGCCGGGTGAGGGGGATGAAGACGCTCTTCGAGTAGGTGATGACGCCGGGCCGCCCCGCCGCCTCGAGCCCCGCGTCCCGCACCCGGGCGGCGGACGCGGCGAGGTCCTCGAGGGCCTCGCCGCGGGCCTGGAGCAGGACGGCGGCCTCGCCCACGTCGAGCGCGACGCCGTCCCGGGCACGTTTGAGGGCGCGACGCATGGAGTTCTCGGTGGGGCCGGGGGTCGGACCGGGGCCGGTTCCGGAGGTCGCGGAGGTCGTCATCCTTTGAGGATACGTTCGGGCTGATCAGGGCCGACGGGGGCGCCCGATTCGTCCCTCCCGGACGTCGTTACACGGTGTCACTGGAATCGGGCGAGGTCGTCGAGTACCCGGAGGACCTCGGCCTCGCCGGCCGGCGGGAGCTGCACGACGGCCTCCTCGATGCCCAGCTCGGCGTAGTGCGCGAGCTTGCCCGCCGACGGCTGGACGGCGTACGGGACGACCTCCAGCGCCTGCGGGTCCCGGCCCGCGTCGGCCCACGCGGCGCGCAGCACCGGCAGCGACTCGGACAGACCGCGCCCGCCGATCGGCAGCCACCCGTCGGCGTACTCGCAGACGTGCGAGAACAGCTTCGGTCCGGCGCCGCCGCCGACGAGGGTCCGGGGCCCGACGACCGGCCCGCGGGACTTCTGCGCGGGCTTGGGGTGCGCGAGGCTGGCCCGGACCGACCCGTACGCGCCGTCGTAGGAGGTGGGTTCGTCGCTCCACAGGGCCCGCATGAGCGCCATCCGGTCCCGCACGAGTTCCCGCCGGGTCCGCCACTCCACCCCGTGGTCGGCGGCCTCCTCGACGTTCCACCCGAAGCCGAGGCCCAGCGTGAACCGTCCGCCGGAGAGGTGGTCCAGGGTCGCGATCTGCTTCGCGAGGTCGATCGGGTCGTGCTGGGCGACGAGGGTGATACCGGTGCCGAGGCCGAGGTTCTCGGTCACGGCGGCGGCCTGCCCGAGGGCGACGAAGGGGTCGAGCGTACGGCCGTACTCACGCGGCAGTTCGCCGCCCGCGGGGTACGGCGTGGCCCGCTCCACCGGGATGTGGGTGTGCTCGGGCAGGTACAGGCCCGCGAAGCCGCGCTGCTCCAGCTCACGGGCGAGGCGGGTCGGGGTGATCGTCTCGTCGGTGAGGAAGATCGTGACGGCGATGCGCATGGGGGGCCTTTCGGTGCGGGTTCGTCTGCGGTCCTCTGCGTTTCATCTGCAGGTTCATCTGTTCCGGTTCATCTGTACCGGGAGAAGCGGTCGGTGTCCATACCGACCGGTCGGCATTGTGAGGGAGAGTCATGCCGGAAGATCGGATCGCACGCCGTGCGCTGCTGGCGACCGGAGCCGCCGCCGCGCTTACCGTGGGAAGGGTGAGCTTCGCGGCCGCCGCGGACGGCGCACCGGAGACGAGGACGTTACGCGGCACCCTGCCGCCCGGCGCCCCCGACTTCGTGTACGTCCCCGTGGACGTCCCGCGGGGAGTGCGGGAACTGCGCGTCTCGTACACGTACGACAGGCCGTCCGTGCCGGCCGGCACCCCCGGCAACGCCCTGGACATCGGCCTCTTCGACGAACGGGGCACCGGGCTGGGCGGGGAGGGCTTCCGGGGCTGGTCGGGAGGCGCGCGGACGGAGTTCTTCGTGCGGGCCGACGAGGCGACGCCGGGATACGTACCCGGCCCGGTCCGTCCCGGCGTGTGGCACATCGCCCTCGGCCCCTACGCGGTGGCGCCGCGGGGACTGTCGTACGAGATCACGGTGACCCTGACGTACGGCGAACCGGGCACGACGGCACCCGTGTCCTACCCGCCCTCCTCCGCGCGGGGCCGGGGCCGGGCCTGGTACCGGGGCGACTGCCACCTGCACTCCTGGTACTCCGACGGCCGCCGCACCCCGGCGGAGATCGGGACCCTCGCCCGGGCGGCGGGCCTGGACTTCATCAACACCTCGGAGCACAACACGCACGCCGGACACGGGGCGTGGGCGAAGGTGGCCGGCGACGACCTGCTGGTACTGCTCGGCGAGGAGGTGACGACCCGCAACGGCCATGTGCTGGCGCTGGGGACCCGCCCGGGGACGTTCGTGGACTGGCGGTACCGGGCGCGGGACAACCGCTTCGGCCGGTTCGCGCGCGAGATCCGGCAGGCGGGAGGACTGGTGATCCCCGCCCACCCGCACGCCACCTGCGTCGGCTGCTCCTGGAAGTTCGGCTTCGGGGAGGCGGACGCGGTGGAGGTGTGGAACGGCCCGTACACCCCGGACGACGAGGTGGCTCTGGCTGCGTGGGACGCGACGCTCCGGGGCGGGACCGGGAAATGGCTGCCGGCGGTGGGCAACAGCGACGCGCACCGGGACCCGGACGTGGTGGGCCTGCCGCAGACGGTGGTCCTGGCCGACGGCCTCACCCGGGAGGCGATCCAGGAGGGCATCCGGGCGGGGCGGGTCTATGTGGCCGAGTCGAGCGCGGTGTCGCTGTCCCTGTCGGTGTCGGGCGGCCGGGGCCGACGGGCGGGAATCGGCGAGCGGTTGGCGGTGGCGGCGGACGCCCCGGTGACCGTCCGCCTGGAGGTGACCGGCGCACCCGGCTGCACGGTCCGCTTCGTCACGGACGAGGGCGTCATCCTCACGAGCGCCCCGCTGCCGGAGTCGGGGGCGGGCGTGGTGGAGTGGGGCACGACCCCCTCGTACGCGGCGTACGTACGCGCGGAGGTACGCCACGAGGCGACGGCCCCGCCGCTGCCGGGGACGTTGGCGGCGCTCACGAATCCGGTGTTCCTGGGGCGGGGGTGAGGAGGGCGGGACGCGACTGAGCGTTCGGCGCTCTGCGCCGTGTCGCCGACAGACCCTCGGCGGGTTGTCGGTGAGCTGTGGGAGATGTGTCGGTGGCCGCTGGAACCGTGGATGTCCAGTCGCCCGGCGGAGCAGCCGCCGGGCGTCCTCGACCGCGAGGGAGCCCCGTCGCCATGCCGTCCACGTCCTCCACCCCGCCCTGGAACGTCCACCGCCTGCCGCGCGCCGATGGCAGCGTCTTCCTGGTCACCGGCGGCAATGCCGGCATCGGGTACTTCGTCGCGGAGCAGCTGTCGGAGACCGGAGCCACCGTCGTCATCGGCAGCCGGAACCCCGCCAGGGCCGAGGTCGCCACGGCCTCGATACGTGCGCGGGTCCCCGGCGCCCGGGTGCGGGCCGTGCGGCTGGACCTCGCCGACCTCTCGTCGCTCGCGACCGTGGTGGAATCGCTGGGGGTGGAACGCCTTGACGCGGTGGTCCACAACGCCGGCGTCGCGCTCGACGACCCGCCCCGCAGGGAGACCGCGGACGGGCACGAGCTCATGTTCGGCACCAACCACCTCGGGCACTTCGCGTTGACCCGGTGGCTGATGCCGCTGCTCGCGGCCGCGCCGGCGGCCCGCGTCGTGACCATGGGCAGTTTCGCGGCGAAGTCCGAGCGGCTCGACCTCGACGACCTGCAGTCCCGGAACGACTACCGGCCCAAGCGCACCTACGGACGCTCCAAGCTGGCGCAGATGTACTTCGGTGTCGAACTCGACCGCTGTCTGCGCGCTGCCGGCAGCACGGTGGCGAGCGTGGTGGTCCATCCCGGCGGCGCGCTGGACTCCCTCACCCCGTCACGGCCGCCGGTCCATGTGCGAACCACCGGCGCACGACTGGGCGCGGCACCCGCGGCCCTCCTCGTCCAGGGCAAGCACGCCGGCGCCTGGCCCGCGGTCCGGGCGGTGCTCGACCCGGCCGTGCTGGGAGGCCAGTTGTGGGAACCGCGCGTCTTCGGCCTGCGCGGCGAGCCCCGACGTGAACCGGTGTGGAACCACCTCACCGACACCGCCGTGGCGGCGCGGCTGTGGGAGGCGAGCTGTGACCTGACCGGCGCCGACCTCGGCACCATCCTCTGACAGCACGTCAGCAACCGTGCCGAGCGGGGGTTCTCGGCGGTCCGGGTGGCCGAGGAGGTGAAGGTCAGTCGTAGTCGGGGAGGGTGAGCGCGCTGTACGTGGCGTGCGGAGGGTCGGCCGGGAGCGCGGAGAGCGTGCGCAGGGCGGCGTTGCGCTCCCGGAGGGACTCCTCCGTGGCGGGGAAGAGCTCGGTGTCGCCCTCGTTCGCGAGCTCCTGATTGAGGGTCACGAACGGCCTCAGCACCCTGTCATAGGCGTCGAACGCCTCCGCGTGGTCGGCATGCGCGGCCAACTCGCCTGCCAGCACATAGGCGCCGACCAGGGCGAGGCCGGTGCCCTGCCCCGTCAGGAACGACGGCGCGTAAGCGGCGTCGCCGACCAGCGCGACCCTGCCCAGGGACCAGCTCGTCATCCGTATCTGGGTGACGGCATCGAAGAACAGGTCCTCGGCGGCGCGCATCTCGGCGACCATCCGGGGAATCTCCCAGCTGCCCTCCGGGAAGGCGGCGGCGACCAGTTCCCGCTGCGCGTCGGGAGCGCGGAAGACGTCGAAGGGCAGGTCGGGGCGCCTGAAGGAGAGCAGTCCGTACACCTGCCGGCCGGAGCCCGCGGCATAGAGGGCGGCACGCTGGGTCGGGGTGTTCCACAGCATGCCCTCGTGGGAGAGCCCGAGGTGGTTGGGGAGGGTGAAGCCGGCGAAGCAGGCGCCGAGGTAGTGGTGGAAGCGCTCCTCGGGGCCGAGGATCAGCCGGCGGGTGTGGGAGTGGATTCCGTCGGCTCCGACGACGACATCGAAGGTGCGGCGGGCGCCGCTGCGGAAGGTCACCTCGATGCCGTCGGGGCGGTCGTCGAGCGTGGCGATGGAGTCGTTGAACATGAACGCGACGGACTCGCGGACGGCGTCGTGGAGAATCCCGGTCAGGTCGCCGCGCCGCACCTCGAGGTCGCCGTCGGCGCCGATGGCGATGTTCTCGGCGGGCAGTGCGGCGATGGTGCTGCCGTCGGAGTCCACGAAGGTGATGCGGCGGGTGTTGACGTGGGCCTTCTGCAGCTGGGGCAGGACGTTCATGCGCCGCACCACCTCGAGGGCGCTGCCGCGGATGTCGATGGGGTAGCCGCCACCGCGCACGGTGCCGGCCTTCTCGACGACGGTGACGTCGAAGCCGTGGCGGTGCAGCCAGTAGGCGATCGCGGGGCCGGCGATGCTCGCGCCGGAGACGAGTACGGAGCGGTTGCGGCGGGGGCGGTGTGTCTCGGTCATGATCAGTCCTTCGGGTTCGTTGTGGTTCCGGGGGTCGGTCGGGCTACAGTCCCGCCCTGCCGGTGGCCCAGTACGGCCTCGTGGTGATGGCGCGGCGCGGCAGGTTCGGGTGTCGGTGAGCACCCGCCGCCAGCGCTGGACGGACTGGGCGTGGCCCAGCAGCACGGCGCCGTCGACGTCCATGAACTCGCCTTCTGCCACGGCAGGTTCGAGCCAGGACTGCAGTGCGTCACCCGGCGCCCCCGCAGCGGGCAGGAAGTGGTGGCGGGGCCAGCGGTCGGCGAGGGGCGCGACGGCGCCCGCCGGGACCTCGACGGCCACGATCGACGCCTCTGGCGCGCAGGCGTCGAGGGCGCCGAGGGCGCAGCCGTCGCCGAGGCGGAGACGGCGGGCGCTTGTGGCATGGGCGTGGTTCCTCTCTCCGGGAGGGCCTGGCGGCGCTGCCGGACGGCGACACTACACCGTGCAGTGCAGTAAGTAAACTGCACGGTGTAGAGTGCTCCTGGAGGTGGAAATGAAGGCTGTCGGTACGGAGAAGACGGTGCGCGAGGGGTCCTCGGAGAAGCGGAAGGCGATCCTCGCCGCCGCCCGGGATCTGTTCGTCCACGAGGGCGTGGACCGCGTCAGCATGGATGCCGTCGCGGCCCGGGCGGCCGTCTCGAAGCGCACCGTGTACGACTACTTCGGCGACAAGCGGCGCCTCTTCCTGGCCATCCTCAGCGACACGTCGGAGTCACTGTCGGCCACGGGGCGCCGGGCGCTCGACGAGCATCTCCCGGAGGGCGCGCCGATCACGACCGTGCCGCAACTGGAGGCGGCGCTCACCGCGTTGGCGATCGAGCTCGGCACGACGATCGTCGGCTCCGCCGACTACGCCGCAGGGTTCGCCCTCGTCGCCCAGGAGCGGCTGCGGACGCCGACGACCACGGACGACATCGCGACGGCGGCGGTACAGGAAGCGCTCGCCGAACGCCTCGCCCACTTCGTCGAGGCCGGGCTCCTGGACACGGACGACCCGCGCCTGGCCGGCGACCACTTCTTCGCGCTGACCATCCTGCTGGCCTACGACCGCCAGCCGGTCCCCGCCAACCCCGACCCGGAGAGGGTCCGCCAGACCATGATCGACGGAGTCCACGCGTTCATCCGCGCGTACGCCACGCGCTAAGGGCCGTCCGCCAGATCCGCCACCACCGCCGCGTGGTCCGTCGGCCACACCCCGTCCACAGGGGCGTCGCCCGCCCGGCGGACCGCACGGACGTGGCCCTCGCCGACCGGGCCGGGCGGGCCCACGTGGATGTAGTCGATGCGGGCCGGAGGCGTCAGCACCCGCGCCGAATGGGGGTTCTCGGAAGTCCAGGTGGCGGCGGGGGCGGACTGATCCGCGTACTCCCAGGCGTCGTAGAGGACTTGGCGGGGAACCGCCGGAGCGGTGTTGTAACCGCCGAAGAGGCGCACCTCGTCGGAGTCGGGGCCGGCGTTGAAGTCGCCGGTGACGACCGGGGGATGCGGGCCCGTGCCCCGGTGCCGGGCCACGAACTCGGCCAGGGCGGTGACCTGTTGGCAGCGGACGGCGGAGGCGCTCGGTGCGGAGGTGAGGTGCGTGGTGAAGAAGGGGATGTCGTAGGCCGGGGTGGAGATGCGGGCGAACAGGGCCTGGCGGCCGTCGGCCAGTTCCGGCGGGGCCGGGAGCAGCAGCGTCGCCCGCTCGGTGACCGGCCGGCGGCTCAGGATCGCGTTGCCCACGTCGACCGTGTCCGCGTCCTCGTCCTCGATCCGCCGGCGCCAGCGTTCCGGTGCCGGGGAGGGGGCCCAGGTGCAGTGCAGGCCCAGTTCGCCGGCGAGCCACTCCGCGAGGTTCTCCCCCTCCGAGGCCCACACCTCCTGCAGGCCGACCACGTCGGGGCGCAGCTCGCGCAGGACGGCGAGGATCGCCTTCTGCCGCTCGCGCCACGGGCCGAAACGCCACCACAGGTTCCAGGTCACCACTCGCATACGCAGCCACCCGCTCTCGTCACACCGGCATCAGGGACCATTCAAGCAACAGCGCCTTGTGTGAAGGAGCACTACGGACGATGTCCCGACCCACCGACCTCCGTTTCCGCGCGACCACCGCCTTCCAGCGGTACGTCGCCAACCCGCTCATGCGCCGTCTGCCGTTCCACACGCTCCTGGAGACCACCGGCCGTGTCTCCGGCCTGCCCCGCCGCACCCCGCTGGGCGGCCGGCGGATCGACGACACCTTCTGGCTGGTCTCCGAGTTCGGGGAGCGGTCGCAGTACGTCCGCAACATCCAGGCCGACCCGCGGGTGCGGGTACGGATCGGCGGGCGCTGGCACACCGGTACGGCCCACCTGATGCCGGACGACGACCCGGTGGCCCGGCTGCGCACCCTGCCCAAGGGCAACAGCGCGGCCGTACGGGCCCTGGGGACGGGACTGCTCACGGTACGGGTGGACCTGGCCGACTGACGCCCCCACGACAGCGGCAGCGGCCCCCTCGCGCACCGGGGGCCACTGCCGTGGCGTCGTCCGCCTACCGTGTCACTTCGCCGGCTTGTAGAAGGCGTAGGTCGCGGAGTAGGGGACGCCGACCTGCTCGGTGCCGGTGCACGCGGTGGTGGGCGCGACGCCGCCGGAGGTGTTCAGACGCTGGACGTAGGTGACGTCGGCGAAGACGCCGGTGCCGCGGGTGGCGGTGGCCTGCAGGAGGACCTCGGGGATGGTGCCGGTCTTGGGGGAGGTGGCCACAGCGGTGGCGTTGACCGCGCTGCCGTCCACCGTGGAGACCCAGACCGGGCCGCGGGAGTGCAGGGCGACGGGGCGGTGCGACTTGTCGCTCTTGTACGACAGGGTGGCGGCGGGCTCCAGGAGCTTCCAGGCGCCGTCGGTGCAGGTGTAGGTCTGGACGCCCTTGGCGTCGAAGACGCCGGTGAGCTTGTTGCCGTCGGGCACCTTGAGGGCGTCGGGAACGCTGATCTTGGCGACGGCCGGCTGCGCGGGCGCGGCGTCGGCCGTCGTGGCCAGGAAGGTACCGGCGACCCCGAGGGCGACGGCCGTGGTGGTGAGGGCGAGACGCTTGGCGAGCTTCAAGTGTGGTCTCCAGAACGTTTTCTGAATGTCTTACGGGGGTAGACACGACGAATGGACAGAACCACTGTCCGTATCTCCCGCGTCCGGACGCTACGTGTCCGTCCGGTCAATTCAGAGGCTACCGCCCGGTTTTGGACCTCCGGCACCGCACTGTCTGCACGCCCGGGACAGTCCCCGTGGTTCCAAAGGGCACATCATCCCGGCCAGACGATCGCCTGCACCTCGCTGTACGCGTGCAGCGCGTACGACCCCACGTCCCGCCCGACACCGCTCTTCTTGAACCCCCCGAACGGCGCCTCCATGTTCCGGCCCACCGTGTTGATGCCGACCCCGCCGGCCCGCAGCCGCCGCGCCACCCGGAACGCCCGGGCCACGTCGCCCGACCAGACGTAGTCGATCAGGCCGTAGTCGCTGTCGTTGGCCAGGGCGATCCCCTCTTCCTCCTCGTCGAAGGGGATGACCGTCACCACCGGCCCGAAGATCTCCTCCCGGGCCACCCGCATGTCGTTCGTGCAGTCGGCGAGCACGGTCGGGCCGATGTAGAAACCGCTGTCGGGCAGTCGGCCGGCGGACGCGAGGACCACCGCGCCCTCCTTCCGCCCCAGTTCCACGTACGACTCCACCCGGTCGCGGTGCGCCGCCGAGATCACCGGCCCGACGACCGTCCCGGGCCGCCGCGGGTCACCCACCGGCAACCGGCCCGCGTAGGCGGCCAGTTGTTCCACCAGCCGGTCGTACACCCCGCGCTGGGCCAGCACCCGGGTGGGCGCCGTGCAGATCTGTCCGCTGTAGAAGGAGAAGGTGGTGCCGATCCCGGACACCGCCGATGCGACGTCCGCGTCGTCGAAGACGACCGCCGCGCCCTTCCCGCCCAGCTCCATCAGCTGGCGTTTCATCTCCCGCCCGCACACCTCGGCGATCCGCTGCCCGACGGCCGTGGACCCGGTGAAGCTCACCATGTCCACGTCCGGCGACTCCACGACCGCCTCGCCCACCGCGACCGCCTGCCCGGAGACCACGTTCACCACCCCGCGCGGCACGCCCGCCGCCTCCAGCGCCTCCGCCATCCGGTAGACGGACAGCGGATCCTGCGGGGCGGGCTTCACGACCACCGTGTTGCCCATGGCCAGCGCGGGCGCGATCTTCCCGGCCGGATTCGCCCAGGGGTTGTTGTACGAGGTGATGCAGGCGACGACCCCGACGGGCTGGCGGACCGCCACCGCCCCCATGACCCCCGCCCTGCCCATCGGCCCCGCCTCGTTGATCTGCGGCGGGATCGCCCACTCCGCGCTCTCCACGCGCGCGTACCGCCGGAAACGGGCCGCGCCCACCCCCACCTGCATTCCGCGCGCGGTGCCGGTCGTGGCCCCGGTCTCGGCCTGGGCGAGGGAGGCGTACGGCTCAAGCTGCCCCCGGATGATGTCGGCGGCCCTCCCCAGCACGGCCGCCCGTTCCTCCGGCGCCGTGCGCGACCACGGCCCGAAGGCCTCACGGGCCGCGGCGCAGGCGGCGAGCGCCTGCTCCCGCGAGGCCTCCGGCGCACCGCCGACGGTCTCCTCGGTGGCCGGGTCGGTCACCGGGTAGTGGCCGCCCTCGGGCTCGACCCAGGCCCCGCCGACGAACAGCCGCTGCCCGTCGGCCTCGAAGGACGTCACCTGGTGCTCACCGTCCTGGTGTCCCGCCCCGACCGCAGCACCCGCCCGGGTACCTCGCCCGTCACCACGTCGTCCCGGATGGCCGCGACCCCGTTGACCCACACGGCCCGTACCCCCTCCGCCCGGGAGTCCAGCCGCGGACTGTCACCCGGCAGGTCGTGCACCAGGGTGGCCTTGCCCGCGTCGATCCGCTCCGGGTCGAACAGGACGAGGTCCGCATGCCAGCCCTCCCGCACCTGACCCCGCTCGCGCAGCCCGAACAGCCGCGCCGGGTCGCCGGTCAGCATCTGCACCGCCTGCTCGAGCCCCATCAGCTTCCGCCCCCGCAGACAGTCGCCGAGGAAGCGGGTCGTGTACGGCGCCCCGCACATCCGGTCCAGATGCGCGCCGGCGTCGGAGCCGCCGAGCATCACGTCCTCGTGCTGCCAGGTCTCGGCGCGCAGCGCCCAGGACGCCGGGTCGTTGTCGCTCGGCATGGGCCACAGGACCGTACGCAGTTCGTCGGCCGTGCAGATCTCCACCAGGGTGGTGAACGGGTCCTGTCCGCGCTCCTGCGCGATGTCCCGCACCACCCGGCCCGTGAGCCCCTCGTTCGCCGCGCTGTACGTGTCGCCGATGACGTACCGCCCGAAGTTCGCGAGCCGCCGGAAGACGCCCGCCTCCTTGGACTCGGCCCGCCGCAGCATCTCCGCCCGGACGGCCGGGTCCCGCAGTTTCCCGATCCGCTCGGGGACGGGCAGACCGAGGACCGGACCCCACCCGGGAATCAGGTTCAGCGCGCAGAAGGTGCCGAGGGACATGTTCATCGGCGTGAGGATCGGCATGGTCAGGGCCACCACCCGCCCCCCGGCCTTCCGGGCCCGCTCACTCGCCGCCAACTGCCGGGGCACCCGCTCCGGTACGGCCGCGTCGATCGTCAGGACGTTCCAGTTCAGGGGGCGTCCGGCCGCCGCGCTCAGCTCCACGAACAGGTCGATCTCGGCATCGCTGAACTGGTCCAGGCAGCCGGCGACGATCGCCTCGATCTGCGTCCCCTCGTGTTCGCCCACCGCCCGCGCCAGGGCGAGCAGTTCCTCCGGCCGGGCGTGCCGGGACGCGACGGGCTGCCCGTCGCCGTCGGAGTGGCTGGAGGACTGCGTGGTGGAGAAACCCCATGCCCCGGCGTCCATGGCGTCGTGCAACAGCCCCACGATCTCGTCCAGTTGCTCCGCGGTCGGCTGCCCGCCGACGGCGTCCGCGCCCATCACGTACCGGCGCAGCGCGCAGTGCCCCACCATGAACCCGGCGTTGACGGCGATCCGCCCCTCCAACGCGTCCAGATACTCCCCGAACGAACTCCAGCTCCAGGGCGCCCCCTCCTCCAGCGCGACCAGCGACATCCCCTCCACCTTGGACATCATGCGGCGGGTGTAGTCGGCGTCCTGGGGACGGGCGGGGTTCAGCGGCGCGAGGGTGAACCCGCAGTTCCCGGCCGCGACCGTGGTCACCCCGTGGTTCAGGGACGGGGTGGCGTACGGATCCCAGAACAGCTGGGCGTCGTAGTGCGTGTGCGGGTCGACGAACCCGGGCGCGAGGACGAGCCCGGCGGCGTCCTCGGACGTCCGGGACTCCTCCGTGACGGTACCGATCACGGCGATACGGCCGTCCCGTATCCCGACGTCGGCAACGTAGGCGGGCGCACCGGTCCCGTCGACGACGGTCGCACCTTTGATGACGTGATCGAGCATGCGGCCCCTCCTCGGACGCCGGGGAGATCAGGTACTTCAGGGGCGCGGGGCTGTGCCGACATGCGGCTCCGCCGCGTGAGCGCGACCAGCCACAACCGACCCGCACCCGCCGACGGACGATCAGACGGCCTGCCGGAACCGCGTCGTCCGGTGAACGGGATCTGTGTCGATCTTCGGAATCACGTGCTCCCCGATCAGCCGGATCGTCCGCAGCGTCTCCTCCTTCGGCACCCCCACCGGCAGTCCGAAGGACAGCTGGTCCGCCCCCGCCTGCTCCCACCGCTTGCACTGCCGCAGCACCTCGTCCGGGTCGCCGCAGATCAACAGCTCCTCCTCCACGAGGAGTTCGACGAACTCGGGGGTGTACTCGGGCAGCGTCTCCGGCCACACCGGAAAGCCCTCGGGCCGCGGGAAGGTGTCGTGGTACCGGAACACCAGCGACGGCAGGTAGTGCAGCCCCCCGTTGACGGCGACCTGTATCGCCTCGTCGTGCGTCGGCGCGCAGATCGCCGTCGTCGTCACCATCACGTTGTCGTTGACGAAGTCCCCGACGGGTTCCGCGTCGACGATCGCCGTCTTGTACTTCTCCAGCACCCATTCCATGTCGGAGACCTTCTGGATGCTGAAGCCGAGCACGCCCAGGCCCTTGCGCGCCGCCATCTCGTACGACGGCGGCGACCCGGCCGCGTACCACATCGCCGGGTGGGACTTGCCGTACGGCTTCGGCAGGACCTTGCGCGGCGGGAGCTGCCAGTGTTTGCCCTGGAAGCCGACGTACTCGTCCTGGGTCCACATCTTGGGGAACTCGGCGATCGTCTCCTCCCAGATCTCCTTGGTGTAGTTCATGTCGGTGATGCCGGGGAGGAAGCCGAGGATCTCGTGCGAGCCGGCGCCGCGCCCGCTGCCGAACTCGAAGCGGTTCTCGCTGAGGTGGTCGAGCATGGCGACCTTCTCGGCGACCTTCACGGGGTGGTTGACCTGGGCGAGGGGGTTGAAGATGCCCGATCCCAGGTGGATCCGCTCGGTCGCGTGGGCGAGGTAGGCGAGGAAGACCTCGTTGGCGGAGAGGTGGGAGTACTCCTCCAGGAAGTGGTGCTCGGACGCCCAGGCGTACTTGAAGCCGGACTTGTCCGCCTGGATGACGTACTCGGTCTCCTCCATCAGCGCCTTGTGCTCGGCGAGGGGGTCGGTCTCGGCACGCTTGCCCACGTATCCCTGTACAAAGAGCCCGAATTCCAAGGCGGTTCACCATCCCCGGTTCACGAAGATTTCTGACGTACCGTCAGTTTCGACGAACTGTCGCACCACCCGCATGGAGGGTCAAGAGCTGATGAGCCGTCAGATGACACTGACTCCCGCCAGCCATCCCCCGTCGATCACGAACGGCTGACCGGTGATGTACGACGAGTCCTCCGAGGTGAGGAACAGCGCGAGGCTCGCCACCTCCTCCGGCCTGCCGATCCGGCCCAGCGGGACCAGCTTGCGGTAGAGGGAGTCGAGTGCGCGGGTCGTCTCCTCGGGGTCGGCGTCGGGGTCGAGGCGGGCCGGGTTGGACATCGCCGTGTCGACGGCCCCGGGACAGACCGCGTTGACGCGGATGCGGCGGGGCGCCAGCTCCAGGGCGGCGACCCGGGTGAGACCGAGTACGGCGTGCTTGGTCGCCGCGTACGCGCCCACCGCGGCCATGCCGGTGACCCCGGTGTAGGACGCGGTGTTGACGATGGTTCCACCGTCGGCCAGCTCGGGCGCGACGGTCCGGATACCCAGGAAACAGCCGACCTGGTTGACCCGTACGACCTGCATGAACTCGTCGAGGGGGGTGTCGACGAGGGCGTTGAAGCGCAGGATGCCGGCGTTGTTGACCAGGCCGTCGAGGTGGCCGTAGGCCTGCTTGGCGACCCGCACGGCGGCCCGCCACCCGTCCTCCTCCCCGACGTCGAGGTGGACGTACAGCGCGTCGAGCTCCTCGGCGAGCGCCCTGCCCTGCTCGTCGAGCACATCGGCGACGACGACCTCGGCACCCTCCTCCCGGAACAGCCGGGCCTCCTGTTCGCCCTGGCCGCGCGCCGATCCGGTGACGAGGACCACCCGTCCGTCGAGCTTGCCCATGCCGGCCTCCTTGGCGTCGCATCGCTGGATTCCCGCATCGTAGCGCCGCATCTGACGAATCGTCAGATGTCGTGACCACCGGACCCGGATTGCACAAGCACACATCAAGTGACTTGAAAGTAGGGACATTTGACTCTGTCCACGGCCTGTACGGGACCCCAATAATCCTTCACGGCCAGGTAAAGCAGAGACCAAGGACGGAGTCCGGAGTGGCCAGGAGAAAACTGCGGAACAGGAAAGTCCGGTATGTGGCGATCGGCGCGGCGCTGGCGACCGGCGGAGCGATCGTCACCCTGCTTCCGTCGGCGAACGCGGCCGACGAGAAGACACCGGAGCAGATCATGACCATGTGCCAGCGGTCCGCGGTGCTGAACGGGAAACAGCAGTCGGTGGAGGATTTCGGGGGCGGCTTCGCGGACGGCTTCATGGCCGACAACTGCGATTTCGCCGAGACGAAGTTCGAGACCTTCGACGGCCCCACCGAGAAGTCGTCCGTCGACTTCCCCAACTGCGAGCCCAACGCCACCGCACCCGCGAAGGTCTCCATCACCTGGTCGGCTTCGGCGGCCCAGGGCCAGGGCAAGTACACGGTGACCCAGCAGGGCGGTGGCGGCGGCCTCTTCGGATTCCTCAGCGGGTCCTGGCTCAAGCACAAGGGCACGCTGGACATGACCGTGAAGTCGGCCACGGCCGGCGCCACCGAACAGCGGGAGGTGCCGGTCGGCAAGGTGCTCCACATGGAGTTCACGCCGAGGATGCAGCGCATGACCGGCGAATGGCGGGTGCGGATCGACGCCGATCCCGGAAGCTTCGCCGTGAACCCCTCACCCGAGCAGAACTTCGTGGCGCCGGACGTCGTCGAGGGGCCGGTGATCCTGCCCGGCGCGGCGGGCGCGCCCGGTGTCGCGGACGGCACCTCGAAGGCGGTCCTGGAGGACTGCTGACCCCGGCAACAGCACCGGAATTCCCCGCTCACCACGTACGTCACCGTCAGGAGATCCCATGACCGCCGCCACCCCCCGCACGAGAAGGCACCGCAGCAGGAAGAAGCGCATCACCCTCGCCCTGGCCCCCGTCGCGGCGCTCGCCGTGGCCGTTCCGCTGATGAACCAGGCAGGTGCCGCCACCCCCTCCGAGGTGACCGCCGACTGTGCCGCCGACTCGGAGAGACTGGAGAACTGCGAGTTCGTCGACGTGCAGTTCAAGGCGAACAGTCTCGGACCCAATCAGCGCGTCTCGCCCGTGACCCAGAACTGCGGATCGACGACCGCGGCGACGAACACGTTCAGCGTGAGCACGTCCGTCACCAGGACCATTCAGCTGGAGGACGGTTTCACCGCCGACGCCGGTACAAAACTGGGCAACTCGTTCTTCGAGATCGGTCTGAAGTTCAACACCTCGGAAATCAACATCACCCGCGACGACAAGACGACCGGTCTTGCGTTCAGCCGCTCCGACACCGTCCAGCCGGACAGCATCGGTTTCTTCATGTGGTCCGCCAAGCGCACCGATGTCAGCGGATTCCTGCGGGCCACCTACAAGGAGGAGCAGAACGGCCAGAAGGTGTTCTTCGCGCCGAGCGAGGGCGGAACGACAGTCCATGTCTTCTACCCGCAGATCCTGAAGAACGGAACTCCGGACGGCCGCCTCTGGCTGCGCAACGTGAAATGCGGAACGCCCGAGGCGAACGGCATCCTGAACTCGGGCAACAGCCTCCGCACGGAAGCCGGATTCGGTGAGGGCGGCGACAACGTCACCGACCTGGAGATCCCGCTCAGCGAGGTTCCGGCGCCCTGACGGTTCTCAGGTGCGAAGCACAGGCGCGGCCGGTGTGGCGCCGAGCCAGCGCAGGACCGCGTCCGTGCTGCCCCGCGCGTCCAGCTTGGCGTAGATGTTGCTGAGGTTGTTGCGGACGGTCTTCTCGCTCAGCCGTAACCTCAGCCCGATCTCCTGCGCGCCCAGGCCGGTCGACAGCAGTTCCATGACCTCCCGCTCGCGCGGCGAGAGGAGTGCCCGCAGCCGCTCGATCGCGCCCTGCGGGTGGGGGCCCGCCGTCATCCGCCAGGCCCCCTCCCGCAGGGCGGCGCACGCGGTCGGGGAGAGGTACGTGTGGCCGACGGTGGCCGCCATCACGGCCGAGGACAGCATGTGGGTGCAGTAGTCGTCCTCGACCAGACAGCCCGCGCCGTCCTGGAACACCCCGACCACCGTGTCGGTGTCCCCGCGCGGGCTGACGACGATCACCGGCAGGTCCGTGTCGCCCGAGGCGGCCCGCAGTTCCGGGAGGGACACCGACGGGTTCTCGCACCGCAGCACGACGACGTCCGTGCCCTCCGGGACGCGGAAGGGCGGGTCCGGGCGCACGATCCGGCCCACGTACGCGTCGTCCGGGGCCGGCCAGTCGTCGTGGGGCCAGTCGCCGTCCGGGCAGACGACGGCGACGGTCAGCCGCCGTAAGGGGGGCTCGGTGGATCGCACTGCACGGGTCCTTCCGTCACAGCCATCACGTCCGTACGTTCCTCCATACGCGGCCCGGCGTGGACGTGTTCAAATGTTCAAGAAGTTCCGTCCGTGCCGTCCGGCGGCCCGCCCCGGAGCAGCGGGCCCACCTCGCCGCCGAACGCGGCCAGCTGGTCGGTGAGTTCGGTGCGGCCGCGGCAGCGGAACCTGACCTGGATCTGGTCCACGCCCATCGCGGCGTAGGCGCGCAGGGACTCCGCGAGGGCCTCCGGCGGACCGGTGAGGGTACGGCGGCCGACGTCCCAGGCGGGGGTGCCGACGTACAGGGGTTCGGTGATGGCGCCGATCGAGAACGGCCGGCCGGCCCGGCCGGCCTCGTCCCGCAGCCGTTCGATGGTCTCGATCTGCGTGGGCAGCCGGTCCCTGGGGTCGCCCTGGGGCAGCCAGCCGTCCCCCTTGAGGGCGGCGCGGCGGACGGCCGCCGGGGAGGATCCGCCCACCCAGAGCGGCACCTGCGCCTGAGCCGGTCTGGGGCGCTGCCCGAGCCCCTCGAAGTCGTACAGCTTCCCGTGGTGGGCCGGGAACTCCTCCTCGCCGAGCGCGGCCCGAAGCGCGTCGAGCGTCTCGTCGAGGACCGCTCCCCGCTGTTCGAAGCCGACCCCGAGCGCCTCGAACTCCTCCCGTACGTGTCCGGCGCCGACGCCGAGGACGAGCCGTCCGCCGCTGAGGTGGTCGAGGGTGGCGTACTGCTTGGCCGTGAGGAGGGGGTGCCGCAGCCCGACGACGGCGACGTGGGCGAGCAGCCGGACGCGTTCGGTCACGGCCGCGAGGTGGGCGAGGGTGGCCACGGGGTCGTACCACACCGTGCTCATGGCGTCCGCGAGGCGCCGCGGGATCGCCACGTGGTCGCAGACGGCGATGTAGGCGAAGCCGGCGCTCTCGGCGGCGCGGGCGACGGCGACCAGGTCGGCCGGGCCCGCGTCCGCCTCCCAGGGTTCGGCGTAGAGCGTGGACTGGGACTGGACGGGGAGCTGGATGCCGTAGTCGAGGCGTCCGTCCGGTGAGTCCGGCACAGCTTTTCCCCTCTCGCGAGGTTGATCTGACGAGCCGTCATATAGACGGTGTGGGGCCCATGGTCGATGCTGACGGTCCGTCATACAAGAGTTCGTTCCGTCGTCCGCCGCCAGGAAACAGAGGTGGCGGCGGACGCCGGGGGTCAGCTGCTGCGCCACAGTCCTTCGGGGGTCAGCCCCAGCAGGTCGATCGCGTTGCCCCGCACGATCCGTTCGACGACCTCCGGGTCCAGGTGGCCCATCTGGGCCTCGCCGACCTGGCGGGAATCGGGCCAGGTGGAGTCGGAGTGGGGGTAGTCGGTCTCGTAGAGGACGTTGCCGATGCCGATGGAGTCCAGGTTGCGCAGCCCGAAGGCGTCGTCGAAGAAGCAGCCGAAGACATGGTCGGCGAAGAGTTCGGACGGCGGCCGGTGGACCTTGTCGGCGACCCCGCCCCAGCCGCGGTTCTCCTCCCAGACGACGTCGGCGCGCTCCAGGATGTAGGGGATCCAGCCGATCTGGCCCTCGGCGTACATGACCTTGAGGTTGGGGAAGCGTTCGAACTTGCCGCTCATCAGCCAGTCGACCATCGAGAAGCAGCAGTTGGCGAAGGTGATGGTGGAGCCGACGGCCGGCGGGGCGTCCTCCGACGTGGACGGCATCCGGCTGCTGGAGCCGATGTGCATGGCGACGACCGTGCCGGTCTCGTCGCAGGCGGCGAGGAACGGGTCCCAGTAGTCGGTGTGCACGGAGGGCAGGCCGAGGTGCGGGGGTATCTCGGAGAACGCGACGGCCCTGACTCCGCGTTCGGCGTTGCGGCGGACCTCGGCGGCCGCCAGCTCGGCGTCCCAGAGGGGGATCAGGGTGAGGGGGATGAGCCGGCCCCGCGCCTGCGGGCCGCACCACTCCTCGACCATCCAGTCGTTGTAGGCGCGCACGCACAGCAGACCCAGCTCGTGATCGGCGGCCTCGGTGAAGGTCTGGCCGCAGAAGCGCGGGAAGGTGGGAAAGCAGACGGCGGACTGGACGTGGTTGACGTCCATGTCGGCGAGCCGGGACGGCACGTCGTACGAACCCGGCCGCATCTGCTCGTAGGTGATGACCTCGAGCTTGATCTCGTCCCGGCTGAAGCCGACGGCGGTGTCCAGGCGGGTGAGGGGGCGGCTCAGATCCTCGTAGACCCACCAGTCGCCGATCGGGCCGTCGTCACCGGGTTCGCCCATCACGGGCTTGAAGCGTCCGCCGAGGAAGGTCATCTCCTTCAGCGGGGCGCGGACGATGCGCGGGGCCGTGTCCAGGTGCTTCTTCGGGATGCGGTCCTGCCAGACGGTGGGGGGTTCGACGGTGTGGTCGTCGACGGAGATGATCAGCGGGAGGGTCCCGGTGGCCTTCGTGCTCTCCAGTGCGTTCTCCAGTGCGTTCTCCATGAGGGCACGGTAGCGCTGATCTGACGGGTCGTCAGCAACGGTCGCGGCTGTATCAGGACGGGATGAAGTTGATCGACTCTGTGGAGACGTGCGAGTGCCGCATGTGAGGAATGTGTGAACTCACACTTGTCGCCCGGAATCGGTGTCCTCCGCGGCTGACGGCTCCAGCACCGACACGGCACACTGAGCAGGTAATTCGGATGTCTAAAGGGAGCCCTGATGGACGACCGCGTAGGACCCGGCCACGCGCGCGTGCCGGAGCAGAGGCGTCCCGGCCGTCCCGAGGAGCCGGGGGCACTGCGCTTCGACGTGCTCGGTCCGGTGCGGGCACAGCGCGGCGGGATCCAGCTGAACACCGGCTCTCCCCAGCAACGCGCCCTGCTGGCCGCCCTGTTGCTGCGCGAGGGCCGTACCGCGACGGCGGGTGAACTGATCGACGCGCTGTGGGGCGAGGAGCCCCCCTCGCAGGCGCTGGCGGCGGTCCGGACGTACGCCTCGCGGCTGCGGAAGGTGCTGAACGCCGACGTGCTGGTCAGCGAGTCCGGCGGGTACGCGGTGCGCGGGCTGGGCGAAGGGGCCCTGGATCTGTCGGTGGCGCAGGAGTGGGCCGGGCAGGCGGAGAAGGCCCGGGCCGCGGGAGACCTCTCCCTGGCCCGCGAGCTGCTGAACCATGCGCTCGGCCTGTGGGACGGCGAGGCGCTGGCCGGAGTTCCCGGCCCCTACGCGGAGGCCCAGCGCGTCCGGCTGGAGGAGTGGCGGCTCGGACTCCTCGAGTCCCGGCTCGACATGGACCTGGAACAGGGCCACCACACGGAGGCGGTCTCCGAGCTCACGGCACTGACGGCCGCGCACCCGCTGCGCGAGCGGCTGCGTGAACTGCTGATGCTGGCCCTGTACCGCGGCGGCCGGCAGGCGGAGGCGCTGGCGGTGTACGCGGACACCCGCCGGCTGCTGGCGGACGAGCTGGGCGTGGATCCGCGGGCGGGGCTGCGCGAGCTCCAGCGGCGGATCCTGCAGGCCGACCCGGAGTTGTCCGGGCCCTCCGCGCCCACAGGGGAAACGTCGGTGACGCGGGTACGGCCCGCGCAACTCCCTGCGACCGTCCCCGACTTCACCGGCCGGGCGGCGTTCGTGACGGAACTCGGCGAGGCGCTGACCTCGGCGGACGGCCGGGTCATGGCGGTCTCCGCGGTGGCCGGCATCGGGGGCGTCGGCAAGACGACGCTCGCCGTGCACGTGGCCCACGAGGCGCGATCCGCCTTCCCCGACGGGCAGTTGTACATCGACCTGCAGGGCGTGGGCGCGCGGGCCGCCGAGCCCGAGACGGTCCTCGGCGCCTTCCTGCGGGCGCTCGGCACCGCGGACTCGGCGATACCGGACTCCCTGACGGAACGGGCGGCGCTGTACCGCTCGGTCCTGGACGGCCGCCGGGTCCTGGTCCTGCTGGACAACGCGCGGGACGCGGCCCAGGTGAGGCCGCTGCTGCCGGGCACGGCGGGCTGCGCGGCCCTGGTGACCAGCAGGGTCCGCATGGTGGACCTCGCGGGTGCCCATCTCGTCGACCTGGACGTGATGTCCCCCGAGGAGGCGCTCCTCCTCTTCACCCGGATCGTCGGCGAGGAGCGGGTGGCGTCGGAGCGCAAGGCCACGCTGGACGTGGTCGCGGCGTGCGGTTTCCTGCCGCTGGCGATCCGGATCGCGGCGTCCCGGCTGGCGGCCCGCCGCACCTGGACGGTGTCGGTGCTGGCCGCGAAGCTCGCGGACGAGCGGCGGCGGCTGGACGAACTCCAGGCGGGCGACCTGGCGGTGAAGGCGACCTTCGAGCTGGGCTACGGCCAGCTCGAGCCCGCCCAGGCCCGCGGGTTCCGGCTGCTGGGCCTCGCGGACGGCCCGGACATCTCCGTGGCGGCGGCCGCGGCACTGCTGGGCCTGCCGGCGCAGGAGACCGAGGACCTGCTCGAGTCCCTGGTGGACACCTCCCTGCTGGAGTCCGCGGCTCCCGGCCGCTACCGCCTCCACGATCTGGTCCGGCTCTACGCGCGTGCATGCGCGGAGCGGGACGAGTCGCCCGGCGAGCGGGAGGCGGCGCTGTCGCGGCGGCTGGACTTCTATCTGGCCACCGCGGCCGGGGTCTACGCGATCGAAAGACCCGGCGACCGCCTGGTGGAGCACCTGGAGACGACCGAGTATCCGGGGCTCGTCTTCGAGGACCGGCGCCGCTCCCGGGACTGGCTGTACGCCGAGGCGACCTGCCTCCTGGCCTGTGTACGTCAGTCGACTGGCCCCGACCAGTTGCGGCGTGCCGTGGACCTGCTGTGGGCGTCCATCGATCTGGCCGAGTCGGGTGCCGACTCCAGGGAGTACGAGGCCACGGGCGCGTCCGTCCGGGCGGCGGCCCGGGCGGCCGGCGACCGGCGGGCGGAGGCCCGGGTCCTGCTCACGATGGCCAACGGGCTCCACATGTCCGGCCGCTTCGAACCCTCGGGCCAGAACGCCGCGGAGGCGCTGCGGCTGGCGGAGTCGGCCGGTGATCCCCTGCCCCAGTGCTGGGCGTTGAACCTGCTGGGGGTCATCTCGCTCTACCAGGGCCGGTACGCCGAGGGGGAGACCCATCTGACGCGGGCCATCGAGAGCTTCCGCGCGGCCGGGGACCGCCCCGGTGAGGCGAGCGCGTTGTGCAACCTGTCCCGCATGCATCTGGCGCTGGGGCGCACCGCCGCCGCCGTGTCGCTGGCCCAGCAGGGCACGGACATGTACGACGCCATGGGCCACACCCTCAAGGGCGCCAACGGCCGGTACGCGCTGGGCATGGCACTCACCCAGACCGGTCTGCTCCCGCTGGCCGCCGACCGTTTCCAGGAGGCCCTCTCCGTCTTCCGCGACAGCAGAATGCGGCTGTGGGAGGGCATGACCCTGTTCCGTCTCGCGGAGGTCGACATCGCGGCGAGACGTCCGGCGCAGGCGGCCAAGCACGCGGAGTCGGCGCTGACCGTCCTGCGCGGGATCGGGGGCGAGTGGCGGCGGGCGAACATCCTCGTCACCCTCGGCGAGGCGCTGAGCGGTGTCGGACAGAGCGGTCGCGCGCAGGTCTGCTGGCAGGAGGCGCTGGCCGTCTTCGAGAGCCTGGACGCCCCCGAGGCGGCGAGGGTACGGGGCCTCCTCGCACCGCTCGCGCTCACCTGAGGGCATTCCGGCGCGTTCAGCGTTCGTTTATCGCCACCCGGCACCCTCGGTTCTGCCGTTCCGTCGCGTCGGGGGGCAGACGGAGTGGCGAGTGGCCGCGCCCTTAGGGTGAACCGGCCCAGGAGCGCCCGCCCGGCCGGGCACGGGGGAGTCGCCGGGCGGGCGCTTTCCGATCCACCACACAGACCCGCAGGGAGACGTCATGAGCGAGGACCAGACGACCACCACGGCCGAGGCCACGGACGCCGAGGAGGTGACCACGCTGAACACGCACGCCACCATCGAGCCGCTGAAGACGGCCACGGCGACCGCGGCGGACACGGGCGAGGTCACCACCGACAACACCCACGCCACGGACGAGACCGCCTGATCAGGCGGCACTCCGCAGGGGGACCGACCGCGGCGGCGCGGAGGGGATGCCGCCGCGGTCTCGGCGTGTCCGGGGCCTGCCGGGCCATCCGCCCGGCCGCCCGAGCGGGTACGCCTCCGAGGTCGTCACCGAGCCGGCCGTACGACGGGGTCCTGCCCTGCGGCGGGATCCCACGGGGCGCGGGGGACGGTGCCGGTGGTGTCGGCCACCCCCTCCGTCCGCACCCCGAGACCGGATCCGGTCGCCGACACCGAGGCCCCCGTCATCACTCCCGCGACCAGGAGGGCGGCCAGTGCCGCCGCCGAGGAACCGAAGCGCACGTCAGCTCGCCTCCCCCGGCTCCTGCTTGTTGCCGTCGACGACCGCGCGCTGGGTGATCGCGCTGGTGAACAGGACGGTGCCCGGCTTGAACAACCCGTCCTTGTCGGCTTCGACCTGGACCTCGCGCTCGCCGAGGAACTCCAGGGTCTTCTTGTCGAAGATCCACTCGGTGCGCTGCCCGTCGGTGTCGTTCTGCCGCGCCACCGCGACCCCGTGGCGGCCCATGGCGTCGACCGCGTCGTCCACCGCGACGACCCCGGGGATCTTCGCCGCGGCCTTGTAGAGGGCGGCGCCCAGCTTCGCGGGCGGGTAGCTCTCGGTCAGCAGATCGCCGATGGCGACGAACGCCGCCTGGTCGCGGGGCACCTCGTGGTCGCGGACCGCGTCCGACTCCTTGTAGATCTGCCGCAGCAGCGCGTCGGGGTCGGTGGGCAGCTCGGCCAGGTGGGCGTACGCCGAACTCGGCGAGTTGTCGCCGGCCAGGGTGATGCCCTCCTCGCTCGTCTCGCCCGCCTCGATCAGCCAGCCGTCCTTCCCGTCGAGGGACTGCCACACCTGGCGGGAGTGCAGTTCGTCGCTGACCACGGTGGTCTTGTCGTCGACGGTTTTCGGATAGGTGTTGGCCACCTTCGACGCGATGTAGATGAACTGCCCCTGGTGCGGCGTCGGCTCGGAGGTGTCGGCGGCGGCCAGGGAGATCCGGTCGAGCAGCTGGGGCGCGCCCTTGGCGTCGACGGCGCCGAGCTGCGTGGTCAGCGCGGGACGGGTGGACAGGGCCTTCCCGCCGTCGCCGCCGCCGGACAGGGCGAGTCCGGCCACGACCGCTCCGGCCAGGCCGAAGGCCGCGGCGGGCAGCAGGACCACCCGGCGCAGGAAGGGGTTGGGGCGGCGGACCGCGGCGGCCTCGGGGGCGGTGGTGCGGAGGTCTTCGTGGATCTGGGCCATCAGGCGCTCCTTGTGGAACTGGTGACGGCCCGCCGGCAGATCCCGCTCCTGGGCAGACCGGAGCTCCTGGGCTTCCGGCCAGTCAGCCGGGTGCGGCTGGGAGGGGCTGGCGTTCATCGGTTTCCTTCCTGTGCGGACCGGATCACGTAGTCGCGATCACCTCTTATCTGCCGGATCGGGGAGGCGAGTTCCCGCTTTTTCATGCCGAGTTCCGGTTTTTTCGTGCGGAGTTCGGCATCCGCCAGTTTGCGGAGCTTCGTCCGGGCCCGGGACAGCCGTGAGCGGACCGTTCCGACGGGGACGCCGAGGGCGCGGGCCGCGTCGGCGTACTCCATGCCCTCCCACAGGCACAGCACGAGGACTTCGCGTTCGGGGCGCTTGAGCGAGCCGAGGGCGGTCAGCGTGGCGCTGATCCGGCGCCGGTCGTCCAGCCGTCCGGCGGTCTCCTCGGCGTGGTCGGCGACCTCCGTCTGCCCCTCGCCCGCCTCGGCCGCCGCCCGGGCGGCGGCCCGGTAGCGCCGGTTGCTGCGGTAGTGGGAGCGGGCGACGTTGGTGGCGATGCCCAGCAGCCACGGCCGCAGCGAGCCCCCTTCGGCCTCGATCGAGGCATGGCGCCGCCAGGCCTCCATGAACGTCGCCGACATGACGTCCTCGGCCACGGTCCAGTCCGCGGTCAGCCGGAAGGCGTGGTTGTACACCGCGCGGGCACACTCGTCGAAGAGCTCCGCGAAGGCGTCCGGATCCCCGGCCCGTACCCGGGTTCGCATATCTGTGGTCACGCCTTCAACTGCCTGTGCGGATCAGCGAGTTCCCATGACCTGCGTCACACCCGCCGGTCGCGGGTCCCGCGCCGCACCCGCCCCCCCGGGTCACACCCGCCCTCTGAGCTCCCCCTTCACCACCTTGCCACTCGCGTTGCGCGGCAGCTCCGCCAGGAACTCCACCGCCCTGGGCACCTTGTAGTTCGCCATCTCCCGCCGCGCCCAGGCGATCAGGTCCTCGCCCGTCACGACCGATCCCGCCCGCCGCACCACGTACGCCTTGCCCACCTCGCCCAGCCGCGCGTCCGGCACGCCGACGACCGCGACGTCCGTCACATCCGGGTGCAGGCCGAGGAGTTGCTCTATCTCCGCCGGGTAGGCGTTGAAGCCGCCGACGATGAACATGTCCTTCAGGCGGTCGGTGATGCGCAGGTTGCCCGCCTCGTCCAGCACCCCGATGTCGCCCGTGCGCAGCCACCCGTCGGACGTCAGCACCTCCGCCGTGGCCACCTCGTCCTCGTAGTAGCCGCGCATCACGTTGAAGCCGCGGACCAGCACCTCCCCCGGCTCACCGGGCGGCGCGTCCACCCGCACCTCGGTGCCCGGGATGGCGCGGCCCGAGGTCGAGGCGATGACCGTGGGGTCGTCGCCCCGGCGGCACATGGTGACGACGCCGCTCGCCTCCGAGAGGCCGTACGCCGTGAGGACCGTCTCCACGCCGAGTTCGCCCCGCAGGCGTTCGACGAGCCGCAGCGGCACCACCGCCGCGCCCGTGACCACCAGCCGCAGCGCCGACAGGTCGTACTTGTCCCGCGCGGCGTGGTCCAGGAGCGACTGGTGGAGTGTGGGCGGCCCGGGCAGCACCGACACCCGCTCCGAGGCCAGGTTCGCCAGGACCGTGTCCACGTTGAACACCGGCTGCGGGATCATCGTCGCGCCCCGCATCAGACAGGCGATCACACCGGCCTTGTAGCCGAAGGTGTGGAAGAAGGGGTTGACGATCAGATAGCGGTCGCCCTGCCGCAGCCCGGCCAGTTCGCTCCACACCTCGTACGCCCGCAGCGTCTGCGCGTGGCTGATCACCGCGCCCTTGGGCCGGCCGGTCGTGCCCGAGGTGAAGACGATGTCCGACGGCGAGTCCCCGCGCACCGCGTCCGCCCGCTCCCGGACCTCCGCCCGCCCCACCCCCTCCCCGCTCGCCAGGAAGTCCTTCCAGGTACGGAAGTCCGCCGGGGCGTCGTCGGAGAGGACGACCACCTGCTCCAGCGCGGGAAGCCCCGGCAGCGGCCCCGCTCCTTCCCGCTTCCCCTCCCCCGCCGCCCGCCGCAGCGACGCGACGTACGACGTCCCGAGGAACGTGCCCGTCACGAACAGCAGCCGCGCCCCGCTCCTGCGCAGCACGTCCGCCGCCTCGGCGCCCTTGAAGCGGGTGTTGAGCGGCACCAGCACCGCCCCCGCCGACACCGCGCCGAGCGCGGCGACCATCCAGTCCAGGGAGTTGGGTGCCCAGATGCCCACCCGGTCGCCGGCCTCCGTCCCGTTCGCCAGACAGGCCGCCGCCGCGCGCTCGACCCGGGCGCCGAGTTCGCCGTACGAGATCCGGGTGCGGCCCTCCACCACCGCCTCGGTGTCCGCGTACCGTTCGGCCGCCGCACGGACCAGACCCGGGATGCTGCCCCACTCCACGTCACCGCGCATCACGAGCCTCCCCACCGACGACACCATTAGCTGACTACCCGTCAGATTAGCGGTAGCCTGACGGACTGTCAGCCGCCAGGTCCTCACATGGAGGTGTGTGCAGCGTGACCCTCAAGGACGCCACCGCCGTCGTCGGCATCGGCCAGACCGCGTTCGCCAAGCACCTCCCCGAGAGCGAGAAGACCCTCGCCTGCCGGGCCGTCCTCGCCGCCCTCGACGACGCCGGGATCGACCCCGGCGAGGTCGACGCGCTCGCCTCCTACACGATGGAGGAGACGGACGAGGTCGAGCTCGCCAAGGCGGTCGGCTTCGGCGACCTCACCTTCTTCAGCAAGGTCGGCTACGGCGGCGGCGGTTCGTGCGCCACCGTCGCGCATCTGGCGGCGGCCATCACCGCCGGCCAGGCTTCGGTGGGCGTCGCCTGGCGCTCCCGCAAGCGCGGCAGCGGCCCCCGCCCCTGGACCAACACCACCGTCCAGCTCCCCACCCCGGCCCAGTGGACCCGCCCGTTCGGGCTGCTCCGCCCCGCCGACGAGATAGCCATGCTGGCCCGCCGCTACATGCACGAGTACGGCGCGACCCGCGACCACCTCTTCAACGTCGCCCTCGCCTGCCGCAACCGCGCCAACCAGAACCCGGCCGCGGTCATGTACGACCGCCCGCTCACCCGCGAGATGTACATGACCGCCCGCTGGATCAGCGAGCCGCTGTGCCTGTACGACAACTGCCTGGAGACGGACGGGGCGCTGGCCTGCGTGATCGTCAGCCGCGAACGCGCCCGTGACTGCCGCCAGAAGCCCGTCTACGTCCACTCCGCCGCCCAGGGCCTGCCCGCCCAGCACCACGGCATGGTCAACTACTGGAACGACGACCCGCTCACCGGCCCCGCCTGGGCCGCCGCCCGCCACCTGTGGAAACACGCCGACTTCACCCCCGCGGACGTCGACGTCGCCCAGATCTACGACGCGTTCACGGCCCTGGTCCCCCTCTCCCTCGAGGGCTACGGCTTCTGCGGGCGCGGCGAGGGCGGCGCGTTCACCGAGGGCGGCGCGCTGGAGACCGGCGGCCGGCTGCCCCTCAACACCGGCGGGGGCGGCCTCAGCGAGGCGTACGTGCACGGCTTCAACCTCATCAACGAGGGCGTGAAGCAGTTGCGCGGCACCAGCACGGCCCAGGTCCCGAACGCCACCACCTGCCTGGTCACCGCCGGTGAAGGCGTGCCCACCTCCGCCCTGCTGCTCAGGAGCTGAACTGTGCTGACCCCGGTCCCGGACCCCGACGGCGCCCCCTTCTGGCACTACACCTCCCAGGGCGAACTACGCCTCCAGGCCTGCGCCGACTGCGGCGAGTTCCGCTTCCCGCCCCGCCCCTGCTGCCCGCACTGCCGGTCCTTCACGAGCGACTGGCGTCCGGTGTCGGGGCGCGGCCGTATCTGGTCCTACGTCGTCCCGCACCCACCCCTCCTCCCCGACTACGCCGCGCAGGCCCCGTACAACGTGATCGTCGTCGAACTCGCCGACGCGCCCCGCGTACGCCTGGTCGGGAACCTGGTCAGCGCGGCGGGCGCCCCCCTCGACTCGCTGCCCCCGGACCGGGTGCGCATCGGCGCCCGGGTCCAGGTCGTCTTCACCGACGACGGGCTGCCGCAGTGGGTCCTGGAGCGGCCGTGAGCGTGCGCCTGGACGTGGACAAGGACACGGGCGTGGCGGTCGTGACCCTGGACCGCCCCGAGAAGCTGAACGCGATCGATCTGAAGACCGCTGACGAACTCCGGTCGGTGTGGCGGGGGTTGCGCTTCGACGACTCGGTCCGGGCCGTCGTCCTGACGGGCGCGGGCGACCGGGCCTTCAGCACCGGCCTGGACCGCGACGCGGTGGTCCCCCAGCCCGCCTCCCCCTACATGCAGGACGACCCCCTCCTCACCATCGGACCCAAGGCGAACGACCTGTGGAAACCGGTGATCGCCGCGGTCGAGGGCATGGCCTGCGGGGGCGCCTTCTACCTCCTCGGCGAATGCGAGTTCATCGTCGCGGGCGCAGAGGCTCTCTTCTTCGACCCGCACACCACGTACGGCATGGTCAGCGCGTACGAATCGGTACTGATGGCCCAGCGGATGCCGTACGGCGAGGTCGCCCGGATGATGCTGATGGGGACCGCCGAGCGGATCTCCGCCCGGCGGGCCCATGACATCGGCCTGGTCTCCGAACTCACCGCCACGGGTGAGGCGCTGGGGGCCGCCACCGCCTGTGCCGCGACCGTCGCCGGCTACCCGGCCACCGGTGTCCAGGGCACCGTACGGGCGTTGTGGGCGGCGAAGGAGGCGGCGCGCGCGGCGGGTTTCACGCAGTCGCCGCATCTCATCTCCCTGGGCAACCTGCCGGACGAACGCCAGGCGGAGCTGTTCGGGGCGCGGTCGACGGCACGGCCACGCATCCGCTGAGCGCGGTGCCGACAGCGAAGCGGCCGGGGCGCCGCGACGCCGCCGGGCGCGTGCCTTCCGTCCGCGTGCTCGCGGGGCGCTGCGGGTGGGGTGTGACGGGCTCAGGCCGGCTGCTCGGCCATCGACCGGAGCAGGACCAGTTTGTCCTGGTCGGGAGTGTCGGGAGCGGGGTGGAAAGCGACGAGCATCATGCCGTCGGTTCCGGTGATGCGGAGTTTCTCCCGGCTGAGGGTGATGTCCCCGATCTGCGGATGCCGGAAGCACACGGTCGCGCTGCCACGGGGACGTACGTCGTGCCGGGCCCACAGCTTTTGGAAGAGCGGGCTGGCGAGGGAGAGTTCCCCGACGAGTTCGATGCAGCGCGGGTCGTCCGTGTCTGTGCCGACGGCCTCGCGGAAGCCGGCCAACAGCGCTGCCGCGGCCCCCTTCCAGTCGGAGAACAGGCTCTGTTCGCCGGGGTCGAGGAACACGTCCCGCAGCCGGTTGCCGCCCGTCACCAGGCGTGGGGAGAGGGCGGTGGCGAGCGGGTTGGCGGCGAGGACGTCGAGATGGCGTCCCTCGATGAAGGCGGGGACGGGCAGCAGCGACAGAAAGTGCGCCGTGCTGGGCGGAACCGTTTCCCGTCGCCGGCGCCGGGCACGGCGAGGACGGTCGGCAGTCAGGCCGAACAGATAGGACCTGGTGTCGTCATCGAGGCGCAGGACGCCGGCGAGGCACTCGAGGACCTGCCGGGAGGGGCGGCGGTCCCGGCCGCGTTCCAGGCGCAGGTAGTAGTCGGCGCTGATGCCGGCCAGCATGGCCACTTCCTCACGCCGCAGCCCCGGCACCCGGCGCACGCCCACGACGGGGATGCCTGCTTCCTCCGGGGTGACGAGCTCGCGCCGAGCTCGCAGAAATTCTCCCAGCTGGTTCGGCCGTTCACTCATGCCTCCACGCTATGCCGCCTCCGGCTCGCGTGAGGGGGTCCTGCCACTCCCCTGGATGTCCAGGGATCTGGCTCGGCACGGAGGCCGGGGCAACGATCGGAGCATCACGATCCTCCGGCTGCCGCCAGGCAGGCCACGAACCCTTGGAAGTGAGGGCGGCCGCAATGCCGAACCCCGAACAGCGTGTCCTCGTCACCGGCGGGTCCGGCTTCATCGCCGGGCACTGCATCCTCCAGCTGCTGGAGCAGGGATACCTCGTGCGCACCACCGTGCGCTCCCTGGAGCGTGAACCTGCTGTGCGTGCGGCCCTCACCGACGCCGGAACGACCCGCGGCGAGCGTCTCGGCTTCGTCGCCGCCGACCTGACGGGCGATGCCGGATGGGCCGACGCCATGAGCGGATGCGATTTCGTCCTCCACGTGGCCTCGCCCCTGCACACCGGGAAGGTCAAGAACGAGCAGGACGTCATCGGCCCGGCCCGCGAGGGCACCCTGCGCGTGCTGCGCGCAGCACGCGACGCAGGCGTCGGGCGGGTGGTGATGACCTCGGCGTTCCACGCGGTCGGCTTTGGACACAAGCACACCGACCGTACGTTCACCGAAGACGACTGGTCGGTGCTCGACGGACCGGGCGTGGACGCCTACGGCAAGAGCAAGATCCTGGCGGAGCGCGACGCCTGGGACTTCGCGGCCACGCAGGCCGGTGCCATGGAGCTCGTGACGCTGCTGCCGGTCGCGGTCATGGGCCCCGTGCTGGGCACGCAGATCTCGGGCGCCGGCCACATCGTGCAGCGCAGCCTCAACGGCGACATGCCGGGCTATCCGAACATGTGGGTCCCCGTCGTCGACGTCCGTGACGTGGCCCAGGCCCACGTCGCAGCCATGACCAGCCCTGCTGCCGCCGGTCAGCGGATCCTGCTCGCCGGCGGACCGGCGCTGCCCATGCGCCAGATCGGATCGATCCTGCGATCGCGTCTCGGCGACGCCGCCCACCGGGTGCCGACCCGCACCATCCCCGACCTGGTGGTCCGGCTGGCTGCTCTCTTCTCCGCGGAGTTCCGGCCGGTCGCGGCAGACCTCAACCACGTCAAGAAGGTCTCGGACGACCGGGCACGCCGGGTACTGGGCTGGCAGCCCCGGTCACCGGAAGAAGCCGTCATCTCCTCCGCCCGCAGCATGCTCGCCAAGAACCTCATCAAGAGCTGACGGCCACCCGGCGAACCTCTCGAGTTCCCGCACCGCCCCTGAGGCGGCCGGCCCCCGGTCGCCTCCGCGTTGCCGGCTCACCGGACGGAACGGTTCGCCGGGCCGGTGTGTGGGCGGGCGCAGGGCAGAACCGTTCCGTGGCTGTCAGAAGGTCAGCTTCCAGCTGTCGATGGAGCCGGAGCCGACGAGGAACTTCTGCCGGACCCGGAGCTTCCAGGTGCCTTCGGCCGGTTCGGCGGAGGCGTCGACCGTGTACGTCTCGTGCACGTCGTTCTCGTCGTCCCGGCTGTTGGCGTCCTTGAGCCGGTAGGCCGCTCCGCTCGGCCCGACCAGGTCGATCTCCAGGGCGCCGCGGTAGCTGTGCACGATGTCCACCGAGACCTCGAGGGCGGTGGGGGCGCTGCCGGTGCGGCCGGTCACCAGGAGCGGGGACTCGACCGGGTCCCCCTCGGCCGGGATCGCCAGGTCGGTCGGGTTGACGAAGAAGTCGCCGCCGGAGGGGATGACGGTCCATGCGAAGCTCTTGCGGTCCGACTGCCCGGATGCGTTGCTCACCGTGACGGTGGGGGTGAAGTCACCGGCCTTGGCGGGCAGTCCGGAGATCAGGCCGCTGGCGGCGTCGACCGACAGCCCGTCGGGCAGACCGGTGGCGGAGTAGGAGAGGTCGCCCGCCGCGCTGCCGGCGGCCACGATCCGCAGCTCGGCCGGCTGGCCGACGGCGTCCGTCTGGTCGGCTGGCTGGGTGAACGCGATGCCGTCGACGAAGCGCGGGCCGACGTTGACGGCCGCCCAGCTGTCGCCGACCGCCTCGTACGTGCCGCTGGTCCGGCCGAACAGGTCGGCGGCGGCCTGGAGGGTGGCGGTGCGGGCGCCCTCGTAGTCGGTCGTCGACGTCATGTACGTGGTCAGCGCCCGGTACCAGATCTTCTGCGCGTTCTGGATGCCGATGCCGGGGACCGGCAGGTTGTCATAGGTGGGGCTGTCGTACGCGACCCCGTTGACGGTCTTGGCGCCGCTGCCCTCGGACAGCAGGTAGAAGAAGTGGTTCGCCACGCCCGAGGAGTAGTGCGGGTCGAGGTCCTTGGTCTCGGGAGTCCAGTAGTCCTGGGAGAAGCCGTCCTTGGACGGCTTGTCCATGTGGCGCAGCGGGGTGCCGTCGCCGTTGACGTCGATCTCCTCGCCGATGAGGTAGTCACCGGGGTCGTTGGGGTTGGCCGCGTAGAACTCCACACTCGTGCCCAGGATGTCCGAGGTCGCCTCGTTGAGGCCGCCGGACTCGCCCTCGTAGTCCAGGCCCGCGGTGTTGGAGGTGACCCCGTGGCTCATCTCGTGGGCGGCCACGTCGAGCGAGGTCAGCGGGCGCTCGTTGTTCTCCCCGTCGCCGTAGGTCATGCAGAAGCAGCCGTCGTCCCAGAAGGCGGCGGAGACGCTGTCGCCGTAGTGGACGCGGGAGGACGTCTCCCGGCCGTCGTCCGCGATGCCGTTGCGGCCGAAGGTCTCGTGGTAGTAGTCCCAGGTCTCCTTCGCCCCGTAGGCGGCGTCGACCGCCGCGGTCTGGCGGTTGCCCGGCAGTCCGTCGCCCCAGACGTCGTCGCCGTCGGTGAAGAGCGTGGTGGTGTCTTCCTCACCTTCCCCACCACTGCCGTTCATGTCGTACGTCTTGTGGTTGCGCACGCCGTCGTACAACTCGAACACGTCACCGTTGCGGGTGGTGTCGATGTCCACCCGGCCGTTCAACTGGCCGTGGCCCACGGCGGACCGGACGGTCTGGAACTCCCGCAGTTTCCTGCCGGTCGTGGCGTCGGTGATCACATGCAGTTCGCTGGGGCTGCCGTTGTCCTGGACGCCGGTGACGACGGCCTCCCAGGCCAGGGCCGGCGTGCCGTCGGCCGCCCAGACCACCAGCCGCGGCGCGCCGTCCGCCCGGCCCTGCGTGTCGCCCTCGGCCTTCGCGGCGCTCAGCGCGGTCTTCTTCGCCGTCGCCGCGGCGACGGCGGGCTCGGTGGTGGGTACGGAGATCCGGGCGCTCGTCGCCCTGTTCACGGTCCGGCTCTCGCCACGCGTGTGCACCACGAGGTCGCCGCCGAGGACGGGGAGACCGGCGAACGTGCGGTCGTAACGGGTGTGCACGGTGCCGTCGGCGTCCTTGCTGACGTCCTTCGGCACCAGCTTCTCCTTGGCTCCCAGCTTCAAGGCGCCGGCGGTGGCGGAGCTCCTGCCGTCGGCGGCCTTCAGCAGGGCGCGGCGCTCGGTGGGGGTGAGATCGACCGGGGCCGCACCCGGCCGGGCCTCGTCGGCGATGCGCTTCGTCCGCTGCTGCTCCTGCCGGTTCTGCGCCTGTGCGGTCCCGGCATTCGCGGCGTCGGCCAGAAACGCCGCGGCCAGCACCGCAATGGCTGCGCCCGTCGCGCCTGCCGTGAGGCTTCTGCGTATCCGGGGGGATCGGGTACCGCGGGTCGTGCGGACAGGTAATCTGCGCGTCACTTGTGCTCTCTTTCTCGCTGCTGGTGCCGCGTGCCTGCAGCCGCGCCGCTCCCGGGGTCGGGATGTCCAAGGCGTCGCATGGTGCGCGGCCATGGCTGTTCAGGCTGTGTCCGCAATGTGATCGCAATTGGCTCGGGCCATGACCAAATCGAAACAGCCGACCTGCCAGGGAACACATCCTCCGAGGCCCGGTACGGCGGCCGTCCCGGACCGACCGGACGGCCGGGCCGCGCCCGTCACGCCCGTCGAAACCGCGCATTCACCGGGCACTTGCATTCATGGAGGCAATAATGAAACGACCCTGAACAACAATTACGCAATGGCGAAACGTTTCCGCCGAGGATTGTCCGGCGAGCCTCGGAGACCAACCTCAAATAAGGCTCAAGCCCATTGTCATGGACGCATCCTGACCGGCACGATGGCGAGGGGGATCTCCAGGCCCCGAGCGCACTCGATTCCCCCGAGAAAGGGAATCGAGATCGACGTTCCGCCCGCGCTTCCGCTCCTTACCCGCCACTCCGCGCACGACCCTTCACCGAAAGGCGTAGTACGCCATGTCATCGCGGATTCGCCATGTCCTCGGCGGGCTGCTGGTCCTGGCTCTCGCTCTGGCCGGCCTCGTCGCCCTCCCCTTCACCTCCCATGCCGCGACGGCCGTCTGCGCGCTGGCGTGCGACACACTCGATCCGTCGAAGGCGCAGCAGGAAACCTTCCCGGTGGCCGACCGGAACATCAACGGGCGGATCCTGCGGCTGCATGTCTCGGATCCGGACAGCATGGCCTGGGCAAGCATTGACAACGGTGTCACCGGTGACGCGGTCTGGCTGGACCGGTCCTGGGACCGCGGCGCGACCTGGGAGCCCCTGCTCGGCAAGGCCAGCATCCCGAGCACATGGACCGGTACCCGCACCCTCATGTACAACATCACCGACCCGGTGGGCCACCGGCGCGGCTGGATCCGTGCCTGCGGTGACGCCGCCGCGGTGACCTGCACCGACTGGGTGTATCCCAAGGTGTGCGACGGCACCTCCTGCGACGGTGCCGACCCGGCGACCGCGGCGGGCGACGACACCCCGGTGCCGTCGACCACGCTCTTCGGACGCACGATCAGTCTGCACGTCGACCAGCAGGGCGCCATGGCCTGGGGTGTCGTCTCGGGCGGCGGCCCGGGCGACGAGATCTGGCTGGACCGGTCCTGGGACGGCGGCGCGAGCTGGCCGGAGGGTTCCTCCCTCGGCCGTACGAGCGTGCCGGCCGGGGCCACCTCCACACGCACGGTCATGTTCGCCACCCGGGACCCGCGCGGACTGCTGTACGGCGGGGCGGTGCGGGCCTGCGGCCGGGAGGCCTCGCACCAGGAGGGCAGCTGCACCGCCTGGGTCCGGCCCGCACCGACCCGGGCGCGGGCCGCGGCGGACGCGCTCGTGGCGTCGTACCAGACCAACGAGGGCTGGTGGCGCAGCAGTTGGTGGAACTCGGCGGTCGCGATCACCTCGGTGATCGACTTCGCCGAGCGCACCGGGCGGCGGGACTACGACTGGATGATCGCCCGGACCTTCGACCAGAACAAGGGCGTCTTCGCGGCGGGCGTGCGCAGCTCGGACGCCATCGAGGGGCACTTCGTCAGCCGCGCCGTCGACGACGCCGGCTGGTGGGCGGTGGCCTGGCTGGCCGCGTACGACCACACGGGTGAGCGGCGCTATCTGGACGAGGCCGTCACCATCACGAACTACGTGCAGCAGTACTGGGACACCGGTACGTGCGGCGGCGGTGTGTGGTGGGACCGGGAGCGGACGTACAAGAACGCCGTCACCAACGGGCTGTACCTGTGGCTGACCACCTCCCTGCACCAGCGGATCGCCGGCGACACGGTGTGGGGCACCCGTGCCACCACGGCCGCGAACTGGTACCTGGGCAGCGGGCTGATCAACTCCGCCGGGCTGGTCAACGACGGGATCACCACGGGGTGCGCCAACAACGGGCAGACCGTGTGGAGTTACAACCAGGGCCTGGCCATCGGCGCGTTCACCCAGCTGTGGCGCTCCACCGGCGAGAGCCGCTACCTGGACACCGCCCGGCGTCTTGCCGACGCCGCGCTCTCCTCGTCCTCGCTGACCCGTGACGGGATCCTGACCGAGTCCTGTGACACCGGCAGCGGCTCCTGCGACGACAACCAGAAGCAGTTCAAGGGCGTCTTCGTACGGCACCTCGCCGACCTGGCGGACGCCACCGGGTCCGCCGTCTACAAGGCGTACCTCGAGAAGCAGGCCGACTCGATCTGGGCCGCCGACCGCGACCCGCTCAACCGGCTGGGCCAGCGCTGGGCCGGCACCGCGCCGAACCAGACCGACTGGCGCACCCAGGCCGGTGCGCTCGGCGCCCTGACGGCCGCCGACGGTCTGTAGGCACCCGTGAGTACCCGTAGGCACCCGTAGGCGCCGTGAGTACCTGGTCGGTGCGGGAGTCCCGCGAAGCCCGCCGGCCCGCAGGGGCTGACCGTTGCGGACGGTCAGGCCGTGCGGGCCGTGCCCGTGCCCTTCTCCGCGTCCAGCGCGTACACGCAGCGGTCCTTGCTGCACGCGTACACGACGCCGTCACGGACCACCGGGGAGCCGGTGATCTCGCCGCCGGTGGCCAGCTTCCAGCGCAGCCGGCCGTCGTCGGCCTTCAACGTGTACAGCAGGTGGTCCGTGGAGCCGAAGTGGATACGGCCCTCCGCGACCGCCGGGGCGCCCACGATGTCGCCGCCCGCCTGGAAGCGCCACTTGGGCGTGCCGGTCACCGCGTCCAGGGTGTAGAGGCCCTTGCCGCTGCCCACGTGGACGTGGCCGGCGGCCACGAGCACCGGGTCGACGGACGCCCGGGACTCCGTCGCGATACGCCAGCGGTCGCGGCCGTCGGCGGCGTCGAGGGCGTAGACCGTACCGAGGTAGTCGGCGAGGTAGACGCCGCCGCCGGTGACGGCCGGACCGGGGACGAAGGCCGGCGGGGACAGGAACACCGCCGGGGCCTCGAAGTGCCAGCGCACCATGCCGCTCGCCACGTCCATCGCGATCACGCGGGTGCCGGCGGAGAGGTAGACGTTGCCGTCGGGCGCGGGGGTGACGCGCACCGGGACGCCGCCGCAGGAGGCCGCGTCGCCGATGGGGTACGACCAGCGCTCGTCGCCGGTGCGGGCGTCCAGGGCCCTCAGGCGGGCGTCCTGCCAGACGAACACGGTGCCGTCCTGCAGGGCGGGGCCCGCCTCCGGGGACTCGAAGTCGGTCTGGCAGCCGCTGATCTCCCAGAGCTTCTGGCCGTTCGAGGCCTCCCAGGCCTGGACGCCGCCGCCGCGGGTGCCGGTGACGACCGTGCCCCGCTCGGCCTTGAGGGAGTACACCCAGGCGTCCGTCTGCAGGCGCCACAGGTCGGCGCCCTCACGGGCCTCCAGCGCGAACAGCGTGGGGCCGTCGGAGGCGTGGACGCGGCCGTCGGCGACCGCCATCGACCAGGCCACGTCCCGCGTCTTGAAGCGGCGCCGGCCTGTCGCCACGTCCAGCGCGTGCACCTCGAAGGAGGTGACGTAGACGAGGTCGCCGGCCACGGCCGGGGTGCCCCACACGTCGTTGGACATCCGGAACCGCCAGGGCCGCCAGCCCGCCGGGGTGGTCTCCGGAGCCTGCTGGGGTGCCGAGAGGGCGGTGTCGACGCCGTTGGGGCTGGGACGGACCCGGGTCCAGGAGGCCACCAGGCCCGGCTCCGGCAGGGGCGCCTTGACGGCGGCGGTGGCGCGCACGTCGGCGACGCGCGGGCCGGGCCCGATCGGCACGGCCGCGCCGGGCAGCCGGACCGGGCCGGTGTCGGGCGTGCCGACCACGACGGGCACAAGCCCGGGGCCCGGGATCACGGGGTCGTGGGACGGCGGGGGCGGGACCGGGAGCGGGGGCGGCGCCGCGACGCCCCGGCCCGCGCTGCGCGGGCCCACCGGCGCCGGTTTGGGCGCGGGGCGTCCGCCGCGGCGGGTCTCGATGAGGGTGACCGCCTTCTCGGGCAGCCACGCCGACGCGGTACCGCTGTCGTCGGAGCCGGAGCCGAAGAGGTGCGGGGCCAGCTGGGCCTGGAGGTCGGCCGGGTTGGGGCGGGCCGTGGCCTCCATCTGCATGCAGGACTCGATGAGCGGGCGCAGCTCGTCCGGGAGGCCTTCCAGGTCGGGGCCCTCGCGCAGCAGCATGAAGACGGTCTCGACGGGGTTGGCGCCGTGGAAGGGCGGGTGGCCGGTGGCGGCGAAGACGAGCATGGAGCCGAGGGAGAAGACATCGCTGGCGCCGGTGACGCTGCGGGAGTCCTTCGCCTGTTCGGGGGACATGTAGGCCGGGGTGCCGACGGCCACGTTCGTCATCGTCAAACGCGTGTTCGAGACGCCGGACGCGATCCCGAAGTCGATCACCCGGGGGCCGTCCTCCACGACGAGGACGTTGGAGGGCTTGAGGTCCCGGTGGACGAGCCCGGCTCCGTGGATCGACTGGAGCGCCTCCGCGACGCCCGCCGCCAGCCAGCGCACGGCCTGGGCCGGCAGCGGCCCGCAGTCGTTCACTATCTCCTCGAGGGAGGGCGCGGGGACGTAGGCCGTGGCGAGCCAGGGCACCGCGGCGCGCGGGTCGGCGTCGACCACGGCGGCCGTGTAGAAGCCGGAGACCGCCCGCGCCGCCTCCACCTCGCGTGTGAAGCGCACCCGGAAGAGCTGGTCCTCGGCGAGCTCGGTCCGGACCGTCTTGATCGCCACCCGCCGGCCCGAGGCCGAGCGGGCGAGATAGACCAGCCCCATGCCGCCGGCCCCCAGCCGTCCCAGCACCTCGAACGGCCCGATCCGCCGCGGATCGTGCTGCGTCAGCTGATCCACCACTTGCCTGCCACCTCCCCGTACGGGCCACGTCACCCATCTATGTGTACGCGACCGAAGTGCAGCGTCTCACCACCGCACCGCCATGGCGGCACGCACCCCGATTCTTCCTGGCCGGGCGGCTGGTTGCGAACCCGGGGGCAATCAGGGTGTCTCATCTCATATCCCGGCGAAACGGCACCTCGGACGGCACTCCGAAGGGTCCTCGGTACGTTGTTCAACGCTGGAGCAGCGCGAAGGACGCTCCTTGATTGTCTGTGACGACCGCCACGATTCCGTACGAAGCCGAGAACGGACCGGCCTGCACCCGCCCCCCGAGCCTGCTCACCGCACCCACCGCCGCCTCGCAGTCCTCGACACCGAAATGGACCAGGAAGTGCGGCGGCATGACCTCCGGGAAGACGTCGGTCACCGGCGCCCTGCCGAAGTCGGGCTCGGCGCCGGGCCCGAAGAGGGCCTCGTGGAACAGGTGGCCGTAGAAGGTGTTGGCGGCCTCGGTGTCCCGGGCGTAGAGCTGCGCCCAGGCGAAGGCCCCCGGGCGGTGCCGGACACCGAATCCGGGGTGGGCGGCGGGCTGCCAGAGGCCGAAGACGGCGCCCTCGGGGTCGGCGGCGAGGGCGCCGACGCCCAGCCCGTCCACCGGGAACGGGTCCATGACCACCTGCCCGCCACCGGTCCGGATGCGGCGGACGGTGGCCCGCACGTCGGGGGTGGCGAAGTACACCGTCCAGACGGTGGGCATGCGGCCGTCCGTCTTGTGGGCGAGCGCGGCGACCGGCTCCCCGTCCAGCCGGGCCCACACGGAGGACCCGTACGCCTCCCCCCGGAAGGTCCACCCGAAGAGCTCACCGTAGAACCGCTTGCCCGCGTCCACGTCGGGGAGCTGCGCGTCCACCCAGCAGGGGACACCCTCCGTGACGCCGCCCCCGCCACCCGCTGTGTTCACCGATGCCCTGTTTTCGGCCATGCAGCCAACGTAACGGCCGTACACGCACCGCGCAGACCAGGCACACCCGTCTTTGCAGCACCTTGCACCCCATTTGCAGTCGGCCGAATAGCGCTCCGATCACCCCTCGGTAAGCTGACGGCATGACAGGACAAGTGCGTACCGTCGACGGCCGCGTGGCCGGTCGGCGCGGGCAGGCGACGCGGCAGAAGCTGCTGGACTGCCTCAGCGAGATGCTCAGCTCCTCTCCGTACCGCGACGTCAAGGTCATCGACGTCGCCCGGAAGGCCGGTACTTCGCCCGCGACCTTCTACCAGTACTTCCCGGACGTCGAGGGCGCCGTCCTGGAGATCGCGGAGCAAATGGCCGCCGAGGGCGCCGGGTTGACCGAGCTGCTCGAGGGCCGCTCCTGGGTCGGCAAAGCCGGCTGGCAGACGGCGCAGGAACTCGTCGACGGGTTTCTGGAGTTCTGGAAGAAGAACGACGCGATCCTCAGGGTCGTCGACCTCGGCGCCGCCGAGGGCGACAAGCGCTTCTACAAACTCCGCATGAAGATCCTCAACTCGGTGAACAACTCCCTGGTGGACGCGGTTGCCGAGCTGCAGTCCAAGGGCAGGGTGGACAAGGACGTGAACCCGGCCGCGGTCGCCGGCTCGCTCGTCGCGATGCTCGCGGCCGTCGCCTCGCACCAGAAGGGCTTTCAGACGTGGGGCGTCAAGCAGGCTGAACTCAAGCCGAACCTGGCGCTGTTGGTGCACCTGGGCATCACCGGCAGGAAGCCGACGAAGTAGTTCCCAAGTCCTGTCTGGCGGGCGGTGGTTCACTGGGGTGGACCACCGCCCGTGCCTTTTGCCGGCAGCAACCGGTCCTTCACCACGTGTTTCATCACCGGCGTCGACGTCAGCCGACTCTCCTGCTGGTCCAGCGGGCCTTGTGACCTATCGGGCGGTGAGCCGGAACAGGCGGATCTCCCGGTCCACCCGGGCCTGGTAGGTCGCGTACGGCGGCCAGAACGTCAGCAGTTCCGTCCAGACGGCGGCCCGGTCCTCCCCTTCGAGGAGCCGGGCGGTGACCGGGACGTCCGTGCCCTTCCAGTTGATCTCGGCGTCGGGACGGGCGAGGAGGTTGGCGGTCCAGGCGGGATGTCCGGTGCGGCCGAAGTTGGAGCCGACCAGGATCCAGCTCCGCCCGCCGGCCTCGGGCATGCAGGCCAGCGGGGTCCGGCGGGGCTGCCCGCTCCGCGCGCCGGTGGCGGTGAGGATCACCCCTGGCAGCATCTGCGCGCTGAGCAGCACCTTTCCCCGGGTGAGCCGGTGGACGGCCCGGTCCAGGGCCGGAATCACATGCGGGGCGATCTTCGCGAAGGTCCGGGTCGAGGACACCCTCTGCACCACCCTGACGCCGATCACACCGTCACCTCCGTCCGGTCGAACAGCCCGGCCTGGTCGGCCGCGTGGGCGCGCAGCCGGTGCACGGGCCCGAACAGCAGTTCGTCCCCGGCGGCCCGCTTGAAGTACAGGTGCGCCTCGTGCTCCCAGGTGAACCCGATACCCCCGTGCAACTGGATGCCCTCGGCCGCGGCCCGCCGCAGCGCCTGGAGCCCCTGGGCGAGGGCGAGCCCCCCGACGCGTTCCTCCCGGGCCCAGGCCGCGTAGTACGCGGCGGACCGGGCCGCCTGGACCTCGACGTACACGTCGGCCAGCCGGTGCTGCACGGCCTGGAAGGACCCGATCGCCCGCCCGAACTGCTCGCGCTGCCCCAGATACCCGACGGTCCGCTCCAGCGCCCGCCCGGCCGCCCCGACGGCCTCGCAGGCGAGGAAGGCGGCGGCGAAGTCACCTGCGCGAGCCAGGGCAGTTGAGACGTCCTCCTCTTCCCCGCCCAGCAACTCGGCGTCCACATCGCGCAGTTGGACCCGCGCCTGCGGCCGGGTGGCGTCGAGGGAGGTCTGCCGCGCCCGTACGGCCCCGGCGGCGTCCCCCGCCACCAGGAACAGCAGGGTCCGCGACCGCGCGAACCCCCCGGCGTGCGCGGCGACGAGCAGCAGCCCGGCGCTGTGCCCGTCGAGCACCTGGGCGACCTCCCCGTACAGCCGCCAGCCGGCCCCGGCACGCCGGGCCTGCACGCCCCCCGCACGCCCCCCGCCGGCCCAGTCGCCGCCGCCCGGCCCGGTGAGGGCGAGGGCGGCGGCGAGGGCCGGTGCGGGCACGGCGAGCGCGGCGGTCAGGGTGCCGTCGGTGATCCGGGGCAGCAGGGCGGCCCGCTGGGCGTCGGTGCCGAGGGCGAGGATCAGGGGCGCGGCGAGGACGGAGGTCGCGAGCAGCGGGCTCGGGGCGAGGACCCGGCCGGTCTCCTCGGCGGCGAGGGCGAGGTCGGTCGGGGGGCAGCCGACACCGCCGTACGACTCGGGGAGCGCGAGGCCGGGGAGGCCGAGCTGCTCGGCGAGGGCGGTCCACAGGGCACGGTCGTGTCCGGTGGGGGCGGCGAGGGCGGCCCGGAGTTCCTCGGGGCCGCAGCGTTTGTGGAGCAACTCCCGCAGGGTGCGGCGGATCTCGTCCTGCTCGGCGGTGAAGCCGGGGTCCATGGCTACCCCTTCCTCCAGATCTGACGGTCCGTCATATTAGGAGTCCAGGAACGAGATGCACAGAGGGAGGTGGCCTCTCATGACGGCCCTCATGACAGCGGGTACCCGGAAGGTGGCCGTCGTCGGCGTCGCGCTGTCCGACTGCGGCCGGGTCGACGAGGCGACCCCGTACGCCCTGCACGCCCAGGCGGCCCGCCGGGCGCTGGCGGACGCGGGGCTGGACCGCTCCCGGGTGGACGGACTCGCCTCCGCCGGCCTCGGCACCCTCGCCCCGGTCGAGGTGGCCGACTACCTGGGCCTGCGCCCCACCTGGGTCGACTCCACCTCGGTGGGCGGCGCGACCTGGGAGGTCATGGCGGCCCACGCGGCCGACGCGATCGCCGCCGGACATGCGAACGCCGTCCTGCTGGTCTACGGCTCCACGGCCCGCGCGGACATCCGGGCGGGCCGCCGCACCGGCACCTTCGCATTCGGCGGCCGCGGCCCGCTCCAGTTCGAGGTGCCGTACGGCCACACGCTCGTCGCCAAGTACGCGATGGCCGCCCGCCGCCACATGGTGGAGTACGGCACGACGATCGAGCAGCTCGCGGAGGTCGCGGTGCAGGCCAGGGCGAACGCCGCGCTGAACCCGGAGGCGATGTTCCGCGAGCCGGTGACGGTGGACGACGTCCTGTCCGGCCCGATGATCGCCGACCCCTTCACCAAACTCCACTGCTGCATCCGCTCGGACGGCGGCGCGGCGGTCCTGCTGGCGGCCGAGGAGTACGTACGGGACTGCCGCACCGCCCCGGTGTGGATCCTCGGCACCGGCGAGCACCTCTCGCACGCGAGCCTGTCGGAGTGGGAGGACTTCACGGTCTCCCCGGCGGCGGTCAGCGGCCGGCTGGCGTTCGAGCGGGCGGGGGTGCGGCCGGAGGAGATGGACTTCGCCGAGATCTACGACGCCTTCACCTACATGACGCTGGTGACCCTGGAGGACCTGGGCTTCTGCGCGAAGGGCGAGGGCGGCGCGTTCGTGGAGAAGGGACGGCTGCGGATCGGCGGGGAACTGCCGGTGAACACCGACGGCGGCGGCCTGTCGGCCCAACACCCCGGTATGCGCGGCCTGTTCCTGCTGGTGGAGGCGGTACGGCAGCTGCGAGGGGAGGCGGGGGACCGTCAAGTGCGCGCCGCAGACGGGGAGTTGCCCCGGCTGGGAGTGGCCTCCGGCACCGGCGGATGGTTCTGCTCCTCCGGGACCGTGGTACTGGGACGGAACTGAAGTCTGCCGTACTCTCGTCGTGCCTGAGTGAGGCCCGGGAGAGGGCCGGGACAGCTGCCGGATGCCGGGGGGCGGAAGCGGTGGACAGAGGGCTTTTACGGGGCTTGTGCGTGCTTTCGGTGAGCGGCCTGCTGCTGGTCACCGGCTGCTCGGGCGGCGGCGGATCCGGCGGCGGGAAGGCCACCGGCGGACCGAGCCGCACGGCCACCGCCGACGCGGGCGGCACCGCCACCCCCGCTCCCGCCGCCGCGCCGACCGCACTCGACTTCACCCCGGACCCCGCCCGCGCCCCGAAGACCCGCGCGGACGCCGTGCGGCTGGCCGAGAAGGTCGCCGGGGGCCCCGAGCTCTGGGGGGCCGGCTATGTCCTCGCGGCCCCGGACAGCGATCCCGGCTTCTGGCCGGTCCTCGACGACGACTGCGTCTGGCAGCGTGAGCCCGTGCCCGACGACGTGCTCGCCAGCATCACCCGCTACAGCGAACTCCCCGCCGCCGACGGCAAGGGGCCGGTCAAAGTCGCCGTGACCGTCACCGTCCACAAGGACGTGGACGCCGCCGACTGGGAGCAGGCGTCGACCCTCGAAGAGGCGCTGCGCTGCCCCGACCAGGTGCTGCGCGCCGGGGAACGGATCACCGGCCTCCAGTCCCTCGGCATGCCGTTCGGCAAGAACGGCAACCAGTACGCCGAGGACTCGCTCTTCGAGGCCGGCCAGTACCAGAGCGACACCCTGGGCGGCCCGTTCGCCTACACATGGACCCAGGGCCGTGTCGGGCAGGTCACCGTCGCCGCCACCGGCCGGGGCTCCAAGGGCCATGAATACGTGGAACTGAGCCTGGCGGTGGCCGAGACGCAGAGCAGCATGCTGCTCCGGCTGGAGAACGAGCTGGAGGTGGAGAAATGACCGGCGCGCTGCTGCCCTCCGACCCCTCCTCCCTCGCCGGGTACCGGCTGCTCGGCCGGCTCGGCGCCGGCGGCATGGGCGTGGTCTACCTCGGCCGTACGGACGAGGGCGCGCTCGCCGCGATCAAGGTGATCCAGGCCGAGTACGCCGAGGACCCCCAGTTCCGGGCCCGCTTCCGCCGCGAGGCCGAGGCCGCGCGCCGGATCAGCAGCCCCTGGGTCGTGCCCGTCACCGGCGCCGACCCGGACGCCGCCGCACCCTGGCTCGCCACGGCCTTCGTCCCCGGGCCCTCGCTGGCCGAGGCCGTCGCCGAGTGCGGGCCGCTGCCCGCCCGCAGTGTGCGCGTGCTGGCCAGGATGCTCGCCGGGGCGCTGGCCGAGGTGCACGCGGCCGGACTGGTCCACCGGGACGTCAAGCCCGGCAACGTGCTGCTCGCCGTCGACGGGCCGCGGCTCATCGACTTCGGGATCGCGCGGGCCGCCGACGACACGGCGATCACGTCCGCCGACATGGTCGTCGGCACCCCGGGCTTCCTCTCGCCCGAGCAGGCCGAGGCCCGCGCCGACGAACTCGGCCCGCCCAGCGACGTCTTCTCGCTGGGCTGTCTGCTGGCGTACGCGGCGACCGGCCGCCCGCCCTTCGGCACCGGCGCGGTGGACGCCCTGCTCTACCGCACGGTCCACGACGAGCCCGACCTCGAGGGCATCGACGAACAGCTGCCGGCGCTGCTGCGGCCGTGCCTGGCCAAGGACCCGGCCGACCGTCCCTCGGCGGCCGCGCTGCACGAGCTGATCGTCGAGGACACCCCGGGGGATCCGGCGGGGTGGCTCCCGGAGGACGTCGTACGGATCGTCGCCGAGCGCTCGGCCGCGATGCTCGCCCTGCCGGACATCGAACCGACCGTCGCCGAGGCGGGGCCGGCCGGGGAAGACGGGACGGCGGGGCCGGACGCGGAAGCCGGGACGGCGGGATCCGGGCCGCCCGCGCCCGGCCGGCGGCGGTTCCTGATCGCGGCAGGAGGCGCGGTCCTGGCGGCGGGCGGCGGGGTGACGGCCTGGGCCGCACTGCGCGGGGACGACGAACGCGAGAAGCCCGGCCCGAAGAAGGGCCGGGACTGGATCATCGGCTTACAGGCGGATCTCAGCGGCCCCGGTAAGGCTCTGGGGCGGGCGCAGGAGCGGGGCGCGCGGCTCGCCGTCGAGCAGTTCAACGCCCGCAAGGACAAGCCCTTCACCCTCACCCTGAAGACGGCCGACGACCGGGGTGACGCGACCCGGGCCGGCGCCGTCGCCCGCGCCTTCGTCGCCGACAAGGACGTACTCGCCGTCCTCGGCCCGACCTCCGACGACCCCGCCCGCGCCGTCGTCAGCGTGTACGACGGGGCGCTGCTCCCGCTGATCTCCGTGTCCGCCGGAGCCGGCGCCCTGACCTCCCGCGGCTACCGCTCCTTCCTGCACGCCCGCCCCGCCGACGTGGAGGCCACCGGCTCCATCGCCGTGTTCCTGACGGCGGGCGGGAAGGCGGTGAGCGAGGAGTACGCCTCCGGGGTCGCCGCCACCGGCCCCTCCAGGCGGCCCGGGCTGCTCATGGACCGCACCGCCGGCGACTACGCCTGGGAGACCGTCGGCTCCGTCAACATGCTGCTGCGGGGGCAGGGCCGCGTGCCCTATCCGCGGGTCGTCCCGGCCGGCACCGAGGCCTTCCGGCCCATCGTCGCCGACATGCTGGCGGCCGGAGCCGACGCCTTCGTCTACGGCGGCTACGCGCCGGGCGCGGCGGCCTTCGCGCGCGAGCTGGCCGCGGCCGGCTTCGACGGACCGAGGTACACCGCGGGAGCCGTACTGACCTCGGAATTCCTCGACGCGGCCGGTGAGGCCGCCGAGGGCTGGCTGATCACCAGCACCTGCGTCGACCCCACCGCCCTGCCCGAGGCCGCAGACTTCACCGCCGCCCACCGCAAACGGTTCGGCAGCGCCCCCGGCTACTACGCGGTGGAGGCGTACGACGTCGTCAACCTGATCGCGGACAGCCTGCGCAGAGCGGACAAGCGGCCGACGCGCGCCCAGCTGACCACGGCCCTGCGCAAGGCCGGCTATCAGGGGGTGACGAAGAAGTACGCCTTCGATCCCAAGACCGGGGCCTCCTCCCCCACGAACGGGCCGATCTTCGGCTACCTGGTCGAGGGCGGCACATTCCGCTTCCTCGGCGCGGCACCCATTCCGTCCTGGTCGGACTCGTAGGGCTGCCCGACCGTGCCCGTCACCGCTCTCCGTCCCGGGGACCCGCAGGCCGTCGGCGGCCACCGGCTGCTCGGCCGGCTGGGCGCGGGCGGCATGGGCGTGGTCTATCTGGCCCGTACGCCGGGCGGGGCGCTGGTCGCGCTCAAGGTGATCCGCGCCGAGTACGCCGCCGACCCCGCCTTCCGGGTGCGCTTCCGGCGCGAGGCGCAGGCGGTGGGCCGGCTCGGGGAACTCCTGGCGGAGCGGCCCGGCGGACGCTGGCTGGTCCCGGTGACCGCCGCCGACCCGGAGGCCCGCGAGCCCTGGATGGCCACGGCGTACGTGCCCGGACCGTCGCTCGGCGACGCGGTCGCACGCCATGGACCGCTGCCGCCGGACAGCGTACGGGTGCTCGGCGCCCGGCTGGCCGAGGCACTGGCGGAGGTGCACGCGGCCGGACTGGTCCACCGGGACGTCAAGCCCGGCAACGTGCTGCTGGCCCTGGACGGACCACGGCTCATCGACTTCGGCATCGCGCGCTCGGCGGACGCGACCGCGCTCACCGCGAGCGACGTGGTGATCGGCTCCCCCGGCTATCTCTCGCCCGAACAGGCCCAGGCGGGCCGGGCGGAACGGATCGGCCCGCCGAGCGATGTCTTCTCGCTGGCCTGCGTCCTCGCCTTCGCCTCGACCGGCCGGCGCGCCTTCGGCACCGGCACCCCGGCCGCCGTCGTCTACCGCACCGTCCACGAGGACCCCGACCTCACCGGCGTACCGGACCCGCTGCTGCCCCTGCTGACCGCCTGTCTCGCGAAGGAGCCCGGCGCCCGCCCCTCGGCGGAGGAGATCCGCGCCGGTCTCGAACCCGGCACGACGGCCGAGGGCGGCTGGCTGCCCGCTCCCCTGCCGGGCCTGATCGCCGAACGGGCGGCACGGGTGCTGGAGTTGCCGGTGCCCGTGCCGGTGTCCGGGACGCCGGACCCCGAGGAGACCCGGGTGGCGGCCGGGCCGTCGCGGCGGCGCTTCATGACCCTCGGGGCGGTCGTGGGGGTGCTCGGGGCCGGTGGCGGCGTGGCGGCGTGGGCGGCCCGCCGCGCGGGCGGCGGGCCCGGGGCGGGAACGGGCGATCCGACGCCGCTGCCCACCTACACGATCGGGCTGCACGCCGATCTGAGCGGCGGCCGGAAGAGTCTCGGGCAGGCGCAGGAGCGGGGTGCGCGGCTCGCCGTCGAGGAGCACAACGCCCTCGCGGACCGGGACTTCGACCTCGTGCTCCAGGTCAGGGACGACGGCGGGAAGCCCGAGCAGGCCGTGAAGACCGCCGCCCGCTTCGTGGCGGACGACACGGTGTACGCGGTGATCGGTCCCACGACGAACGCGACGGCCGTCGCCGCCCAGGAGAGCTACCAGAAGGCTCTGCTGCCCGCGCTGATCGTCTCCGCCGGCGACGACAGGCTGTCCGACACCTCGAACACGGCGATCTTCCAGCTCAGGCCCAGCGACCTCTCCCTGACGACACCGGTCGCCTGGTATCTCACCGTCGTCGAGCCCGCCCGCAGGACCGCCGTCATCGACGACCGGGCCGCCGGCCAGACCAGCTGGAAGAGCGCCAGATCGCTGAACGAGTTCCCGCCCTCCAGAAGCACCGGCGGCACCACCACCCTCCACACCGTCGCCGCCGGCAGCGAGGACTTCCGCCCCGCCGTGGAGGCGGCGATCGCCGCCAAGGCCGAGGCGCTCGTCTACACCGGCACCTCCGCCCACCGGGCCGCCCTGTGCGCCCGCGCGGTACGCGCGGCGGGCTTCACCGGTTCGTGCTCGGCCATGGAGCCGGTGCTGGGGCCCGCGTTCCTGGCGGAGGCGCGGACGGCCGCCGAGGGCTGGGCGTTCGGTACCACGTACGTGGATCCTTCGGCTTCTCCGGCGCTGAAGACGGCGAAGGACTTCGCGGCGAAGTACCGGAAGCGCTACGGCGTCGACGAGGTGGGCACGTACGCCGCCGAGGCGTACGACGCGCTCGGCCTGGCCGCCGAGGGGCTGCGGCTGCTCGGCCCGGACGGGGTGGAGCGGGGCGGCATGACCCGCGGACTGCGCACGCTCACCTATCAAGGCGTCTGCAAGGAACTGTCGTTCGACAGCACGACACTCCAGATGTCCTCGAACCCCGGGCTGTTCCTGTACCGCGTGGAGAGCGGCCGGGCCCGCTTCCTGGGCCAGTACCAGACGGTGAAGTAAGCGGAATCGAGAGGCCTTGAGAGGCATGGGCATCGAGAGGGAGTGAGGGGGCGAGATGAACCGGAGCGGCAACCTTTCCGTATCCGGCGGCGACCGACGAGACGAAAGCTCTGTCCGTCCGCAGGACTTGCAGGTCGTGCTCCGCCGAACCGCGTAAGGACTCATCCGTGGCATCCTCCTCGCACCGCCGCCGTACCCGCCCCGAGCGCCGCGGGCCACGCACCGCCGCGATCTCCGTGGGGGCCGTCGCAGCCGTGGCGCTGGTCGTGTCCCTGGTCGTCGCCTTCCGCCCGGACGGCGGGACGGCCGCCGCCGCCGGAGCGGACAAGGTCAGGCCGGTCGCGGGGGCGGAGGCGAGCGTCTCCCCGACGGCGACGGACCCGTCCTCGTCGTCGCCGAGCCCATCGCCCTCGTCCTCCGCTCCGAAGCCGAGTCCGAGCACGAGCACGAAACGCCCCTCGGCCACCCCGACCAGGGCATCGGCGCGCCCGGCCGCCACGACCGCCGCCCGGAAACCGTCCTCGACCGGCTCCCTGGCCGGCCGCATCGCCCCCGGCAGGACCTACACGGGCGTCGCCACCTCCTATGACGTCGGCAACGGCGACGGCGCCTGCTCCTACGGCCCGACCTCCGACGTCATGACCGCGGCGATGAACACCGCCGACTACGAGACGTCGAAGGCGTGCGGGGCGTACGTGTCGGTCACCTCGGGCGGGAAGTCCATCACGGTCCGCATCACCAACGAGTGCCCCGCGCCCTGCCAGGCAGGCCAACTGGACCTCAGCCGACAGGCGTTCGCCAAGCTCGCCCCCCTCTCGGCGGGCCGCATCCCGATCAGCTGGAGCCTGCTGAGCCCCGCCACGTCCGACACGATCTCGATCCGCTACAAGACCGGCTCCACCCAGTACTGGTGCGGCATCCAGGCGATCGGCCACCGCAATCCGCTGGCCCGGCTGGAGGTCCGCACGGGCAGCGGCTGGGTGGCGCTGCCGCGCACCGAGTACAACTACTTCCTCTCCGAGCAGGGCACCGGGTGCGGCGGCGCGATCAGGCTCACCGACATCTACGGGGAACAGCTGACGGTTGAGGGAATCGCCGTACGCGCGGATGCCGTACAGCCGACGAAGGTCCAGTTCGCCAAGCGCTGATCGTGGAGGCCGGATACTCGACGTATGGCCACCGATCTCCATGAACTGCTCAAGTCGCTGCGGGTGTGGGACCCGGAGGTGACCGAGCTGCCGCCGTTCGACACGGCGGCGGCGCCGGACGACCCGCTGACGCTGTTCACCGACTGGTTCGCGCGGGCGGTCGCGGCCGGGCAGCGCGAGCCGCACACGATGACCCTGGCCACCGCCGACGAGGACGGCCTCCCGGACGCCCGCATCGTGATGCTGCACGGCGCCGACGCGGGAGGCTGGTCCTTCGCGACCCACGCCACCAGCCGCAAGGGCCGCCAGCTCGCCGCCCGCCCGTACGCGGCCCTCACCTTCTACTGGCCCGTCCTCGGCCGCCAGGTCCGCGTCCGCGGCCCGGTCACGTCCGCGCCCTCCGCGGAGGCCCAGGCGGACCTGCACGCCCGCTCGACGGGCGCCCTCGCGGCGGCGCTGACCGGCCGCCAGAGCCGGCCCCTCTCCTCCCCGGAGGAACTCGCGGAGGCCTCACAGGCCGCCTGGGAACAGGCCCGGGCCGATCCGACCGCCGAGTCCCCGACCTGGACCCTGTACCACCTGCGCCCGGACGAGGTGGAGTTCTTCCAGGGCGACGCACGGCGACAGCACGCCCGCCTGCTCTACCGCCGACGCACGGACTCGGACTGGGAACGGGGTCTGCTGTGGCCTTGATTCCCACGGCGGCCGGTGGTCCGGGTGGCGAAGACTCCTACTCCTCGAACCCGTACACCGCGAAGTCGGCCACCGGGCGGTAGCCGATCCGCTGGTACAGGCCGTTGCTCGTGGGGTTGGCGAGGTCGGTGAAGAGGAGGACCTCGGCGGCTCCGGCGGCCCGTGCGGCTCGGCTGACCTCGGTGGTCACCGCGCCCGCGTAGCCCCGGCCGCGCAGTTGCGACGGCGTGTAGACGGTGGACACCCGGACCTGCCCGGCGACCTCCGGCGCGGCGGAGGCCAGGGAGACGGGCGTGCCGTCGGGGGTCTCCCAGAAGGCGGCGCCGCCGTGCGAGATCCGGGAGTCGGCCCAGGCACCGCTGTCCTGGAGGCCGGGCTCGCCGATGCTCTCGCAGAACTCGTCGTACCAGCGGGCGAGTTGAGTGCGGTCGGCGGCGGTGGCGATACGCGCGGCTCCGTCGGGGACCGGCTCGGGGGGTGTCAACTTGCCCAGCCGGTAGAGGCGTTGGCTTCGCTGGCGACTGGCCTCGACGCCCGTGTGCCGCTGCCACGCCTCCGCGAAGGCCGTGGCCGTCCCGCTCTCGGCAAAGACCCCGGGCAGGCGGTGTCCGGCGGACGCGAGCCGGGCGGCGAGGGCGTCGGCCTGCTCCTCGGTGAGCGGGGTGAGGTTGATCCAGTACGGAGGGGTGCGCAGGAACACCGCGCCGACCTCGCCGCCCGTCTCCAGCGTGCCGAACACGGGGTCCTCCTCGCCGAAGACGTGCGGGCCCCGCCGGCGCAGGGCGTCCGTCACGGTGAGCGGGACGCTGTGCAGCGCGGGCCGGGAGGCGAGGAAGTCCCCCGCCCGGTCGAGGAAGGCGTCGAGGTCGTGGGTGAGGTGCCAGTCGTCAGGGCGCATGGCCCGCATGATGGCCCAGGACAGACCTTCACCACCCGTGATTTATCCCGCTCACGGAGCCTCCGGCTCCGGGTCCGTCCTGAGGCGTCCATGGCGGTGGACGTCGCGGAAGGCGTCCCTGCGCCCCGCCTCCCACATCGCGCCGCGCAGCGTCCCCTCGTAGCGGAATCCGCACCGCTCGGCGACCCGGCAGGATCCGCCGTGGCCGAGCGCGTGACCGAGTTCCAGCCGGTGCAGACCCACCTCGTCGAACGCCCAGCGCGACGCGAGCAGCAGGGAGCGGGTCGCGACGTGCCGGCCGCGCGCCTCGGGCAGCACCCAGTAGCCGACGACGGCGTGACTGAACAGGTGCTCGATCGCGTTGACGGCGATCTGCCCGAGGATCGTCCCGTCGGCGGCGTCCGTGACGCAGAACGCCATGGCGACCCCGGCCGCCATGTCCGCGGCCTTGACCTCCAGGGACTCCCGGGCGCTCGCCGTGTCGACGATCGTCCGCAGCGGGGTGTTCCAGCGCTGGAACTCGGGGTCGAGATGCCCGCGCAGCCACGCGTCCACGTCGGCGGCGGACTCGGGGTCCCAGGGCCGCAGCGCGAGGCCGTGGCCGTGGAGACCGGTGGCGAGGGGGACGGGATGCGGCTCGCGGATGTCGGTCATCCGGCCATTCAACACCTCGTTGCCGCAAGGCATGCGGTCTCCTGCACGAACGCGGCGGAGGGGGCCGAGGGGGCGGCGGAGGGGGCGGAAGGGGCCGACCGGACCGTCACCCGTTCCCGGCCGTCCGGAACACAGGTACCCCTTCCCGGAAGGCCACCGCCAGTTCCATCCCCGCCCGCGGATCCGCCACTTCCACGAGTTCCGTCGACATCCGGGGTCCCTCGGCGAGGTCGACCACCGCGGCGACGTACGGCGTCCGCTGCCCGAACGGCGGCAGGTCGTTGCGGTGCACCACGGACCAGGTGTAGAGGGTCGCCCGGCCGCTCGCCTCCTCCCAGGTCACGTCCTCGCTCCAGCAGGACGGGCAGAACTCGCGGGGATAGTGGTGGGCCCGCGCGCACCCCCCGCAGCGCCGGATCAGCAGCCGGCCCTCGGCGGCCGCGTCCCAGTACGCGCGGGTGAAGGCGTCGGCCTCGGGGAGGTCGTACCGCGCGGTGCTCTTCTTCTCCTGCGCACCCATGGATCTGACGGTACGTCAGGCAATCCGTTCCCGGAAGCCCGCGCGTTCCCGAGGCGATTCCGACGCCGTTCCGATGAGAGAACCCTGTGCCTTCGCGATGAAGCTGTGGGTCGTCCATGAATGGCCGCAGATTGTTGGCAATTTTGTGCGCAACCCGGTTAGCTTCGCAGACGCAAGCCACAGGCAGCGAGGGAGCGAACCGTGAAGCAGAGGGCAGTCAGGCGCAGGACCGTGGTGATGGGGCTCGGAGCCACCGCCGGCATCGCCGCGGCGGGCGGCATCGCGCTGAGCGCACAGGCCTCCGAGGACACCTCGCCGTCGTCCTCCTCGTCACCCTCGGACTCGCTGGTGTTCGACCCGGACGCCTACACCGAGCTGACGACGACGGTCACGGACACCGACGGCGACGAGCACACCGTGAAGTACCACTTCTGGAAGGCGATCACCTACGTCGCCGACCCGGTCGACGCCACCTACCAGAGCCTGGTCGTCAGCGTGCCCGTCGAGATCGACGGCACCGCGGTCGACGCGAGCGACGCGCCGATCCTGTTCGCGAACTCCGTGGGCGGCTACATGCCCTCCTCCGTGGCCGACGCCACCGGCATCGGTGCCGGGGGCATGTCCGGCGGCGGCGCCCCGAGCGGTGCGCCCACCGGCAGCGCCGCGCCCAGTGCCTCCGCCTCCGCGGCCTCCAACGCGAACGGCAACACCAACGCCACCGGCGGCGCCACGGCCTCGAACCAACTGCTGGCTCTGGCCGCCGGTTACGTCGTCGTCGAGCCCGGCGCCCGCGGCCGCACCCTCAAGAACTCCGACGGCGAGTACTACGGCGTGGCCCCCGCCGTGATCGTCGACCTCAAGGCCGCCGTCCGGTACGTACGGGCCAACAAGGGCCGTATCCCCGGCAACACCGACCGGATCGTCTCCGCGGGCACCAGCGCGGGCGGCGCCGTGTCCGCGCTGCTCGGCGCGTCGGGCGACAGCCCGCTCTACGACAAGTACCTGAAGGAGCTCGGCGCGGCGGACGCCTCCGACGCGATCTTCGCGACCGGCGCCTGGTGCCCGATCACCGACCTGGAGCACGCCGACGGCGCCTACGAGTGGAACTGGGGCACGAACGCCCTCCAGACCGGCAGCCAGGTCGACCAGACCGTGTCGAAGGAACTCCAGTCGCAGTTCGCCGAGTACCAGGCCTCCCTGAAGCTCAAGGGCCTCGGCGGCTTCGGCCGGCTGACCGCCCGCAACTACGACGAGTACCTGGTCAAGCAGTACCTGGAGCCGTCCGCCGCCACCTACCTCACGGCCCTGTCGGACTCCGACCGCGAGACCTACCTCGCCTCGAACACCTTCATCACCTTCGAGAACGGCAAGGCCGGCTTCTCCTGGGCCGACTTCCTCACCCATGTCGGCGCCCGCAAGAAGAGCACCCCGGCCTTCGACGCCTTCGACCTGTCGACAGGCGAAAACAATGAATTCGGAACGGGTACGACCGAGGCCCGCCACTTCACGGCGTACGGCCAGAAGAACGACACCACCGGACTGACGAGCAAGCGCCTCGACGGCGACATCCCCGAGCTGTTGCGCCTGATGAACCCGATGTTCTTCCTGGTGGACAAGCCCAACCAGGGCCGCACCAGGCACTGGTGGATCCGGCTGGGCACCAACGACTCCGACACCGCCCACACGGTCTCCGCCAACATCGCCGCCGCCGCGCACGGCCTCGGTGACGATGTGAACCACCTCTACTATTGGGACCAGGGCCACGGCGCCAACACCGACCCCGGCGACTTCATCGAGTGGATCGCGAAGGTGACCGGTCACAGGAAGAGTGGGAAGTGACCCTTCCCGGGCGGAACCCTGGGACCCCTGAACGCGGCGGCGTCCGTTTCCCGTCATAGTCACTGACGCCGTCGCCCGCGACGCCTGGCCCAAGCGCACCTGGACCAGGCGTCGCACCTGTTTCCGCACAACCGGGTGAAGTACGTCACCGGTTCCACACACATCTCCCCCAAGCGTGATCGATCCGCAACCAATTCCGGGCTTGACCGAGACCCATCAACCCTGTGCGTGATTACGCTCGCGCTCATGGAAGACTCCGCACCACCCGCACCGGCCCCCGCGACCTCGGTGATCACCTCCGCGAACCCCGCGGACCGCCCCGTCTACGTCGTCGGCGGCGGACCCGGCGGCCTCGCCACGGCATATGCCCTGCGTGCCCAGGGGATCCGTGCCGTGATCGTGGAGAGGGCCGACGGCGTCGGAGCGTCCTGGCGGCGCCATTACGACCGGCTGCATCTGCACACCACCCGCCGGCTCTCCGCCCTGCCGGGGCTGAAGATACCCCGCCGGTTCGGGCGCTGGGTGGCCCGCGACAACGTGGTGCGGTATCTGGAGAAGTACGCCGAGGTGCACGAGCTGGAGATCGTCACCGGAGTCGAGGTCTCCCGGATCGAACGCACCCCCGACGGCACCGGCTGGCTGCTGCACGCCACCGGCGGCCGCGAACTGACCGGCTCGGCGGTCGTCGTCGCCACCGGCTACAACCACACCCCGTACCTGCCGGACTGGCCCGGACGCGAGGAGTTCGCCGGCGACCTCGCGCACGCCGCCGCCTACCGCACGGGCAAGGCGTACACCGGCCGGGACGTCCTCGTCGTCGGCGCCGGCAACACCGGCGCGGAGATAGCCGTCGACCTGGTGGAGAACGGCGCCTCGCGGGTGCGCCTCTCCGTGCGGACCGCCCCGCACATCGTCCGCCGCTCCACCGCCGGCTGGGCCGCCCAGTACACCGCGATCCTCGTCCGCAGGCTGCCCGTCGGCCTGGTCGACCGGCTGGCCCGCCCGATGGCGAGGCTCAGCGTGCCGGACCTGTCCGCGCACGGCCTGCCGCGCCCCGGCACCGGCCTCTACAGCCGGGTGAAGGAGGGCGCGATCCCGGTGCAGGACGTCGGTCTGATCGACGCCGTGCGCAAGGGCCGGGTGGAGGTCGTGGCCGCCGTCGAGAGCTTCGAGGACGGCGGCAAGGTCGCCCTCGCCGACGGCACCCGGATCTCCCCGGACGCGGTCGTCGCCGCCACCGGTTACGTCCGCGCGCTGGAGGGCCTGGTCGGACACCTCGGCGTGCTCGACGAGCGCGGCCGCCCGCTCGCCCACGGCCCGCGCACCCCGAAGAACGCGCCCGGCCTGCACTTCACCGGTTTCACCACCCCCATCAGCGGCACCCTCCGCGAGCTGTCGATCGACGCGGAACGGATCGCGAAGGCCGTGAGACGCCAACTCCGTTAACCGCTGCCCTAGTTACTCGTGTGTCAGATGTGACGAGAGCGTTGTCGCGCGCCCTCGCACGGCGCCAGAATGTGAGCCCTGTTCACCTTCCCGGCACCACCCCCTCTCTACGGAGGACGCACGTGGCAAGTGAAAGACAGCTCTCCCGCCGCTCCCTGCTCGGCCGCACCGCCGCCGTGGCCGCCGGTGCGACCGCCCTGACCGCGACCGCCGCCGGATCCGCGTCCGCGGCGGCCACCCGGGACGTGGACGTCGTGATCGTCGGCGCCGGTCTCGCCGGCCTGACCGCGGCCCGTGACCTGGTCGCGGCGGGGAAGACGGTCGCCGTCCTGGAGGCCCGCGACCGCGTCGGCGGCCGGGTCCTCAACCTGTCCCTGGCGAACGGCGGGGTGACCGAGGGCGGCGGCGAGTTCATCGGCCCCACCCAGGACCGCATCAAGGCGCTCGCCGACTCCCTCGGCGTGGACACGTTCGCCACCTACAACACCGGCAAGAACCTCCTCTACAAGGACGGCAAGAAGACCCCCTACGCCACCGACGGCATCCTCGGCTCGGTCCCGCCGGTCGACGCGGCCGGGCTGGCCAACGCGGCGATCGTGCAGGCCTCGCTGGACGACATGGCCAAGACCGTCCCGGTGGACGCGCCCTGGACCGCGGCCAAGGCCGAGGAGTGGGACCGGCAGACCTTCGAGACCTATCTGCGCGCCAACGCCGTGATCCCGTCGGCCAAGTTCCTGCTGGACGTGGCCTGCACCTCGATCTTCTCGGCCGAACCCCGCGAACTCTCCCTCCTGTTCGTCCTCTTCTACATCGCCGCCGCCGGCAACGAGTCCACCGCAGGCACCCTGGAGCGCCTCACCGAGACCGCGAACGGCGCCCAGGAACGGCGCTTCGTCGGCGGCTCCCAGCAGGTGCCGCTCAAACTCGCCGCCACGCTCGGCGACCGGGTCGTGCTGAACGCCCCGGTGCGCACGATCTCCCAGTCCGGCTCCCGGTACGTGGTGACGGCCGACGGCATCACCGTCACCGCCAACAGGGTCGTCGTCGCCGTGCCCCCGCCGCTCGCCGCCCGGATCTCCTTCGCGCCCCTCCTGCCGGCCGGCCGCGACCAGCTCACCCAGCGGCTGCCGATGGCCTCGGTCGCCAAGGCCATCGCGATCTACGACACCCCCTTCTGGCGCGCCGACGGCCTCAACGGCCAGGTCGTCAGCGACACCGGGGTGGTCAGCTCCACCTTCGACAACTCCCCGCCCGACGCCTCCTACGGCGCCCTGATGGGCTTCATCGAGGCCGACGAGGCGCGGGCGTACGACGCGGCGAGCGAGGCGGAGGTCAAGGCGGCCGTCCTCAAGGACTACGTGACGTACTTCGGCGAGAAAGCGGCCTCCCCCACCTCCTTCGTCCTGCAACGCTGGAACAACGAGGCCTACAGCCGCGGCGGCCCCGTCTCCATCGCCGCTCCCGGCGTCCTGACCCAGTACGGACCCAACCTGCGCAAGCCCGTGGGCGGCATCCACTGGGCCGGGACCGAGACCTCCACCTACTGGATGGGCTTCATGGACGGAGCGGTGCGGTCGGGCGAGAGGGTGGCGAAGGAGGTGCTGGCGGCGCTGTAGGACCGCTCTCGACGGCTCCTGAACGGCTCCAGGGGACCACTCCTGGCGCACGGCCCGGCTCTCCAGGTCTGGACCTCGTCCGTCGTTTCTGTGTGCACGACCATTCCTGACACTCCGTCAGTTATGTAACCTGACAGTTCGTCAGTTACTTGGCAGTCACACAGGAGCGGGCGGACCGATGCTTGGATCAACCCACGGCACCCTCACCACCGACTCCCGCCGGGCCCGGGTCATCGCATGCGGTGAACAGCCCGGACCCGCCGTCCACGGGCGGCCGGCCGACGTCGACGATCTGGACGTCGGCGGCCGCCCGCTGTATTCGACCGTCCCCGATCTGGACCGGTTCTTCCGGCCCGAGTCGGTCGCGGTCATCGGCGCCTCGGACACCGAAGGACGCCCGAACACCGGTGTCACCCGGCAGCTGGTGGGCTGGGCCGAGCGGGTGGGGGCACGGCTGCATCCCGTGCACCCCACCCGCGAGTCCGTCTTCGGCATCCCCTGCGCCGCGTCGGTCGCCGAACTGCCGGAGCAGGTCGACCTGGCCGTCCTGCTGGTCGCCGACCCGCTGCCCGTGATCGAGCAACTGGCGGAGGCGAAGGTGAGGTTCGCGGTCGTCTTCGCCTCCGGATTCGCGGAGACGGGCGAGGCGGGCGCGGCGGCCCAGGCCCGGCTGGCGGCGGCCGTGGAACGCTCGGGCATCCGCCTCCTCGGCCCCAACACCAACCTGAACGCCTTCGAGCACTTCCGGGAGGACCTCGAGGGCCCGTCGATAGCCCTCATCACCCAGTCCGGCCACCAGGGCCGCCCGGTCTTCTCCCTCCAGGAGCTCGGCATCCGCCTCTCCCACTGGGCGCCGACCGGCAACGAGGCCGACCTGGAGACCGCCGACTTCCTCTCCTACTTCGCCGAGCGCCCCGAGGTCGGCGCCATCGCCTGCTACGTCGAGGGCCTCAAGGACGGCCGGGCCTTCCTGCTCGCGGCCGACCGGGCGGCCCGGCGCGGAGTCCCCGTGGTCGCCGTCAAGGTGGGCCGCACCGAGACCGGCGCCCGCACCGCCGCCTCCCACACCGGCAAGCTGACCGGCGCGGACGAGGTGGTGGACGCGGCGATGCGCCAGTACGGGGTGATCCGCGTCGACGGCCTGGACGAACTGCAGGACACGGCGACCCTGCTGGCCCGGGCCCGCCCTCCGCGGGCGGACGGCGTGGTCGTGTACTCCATCTCCGGCGGCACCGGCGCCCACGCCGCCGACCTGGCGACGGCGGCGGGCCTGCATCTGCCGCCCCTGTCCGCCGCCAAGCAGGCGGAGCTGCACCAGTGGATCCCCGAGTACCTGAACGTGGCGAACCCGGTGGACAACGGCGGGCACCCGGTGGGCGACTGGCGCGGTCGCAAGATCATCGACGCGATCCTCGCCGATCCGGCCGTGGGCGTCCTGATCTGCCCGATCACGGGCCCCTTCCCGCCACTGAGCGACCGCCTGGTGCAGGATCTGGTGGACGCGGCGGAGCAGACGGACAAGCTGGTGTGCGTGGTGTGGGGCTCCCCGGTGGGCACCGAACCGGCCTACCGCGAGGTGCTGTTGGGTTCCTCCCGGGTGGTCACCTTCCGCTCCCTCGCCAACTGCATCACGGCCGTCCGCGCCCATCTCGACCACCACCGCTTCGTGAGCGCCTACCGCTCGCCCTTCGACCAGGCCCCGCGCACCCCGTCCCCGTCCTTCCGCAAGGCGCGCATGCTGATGCGGCCGGGCCAGCAGCTGAGCGAGCACGCGGCGAAGCAACTGCTGCGGGCGTACGGCATCCGGGTCCCCCGCGAGCAGCTGGTGACCAGCGCGGCGGCGGCCGTACGGGCGGCGGGACTCGTCGGCTACCCGGTCGTCATGAAGGCGTCCGGCGCGCAGATCGCCCACAAGACCGAGCTGGGGCTGGTGAAGATCGGCCTGACCTCGGCGAGCCAGGTCCGCGACGCCTATCGCGAGCTGACCGACATCGCCCGCTACGAGGGCGTCGCGCTCGACGGCGTCCTGGTCTGCCAGATGGTGGAGCGGGGCGTCGAGATGGTGGTCGGGGTGACCCATGACGACCTGTTCGGTCCGACGGTCACGGTGGGCCTCGGCGGTGTCCTGGTGGAGGTCCTGCGCGATGTCGCCGTGGGCGTGCCGCCCTTCGGGGAGGACCAGGCGCGTGACCTGCTCGGCCGGTTGCGCGGGCGGGCCCTGCTGGACGGTGTCCGGGGCCGGCCCCCGGCCGACGTGGACGCTCTGGTCGAGGTGATCCTCCGGGTCCAGCGCATGGCCCTGGAACTCGGGGACGACCTGGCGGAACTCGACATCAACCCGCTGGTGGTACTGCCACGGGGACAGGGAGCTGTGGCCTTGGACGCGTTGGCGGTGTGTCGCTGAGATGAACATGCCTGCTGAAATGAACATGCCGGATTACCCCCGTAAGTCGGCATCACCCGGAACCACCGAGAAGCCGGAAAGTTCCACTTCCTCATTGATACGGCACACCACTGACAATCACGTCTCGACCCTCACCCTCAACCGCCCCGAGGCCCTCAACGCCATCACCCCCGACCAGCGCGAACGCCTGATCCAACTTTTTTCCGAAGCCTCCGCCGACCCCGACGTGCGGGCCGTCGTGCTCACCGGCACCGGCCGCGGCTTCTGCACGGGAGCGGACCTGCGGGGCGGGTCGTCGACCGGCGAGCGGGTGGCCGGCGACGTGGCCCGCACCCTCCGCCTGGGCGCCCAGCGCCTGATCGCCGCGGTCCTCGACTGCGAGAAGCCGGTGATCGCGGCGGTGAACGGCACGGCGGCCGGCCTGGGCGCGCATCTCGCGCTCGCCTGCGACCTGGTCCTGGCCGCCGAATCGGCCCGGTTCATCGAGGTGTTCGTCCGGCGGGGACTGGTTCCGGACGGCGGCGGGGCGTATCTCCTCCCCCGTCTGATCGGTCCCCAGCGCGCCAAGGAACTCATGTTCTTCGGCGACGCGCTCACCGCGCCGGACGCGGAACGCCTGGGGCTGGTCAACCGGGTCGTCCCCGACGCCGACCTGGACAAGACGGCCCGCGACTGGGCGACCCGCCTGGCCGCAGGCCCCACCCGCGCCCTGGCCCTCACCAAACAGCTGGTCAACGCCTCCCTGGACACCGACCGCGGCACGGCCTTCGCGGCGGAGGCGGCGGCGCAGGAGATCAACATGACGACGGCGGACGCGAAGGAAGGAGTGGCGAGCTTCGTGGAGCGGCGGGGAGCGCGGTTCAGAGGCCGGTAGGGACGGGCAGAGGTCAGCCGGCCGTCCGCCTCAGGATCCGCAGATCCCCCGAGTCCGGGTCCCCGACGAACACGAACAGCTCGGGTGCGTGCCCGGTGCCGCCCACCGCCCAGGACGTCTCGTCCCCGCACCCGCTGCCTGCACCGCTGCCGGACGCGAGGCGTACGACGACGCGGTCCCGCTCGCCGGCCGCGTCGCCCTCCTCGAAGCCCCAGGTGCCGCTGCCGTCGCACACCCCCGCGTTCTCCCTCACCGCGGGCAGCGCGGCCGCCTCGGCCCGGCCGCCCCCGAGCAGCCTCAGCTCCGCCCCGCCCTCGCCGCGCCAGACACCGGTGACCTGGGCGGCGGACAGCCGCGGAGGCTCGTACTCCTCCACCAGGCCGGTGACCGTGGCCAGCACCCCGCCCGCGAAGGTGAGCACGAACAGCGCGACGGAGACCACCCCCGCGCGCCACCAGACACCCCAGGTGCCGAGACTCCGCCCTCGCGCGTACGCCATCGCGAGGACGGGCAGCACACCGAGCCCCGCGAGGACGAGGCCGGTGGTGACGAACGGCCGGTCCCACAGGGCGGCGGCCACCGCCGCCCACGCCGCCCCGACCAGCGCCGCGCCCACGAGATGCCGGGCCCGGACCGGCCATCGGAGCCGGCCGAGGGTGCGGTCGGCGAGGACGGCGCCGGGCAGCACGTGCACGAACGCGTGCAGCACACCGAGCACGGGCAGATACAGGGGCGCCAGGACGACCAGGCAGGCCATGCCCCAGGCGATGGATGCGCCGTAGTCGTCCTGGGCGGTGGCGGAGACGTACCACACCAGGAACACCGCCGGCAGCTGCGCCGCCCCGGCCGCGGCGGCCGCGGTCGTCTCGGCCCCGGCAGGTTCCAGCCATGCCCTCGTACGCGCGTCACCCTGCCGTTCCCCCATGACGAAAGCGTACGCACGCGCGTGACGGGGCCTTCCGGGCCCCGCTCCCCTTCCCATCTGACATGACGTCAGCTTCAATGGTAGGCGTGATGGGACATGCGGGGATGGCGGCCGCCGCCGTCCGTTATCTGAGGGCGGGCCCGGTCGAACCGCTGCCCCGCCCCGAACTGCGCTGTGTCCGCGAGGACGAGCGGGCCCCGGTCGACCAGGCCGAATTCCGGCGTGTCCTGGGCAACTTCGCGTCGGGCGTCACGGTCGTCACGGCCCCCGCCGCCGACGCGGCCGACACCGGCTCCGCCGGTCCCGCCGGCTTCGCCTGCCAGTCCTTCTCCTCCCTCTCGCTCGATCCGCCCCTGGTCGCGTTCATGGTCGCCCGCACCTCGACGACCTGGCCGCGCATCGCCCGCGCCGGCGTCTTCTGCGTCAACGTGCTGGGCGCGTCGCAGGCCGGACTGTGCCGCGCGTTCGCGAGGAGCGGCACGGACAAGTTCGCGGGCGTGGCCCACACCCCGTCCCCCGTCTCCGCCTCTCCCCTCCTCACCGGGGCCCTGGCCTGGATCGACTGCACGATCCACGCGGTCCACACGGGCGGCGACCACCTGATCGTCGTGGGCCGTGTGGACGCTCTGGGGGCGACGGACGACGACGAGCCGCCCCTGCTGTTCCACAAGGGCCGCTTCCTCTGAGCCCCGCCACGACATCGGCGGCGCGGCTGCGCCGTGCTGCCGGGCGCCGGACCTGCACTGCCGTCGTGTCCCTGGCCGCGCTCGGGGCGCTCGGCTCGGCACACCCCGGCACGGCCCTCGCCGCCGGCTTGTCCCCGTCGTCGCCGGCCGCCGACTACGCCCCCGTCACGGAGACGGTCAAGGGCAGGGTGGGGGACACCGTCGTGGTCCGGCTCGGTGTGACGAACCTGGGCCCCGGTTCCCCCGCCGGCGACACCGGATCCTTCGCGGTCGTACCGCCGCCAGGGACCACCGTCACGTCCATTCCCTGGGAGGGGGACGACGACGATCGGAAATACTCCTGCCGGCCTCCGCAGGACGAGGACAACCACTTCTTCCTGTGCGACTCCTCGCCATCGGCCGGATCCTCGTTCACCATCGGCTTCCACATCCGCATCGACAAGCGGATCCCCGGCGCCAAGGGCTCCGTCACCGCGTACGGTCCGAACGACCCCGTGCCCGGCAACGACCGTGCGGCGATCCCCGTCGAGGCCGCGCCGGCGCCGCTCTGGCGGTGGCAGAACCCGCTCTGGAACTGGCACCGCTGGGCGCTGGCGGCAGGCGGACTGGCCCTTCTGGCCCCGGTCGGATGGTTCGTCAGGAGACGGAGGCAGGACCGGCCCCGGATCTCCACCCTCCGATAGAGGCACCGCTCCTCCGCTGCGCCGACGACTCACCGACCGGCCGACGGAATGCTGTCGGCCATGGACATCACGTCGCTCACCGTCGCACTCAGCGTGGTCGTGATCATCGCGGCCGCCGTCCTCACCGCCTCCAACCAGCCTCCGCTGTGGGTCTGCCTCCTGGCCGGTCTGGGCTCCTGGCCCCTGAGCACCGTCCTGCTCGGCACGCCCACCCTCGCCTCCGCCGTCGGGAACGGCACCGTCAGCGCATGGGCCGTGCGGTTCACGGTCGCCGCCACCCTCACCACTGCCTCGAGCTTCTTCGGCGGCGGCGGGAACGGCGGAGGACGCGACGACTACCGCCCCACCGACGGTCCCGCGTCGGTTCGGCGACAGTCCGGGACGGGGACGCGGGCGCGCTCGGTCCGGTGAACCGGGTGCCACCGCGGCCCGTCGCGGAACGCCCCTCAGGCCACCGCCACCGCCCCGGCCGCCTCCCGCCGCCGGATCACCAACGCCATCAGCGCCGCCGCCGCGCACAGCGCACCCGACGCGTACCACACCATGTCGTAGGACCCGAAGACGTCCCGTGCCACACCGCCCAGGAAGGCGATCAGCGCCGCCCCGACCTGGTGGGAGGCGAGGACCCAGCCGAAGACGATCGCGCTGTCCTCGCCGTACTGCGCGCGGCACAGGGCGAGGGTCGGCGGCACGGTGGCGACCCAGTCGAGGCCGTAGAAGACGATGAAGAAGATCATCGGAGGGTGCACGGACGGGGCGAGGAACAGAGGCAGGAAGAGCAGTGAGACTCCTCTCAGCGCGTAGTACACCGCCAGCAGCCGGCGCGGCTCGAAGCGGTCGGTGAACCAGCCGGAGGCGATCGTGCCGACGACGTCGAACACGCCGATGACCGCCAGCAGGGAGGCCGCCGCGGTGACCGGCATGCCGTGGTCGTGGGCCGCGGGCACGAAGTGGGTCTGGACCAGGCCGTTCGTCGTGGCACCGCAGATCGCGAAGGTGCCGGCCAGCAGCCAGAACGGTCCGGTGCGGACAGCCCGCAGGAGGACCGTGACCGTCCGGCGCGCGGCGCCCGTCACCGGTGCGGGCTTCTCGACGAACTCCCGGGCCCCGTACGGCTTCTGCCCCACGTCCGCCGGATGGTCCCGCAGCAGCAGCCACACCAACGGGACCACGGCCAGGGCGGCCAGCGCGACCGTCACCGCCGCCGGGCGCCAGCCGTGGCGCGTGATCATCCAGGACAGCAGCGGCAGGAAGATCAGCTGGCCGGAGGCGGATGCCGCGGTGAGGATGCCGCTGACCAGGCCGCGGCGCTCGGTGAACCAGCGGTTGGTGACCGTCGCGGCGAAGGCGAGCGCCATCGAGCCGGAGCCCAGACCGACCAGCACACCCCAGCACAGCAGCAGTTGCCAGGCCGCCGTCATCCACACGGTCAGGCCCGAGCCGAGCGCGATCACCGTGAGGGCGACGGCGACGACCCGGCGGATGCCGAAACGGTCCATCAGCGCGGCCGCGAAGGGCGCGGTGAGCCCGTAGAGGGCGAGGTTGACGGAGACCGCCGCGCCGATCGTGCCGCGTGACCAGCCGAAGTCCTCGTGCAGCGGGTCGATCAGCAGACCGGGCAGGGAGCGGAAGGCGGCGGCGCCGATGATCGTGACGAAGGTGACGGCGGCGACGAACCAGGCGCGGTGGATGCTTTTACGGGTACGGGTGGGCTTCTGTTCCTCTATGGCTGCGGGAGCCTCGCTTGTCTGGGTCACGCCATAAAGGTTCCGATGTCCGGCTCCGGACAGCGAGTGGCCCGAAGGACAGCATTCGCTAGGATCGGGCCATGAGCCCTCGTGCCCGGACCCCGCACCGCGTCGTCGTCCTCGCCCTCGACGGCCTGCTCCCCTTCGAACTGGGGATCCCGCACCGCATCTTCGGCCGCCCCAAGGACGCCGCGGGCAGGCATCTGTACGAGGTCGTGACCTGTTCGATCCGGCCGCCGGGGCCGGTGCGGACCGACGCCGACTTCACGATCACGGTCGAGCACGGCCCGGAGGTCCTCGCCACGGCCGACACGGTCATCGTCCCGGCGTCGTACGAACTCGGCCCGGTCTTCGAGGAGGGCGTCCTCACCCCGGACCTCGCCGCCGCCCTCGCCCACATCCGCCCCGGCACCCGCCTCGCCTCCATCTGCACCGGCGTCTACGTCCTCGCCGCCGCCGGCCGTCTCGACGGCCGCCCCGCGACCACCCACTGGGCCGAGGCCGAGCACCTGCAACAGCTCTTCCCGCAGATCGACGTCGACCCGGACGTCCTCTTCATCGACGACGGCGACATCCTGACCTCGGCGGGCGTCGCGGCCGGCATCGACCTGTGCCTGCACATGGTCCGCCGCGACCACGGCACCGCCGTCGCCAACGAGGTCGCCCGCCGCACGGTCGTCCCGCCGCACCGCGACGGCGGTCAGGCGCAGTACATCGAACGCCCCGTCCCCGACCCCCAGCAGTCCGGCACGACGGCCGCCCGCGCCTGGGCCCTCGGCCGGCTGCACAAGCCGATCCAACTGCGGGACATGGCCGCGCAGGAGGCGATGTCCGTACGCACCTTCACCCGCCGCTTCCGCGAGGAGACCGGCGTGAGCCCCGGCCACTGGCTCACCCAGCAGCGCGTCGAACGAGCCCGCCACCTGCTGGAATCCACCGGCCTGTCCATCGACCAGATCGCCCGGGACGCCGGCTTCGGCACCGCCCAGTCGATGCGCCAGCACCTGCAGACGGCGCTCGGCGTCACCCCGACCGCGTATCGACGCACCTTCCGCACCGGGCTCGGCAGCGGCGAATCCGAGACCCACGGCGAGGCCGGCGCCCTGCGCTGACCGTCATGGGACGACGGTGGCGCAGTGGTTTCGCCGTGCCAAGATGCTTCTGCCCCCAAAGAGCTTCCGTCGAGTCGGAGTGCGAACGGAGTCATGCCTGAGACAGAGACGGTCCGCGACTGGCTGCTCCCGGCGGTGCTGGCGGCGGCGCAGCTCGGCTGGCTGGGGGTCGCGGGTCCCTGGCAGGACGGTGACGTCCCGGGAGCGGTCGCGACGGTGGCCGTCGTGTGCGCTCTCGCGGTGGAGACGGCGGCGCTCGGCCGGCGGCGGCGGACCCCCGTGCGCTCGCTGGCCTGGTCGATCGGTGCCATGGGGGTGGGCCTTGTCGCGTGGCGGAACGGCTACTTCGCCCTGGGTTCCCTGGTGTCCATGTACTCCGTCGCGGTCCGCTGCCCCTTTCCCCTGACCCTGCGGGCCGTCGCCGTCGGCATCGGCGCCGAGTGGCTTCTCTCCTTCGTCCAGGCGGGTTTCCGTACCGCGCCGCTGGCGGACTGGGCGGTCGCGGCCTTGGTGTACGTGCTCTGCGCGGGTCTCGGCGAGGCACGACGGCAGTGGTCCGCCGGGCGGCTGACCGCGGCGCGGCGCCTGGCGGGCGCGGAGGAACACCGGCGGCGGGCCGGAGAGAACGAACGGCACCGTCTCGCCCGTGAGCTGCACGATGTGAGTGCCCACCATCTGACGTCGGTGGTGGTCACCGTGGACGCGGCGCGCAGACTCGGGGGTACGAGGCCGGAGTTGACGGGCCAGGCCCTGGAGTTCGCGGAGCGTACCGGCGTCGAGACGCAGACGGCGCTGCGGCGGCTGGTGGGCCTCATGCAGGCCCCTGAACCACGCGAGGCCGAAGCGGTCACGGGCCGCGTCCAGGAGCTGGTCGCGGGATTCGGCCGGCTGGGCCGCCCGATCGCGACGGAACTTCCGCCGGACCTGACCGGTCCGGCGGGAGAAGCGGTGCACGGAATCGTGCGCGAGGCCCTCACCAACGCGATCCGGTACGCCCCCGGGGCGGCCGTGCGCGTCCGTGTGCTGCGCGACGGGGGGCGGTTGCTGCTGACGGTGGTCAACGACGCCCCGGGGTCGGCGGCACCACGCACGGCCGGCGACCTGGGATCGGGTCGTGGCACGGCAGGCATGAGACAGCGCGCGGCCGCGGTCGGTGGCGAGCTCTGCGCCGGTCCGACGGACGACGGCGGCTGGAAGGTCGAGGCGGTACTGCCGGACTCCGGCAGCAGCACCCGGACACCGGGGGGATGGCGGCGGGACCCGCTGCAGGAGCAGCGGCTGGTCGATCCCGCCCTCGCCTTCACCGCGGCGGTGGTGCCCGTCTTCTTCCTGCTCCTCGGGGCCGAGGACTGGAGCCGGCGGGCCGGACACGACGAGACCTTCGGCATCGTCCTGGTCTGCGCCCTGTTCGCCCTCCACGGCCTGCCGCTGTTGTGGCGGCGGCGGGCGCCCCTGGCTTCGCTCACGGGTGTCCTTGCTGCTTCCGCGCTCTGGCCGGTGGCGGCCACGCTGTCCCCGCTGTCGCCGAGGCTGTCCGCCTACTTCGCCGCCGGCCTGATCGCCGAGCCGTTCGCCGTGTACGCGTTGGGCGCCTACGGTCGCAGCGCGGCGCGTACCTGGTTCTGGGTGCCGGTGGCGGCGACGGTGAGTGCCTGTGTGCTGACCGTGTCGGAGGCCGCCGCCGGAGAACTGACGGGCCCGGAGTCTTCTGCGGGGCCTTCGTGGGCCGTCGGCGCGGTGGTGGCCGTGCTGTCGGGCATTCTGCTGGGCTCGTTGTTCGTGGCCCTCTGGGGCGCCGGTCTGCTGGTCCGCCGACGCCGGCTGCGGGTGCTGGCGCGGGACGATTTCGCGCTCGCCAGTTCGGCGTGGCAGGCGAGTCGGTCCGCCGGGGCCGAACGGCAGCTGCTGGCCACGCGGTTGGGCGATGCCGTGCTGCACCGCACGGAGCGTCTCGTGGAGCTCGCCCGGGCGGGGCGGGCGGACGACGTCGCGGCCGAAGCCCGCTCCGCTCTCGGCGCCATGCGTGAACTGCTGCACAGCCTGGACGTACCGGCGGAGCAGACCGTCGCGCCGGCGCCGGCGGCCGCCGACCTCGAGGCGCTGTGCGCTTCGCTGCGGTCGACGGGCCGACGGGTCACCTTCAGGGCGGGCGCGTCGGCCGCGGCGGGCATGGGGCCGGCTGTCGCCTTGTCCGTGTACCGCATCGTCGAGACGGCCCTCGGCGCCGGCGACCGGGAGCACGCCCGCATCCGTCTGCGCCGGCGGCGCGACACGCTGCACCTGACGATCAGCGGAGTCCGCCTCGCCGTCGTCGGACCGGTGGCCGAACGTCTGAAGGTGCAGGTGACCGCGGGAGAGGGGCGTCTCACGCTGGAACCGGCGGCCGGTACGGTCCGGGTCTCCCTGCCCGTCGCGTCTCTATCCTGAGATGCAGACGGGGTTCGTCCCCGAAGGGGATGGGAGCCGCGCCGGCCGCCGGAACACTGGGGTGCATGAACGTCACACTGGTCACCGTGCTCTGCCTCGTCGTGGCTCTCGCGGGCCTCCTGGTCACCATCGTCAACGAGCCACCGGCATGGCTGGTGGTCGCCGGCGTCGTCATCGCCGCCGTGCTGAGCACCGTACTGCTCCGGATGCCGGCCCTCGCCGAGGTCGCCGATTCCTCCGTCGGAGCCTGGAGTCTGCGCCTCGCCATCTGCCTCGCGGGCGAGGCGGTGCTGACACTCGTCCTGCCCAAACGCTGGCGGACCGAGGAGATCTGACCGCCGCCCGCCCTCCGGGTTCACCGGAACGTGAGCACTCCCCGCGCCACCCGTCCCGCCTCCGCGTCCGTCGCCGCCTTCTCGAAGTCCTCGATCGGGTAGGTCTGGGTGATCAGTTCGTCGAGGAGGAGGCGGCCGTCGCGGTACAGGTCGGCGTACAGGGCGATGTCGCGCTGGGGGCGGGAGGCGCCGTAGCGGCAGCCCAGGATGGACTTGTCGAGGTAGAGGGAGGAGACCAGGAAGGACGCCTCCGCCGTCGCGGGCGGGACACCGAGGAGGACCGCCTGGCCGTGGCGGTCCAGCAGGTCGATCGCCTGGCGGATCAGCTCCACCCGCCCCACGCACTCGAAGACATGGTCCGCGCCCGTCGGCAGGATGTCCCGCACGCCCTGAGCCGAGGTGAGGAAGTCGGTGGCACCGAACCGCCGCGCCATCGCCTCCTTCGCCGGGTTGGCGTCCACGGCCACGATCCGCAGGGCGCCCGCGATCCGCGCGCCCTGGAGCACGTTGAGCCCGATGCCGCCCGTCCCGATGACGACGACGCTCTCGCCGTGCCCCACCCGCGCGCGGTTGAGCACCGCGCCCACCCCGGTCAGCACCCCGCACCCGATCAGCGCGGCGGACGACAGCGGGATGTCCTTCGGTATCCGGACCGCCTGGACGGCCTTCACCACCGTCCGCTCGGCGAACGCGGAGTTGGACGCGAACTGGTACACCGGCCGTCCCGCGCGCGTGAACGGCTTCTGCGGCCGTCCTATCGCCTGCCGGCACATCGTCGGCCGGCCCCGGTCGCACTCCGCGCACGTGCCGCAGTTGGCGAGGGTGGAGAGGGCCACGTGGTCCCCGGGGGTGACATGGGTGACGCCGGCGCCGACCGCCTCCACCACGCCCGCGCCCTCGTGGCCCAGGACCACGGGTGCCGGGAAGGGGATCGTGCCGTCGACCACCGACAGATCGCTGTGGCACAGCCCGGCCGCGGACACCGCGACGAGCACCTCGCCGGGCCCCGGGTCGCGTACGACGAGATCGTCGACGACCTCGGCCCGCTTCCCGTCGAACACCACGCCTCGCATCAGACGACCCCCTTGCGCTCTCTGGGCAGGCCGAGCACGCGCTCGGCGATGATCGTGCGCTGGATCTGGTCCGAACCGCCGTAGATCGTGTCGGCCCGGGAGAACAGGAACAGGTGCTGTGTCTCGTCGAGTTCGTACGGTGCGGAGGGCGTCCAGTCCGTGGGGCCCGCGGTCGCCGCCGCGCCCCGCACCTGCACCGCGACCTCCCCCAGCCGCTGGTGCCAGCCCGCCCACAGCAGCTTGGCGACGCTCGGCGCGCCCGGTCCGCCGGAGCCCCCGAGCGTCCGCAGCGCGTTCCACCGCATGGTCCGCAGCTCGGCCCACAGCCGCACCAGCCGGTCCCGTACGACGGGGTCGTCCGCCGCGCCCGTCGCGACGGCCGTCCGGACGACGCGCCCCAGTTCCGCGGCGAAACCGATCTGCTGGGCGAGCGTCGACACCCCGCGCTCGAAGCCGAGGAGGCTCATCGCGACCCGCCAGCCGTCGCCCACGGCGCCCACGACGTGCTCCACGCGCGCGTGTGCCCCCTCGAAGAAGACCTCGTTGAACTCGCTCGTGCCGGTCAGCTGCCGGATGGGCCGCACCTCGATGCGGCCCGGCTGGTCCATGGGGACGAGGAGGAAGGTCAGTCCGCGGTGGCGCGTCGAGGCGGGGTCGGTGCGGGCCAGGACGAAACACCAGTCGGCCTCGTGGGCGAGGGAGGTCCAGATCTTCTGGCCGGTCAGACGGTATGTCTGCCCGTCGGGGGCGAGTTCGGCCCGGGTGCGGACGCCCGCGAGGTCGGACCCGGCGCCGGGCTCGCTGTAGCCCTGGCACCAGAGCTCGGCGCCCGCGGCGATCGGGGGCAGGAACCGGGCCTTCTGCTCGTCCGTGCCGTGTGCGAGGAGGGTGGGCGCGAGGAGGTTCTCCCCGATGTGCCCCGAGCGGGGCGGGGCGCCGGAGCGCGCGTACTCCTCGGCCCAGGCGACCTGCTGGGTGAGGGTGGCGGTGCGGTTGCCGTACCCGCCCTCCGGCCAGCCGAGCCCGATCCAGCCCGCGGCGCCGAGGGTGCGTTCCCAGGTTCGGCGGTCCCGTTCGCCGCCGGTGTTCGCGTCGAGCCAGGCGCGTGCTTCAGTACGGAACTCGTCGTCCCGCGCGGTGAACTCGAAATCCACGGTGCCCTCCAGACGCCCGCTTTGTGAGGACGGTGCTCCCCCTAGCTGTTCGGCCTGCTCCCGTCGGCCGCGGCCCGCCGCATCTCCTCCAGCCGCGCCAGCATCGGCATCGGATCCACCCCGACCGATCCCGGCAACGCCTCCGCGATCCGCTCCGGCGTCCAGGACCCGCCCTCGGCGTACGCGGCGCGCAGTTCCCGCGGCTGTGCCCACACCGCGATCTTCGCACCGGCGACCGTGTAGACCTGCCCGGTTATCCCCAGCTCCCGCGCCCGGTCCGACAAGAGGAAGATCACCATGGCGGCCACGTCCTCCGGCTCCCCGATCTCCGCCAGCTCCATCGGCACCCCCGCCGACATCCGCGTCCGCGCGACCGGCGCCACCGCGTTCGCGGTCACCCCGTACTTGTGCAGCCCCAGCGCGGCGCTGCGCACCAGCGAGATGATCCCGCCCTTCGCCGCGCTGTAGTTGGCCTGCGACACGGACCCCTGGTGGTTGCCGCTGGTGAATCCGATGAGGGTGCCCGAGCCCTGCTTCCGCATCACCGCGGACGCCGCCCGGAAGACCGTGAACGTGCCCTTGAGGTGCGTCGCGACGACCGGGTCCCACTCCTCCTCGGACATGTTGAACAGCATCCGCTCGCGCAGGATCCCGGCCACGCACACGACCCCGTCGAGCCGCCCGTACGCCTCCAGCGCGACGTCGACGACCCGCCCGCCGCCCGCCATCGTGGAGATGTCGTCGGCGACCGCGACGGCCTCCCCGCCCGCCGCCTCGATCTCCTTGACGACGGCCTCGGCGACCTCGCTCGTGGGTGCCGCGCCGTCCACGCCCACCCCGTAGTCGTTGACGACGACGCGGGCGCCCTCGGCCGCGGCCGCGAGCGCGACCGCCCGTCCGATGCCCCGTCCTGCCCCCGTGACGGCCACGACCTTGCCGGCCAAGAAGTTCCCCACGCCCGGCCCCTTCCCGCAGTTTCTGACGGACCGTTAGATTTTATGTCCCGTCAGATACTTGGAGACAAGCCCCGGGGAGTACCGATGTCACTGCCTCAGGCGTTCCACGACATCGCCAAGCGCGTCAACAACTGGGGACGCTGGGGTCCCGACGACGAGATCGGCACGCTCAACCTCATCACCGACGAGGTGGTGCGAGGCGCCGTCACCGAGGTCCGCACGGGCCGTCGGGTCCCGCTCGCCCTTCCGCTGCGCGAGGACGGTGTACAGAGCGGGCTGATCCCCGGACGGGTCAACCCCCTGCACGCCATGGTGCAGATCAACCAGGAGATCTTCGGCCCGGGCACGGTGGCGTGCAGCGACGACGCCGTGACGATGGGACTGCAGGCGGCCACCCACTGGGACGCCCTGACGCATATCTCGCACTCGGGGAAGCTCTACAACGGCCGCCCGGCCACCACCGTCACCGCGCACGGCGGCGCGGAGTTCAGCGGGATCGACAAGGCGCGGCACATCGTCTCGCGCGGGGTGCTGCTGGACGTGGCACGCGCGCGTGGCACGGACCGGCTGGCGGGCGGGCACGCCGTCACGCCCGAGGATCTCGAGGCGGCGGAGGAACTGGCCGGTACGCGCGTGCGTGCCGGTGACGTCGTGCTCGTACGGACGGGGCAGATCCAGGTCTACCTGGCCGGCGACAAACAGGGGTACGGCTTCCCGTCGCCCGGGCTGTCGGTGCGCACCCCGGAGTGGTTCCACGCGCGCGATGTGGCCGCCGTCGCCAACGACACCCTCACGTTCGAGATCTTTCCCCCGGAGATCGAGGATCTGTGGCTGCCCGTGCACGCCCTGGACCTGGTGGAGATGGGGATGCTGCAGGGCCAGAACTGGAATCTCGAAGAGTTGTCCACAGCCTGTGGAGAAACCGGCCGGTACGCGTTCCTGCTGTCGGCGATGCCCGAGCCGTTCGTCGGCGGCACGGGAACCCCGGTGGCGCCCGTGGCCGTCCTGTAGACCTCGACACCCCCCGTCGGCCGGCGACGCGCGGCTGCCCGCCCCGAGCACGGCACCGCGCGCCGCCATCCGACTCCGGCGTACCGAGGGTCCCCACCGGCCCTGAGGGACCCGACGCCGAATCACGACCCACACTCGCCGAGGGCTGCCGTCACCGATGCCCTCGTCGTCCCCTCGCGGCGAATCGCTGACCACAAGCGTGATCAAACGGACAGGCCGCGTCAACACCCGAACGGGGATTTATTACTTACGCCCTATTTGCAACGGGCGCGCACGGAAGCACACCGGGCGCACCGATTCCGCCCCGGCTCTGTCCGGCAGCGCTTTCCGCCACCCGTGCACCGCACGCCGACGGGCTTGCCGCACCCGTGCGCCCGCCGCGGGACGGCCGCCACAGCGCAGCCCGCCGCCCGTCAGACGGCCTCGAACGCGAACCCCTCGTACGCGGGCGCCGGATACACCGGCGGCTTGGGATACACGGGCGGCTTTGGACACACCGGCGACTCGGGATACACCGGCTCCGGTCGGGCCGTGCGCCCACGACCGCCCGCACCGGCCACCGCACCCGACCCGTGCCCCACGACACTCCCCTGGTCCGCGGCGCCCTCGGCGGGCTGCCCGCAGCGGTCGAGTTCGCACCAGATGCGCTTGCCGCCGCCCTCCACACTCCAGCCCCAGCGGTCCGCGAGACAGTCCACCAGGGCCAGACCCCGGCCGCCCGTGGCGTCGTCGCCCACACAGCGGGGCACGGGGGCGCGGTCGCTGGTGTCGGCGACCTCCAGCCGGACCGTGGCCGCCCTGTCCGCCGCGCCGGGCCCGCCGAGCGGCAGGGACAGCCGGACCACGGCCGGGCAACCGGTGTGCACCACGGCGTTGGTGACCAGTTCGGAGACGAGCAGGATCAGCGTCTCGGCGAGCGGCTCGTCGTCCCCTATCCCGCACCCGGCAAGGCGCGAACGGGCCCACTTCCGGGCCCGCCCCACCTCAGCGGGGTCGGGCCGGATCTCCAGCTGCACTTGAAGCACCTGCACCGCTCACACCATCCGAACCGGCGGACACATGGCCGTGCGCCACGCGAGCCACGCGAGTCGCGTGCGCACCATGACGACGGGGGCCACGATCGTAGCCATTTTCTGCATGGCCAGAACAACAGCCAGAGGCAGCGTGACGGAACGTGAATCCCTTACGAGACAGCTTGATTGACGGACAGTCACCTCAACAAGCGCTTCGGGCATATTCCAGCGCGAAGGAGTACTCGTGCGGCATACTGTGCGACGCCCGCCCCGGGGAGTCGAACAGGCGCGGGCCGGGGGCCCGTACGCCCTGCGAGCGGCGGCGCGCACCGCCGGATCCGGCACCGCCCCAGGGGCACCACCGGCATGGCTCATGCTCGGAACCACTCGCATCCCACAGAAGGTACCGGAGCGACGCTCCGACTCCAGCCCGTGACGGGTCACGCATCGGACACAACCCGATATCAACGCACAGTGATTCCGGTATGCCACAATCCGCGACAACCGCACGGCAGTCCGACTCGCCCCCTGCCGTCGCCGCAGGCAGACGCGCTACCGGCCGGTGCCGGCCGGCAGCTCCGCCGCGAGCAGCTCCTCACCCTCCGTGCCGCCTCCCGCACGCCGGGTGCGCACCCAGGCCCGCTTCAGCAGCAGATGGACGTCCGCCTCCCAGGTGAACCCCATCCCGCCGTGCACCTGGAGACAGTCGCGGGCGCCGCGCACCGCGGCCTCGTCGGCGAGGAGCCGGGCGGCCGCTATGTCGGCCGGCTCGACGGTCACGGCGGCCGCGTAGACCGCCGCCCGGGCCACCTCCACCCGCACCAGCAGTTCCGCGCACAGATGCTTGACGGCCTGGAAGGCGCCCACCGGCTGCCCGAACTGCTCCCGGGTCCGCGCGTGTTGCACGGCCAGCTCGCACGCGCGCGTGGCGGTCCCCAGCTGCTCGGCGGCGGTGAGGAGCACCGCGAGGGGATCGGGAGCCGGAGAGACCCCGTCACGCGCGGGAACCTGGTGCAGCGGCGTCAACGGGTCCACCGAACGCAGCGGTACGGCGTCCGGGGCACCCGGCGCCCCGGGCACCCCCGGCCCCACCCCGCGCACCACGTCCGCCGCCGTCAGCCACTCCACCAGCCCGCCGGAGTCCACGGCCGTGACGACCGTCTCCCCCTCGGCCGCTCCGGACACACCGCCCGCCGCGAGATGGGTGGCGACCAGCGGCCCGGGCAGCAGGGCCCGGCCCGCCTCCTCGAAGGCCAACACCGCCTCGGGCAGCCCGAGTCCGACCCCGCCGTCCGCCTCCGGCAGCCGCAGCGCGAAGAACCCGGCCGCGCCCAGCTCCCGCCACAGCGCCCGGTCCAGCTCGGGCCGCTCCACGGCCGCCCGCAGCGCGTCCCGGCCGAACCGCCGCTCCAGCAGCTCCCGTACGCCCGCCTTCAACGCCCGCTGGTCCTCGGTCAATTGGAAACGCACGTCATCGCCCCCTCGGCAGCCCCAGTATCCGTTCCGCCACGATGTTCCGCTGGATCTGCGAGGTACCGGCCGCGATGGTGTACGACAGGGACGACAGCCGGTCGAGCACCCAGGGGCGGTCGAGATCCAGGGCCGCGTCGCCCAGGACGTCGGCTGCGGTGTCGTACAGCTCCTGGCGGGCGTGCGAGTACCTCAGTTTGAAAACCGAACCCCCGACACCGGGGACGCCGTTCACCGACGCCTCGCTCACGTTCCACTGCGTCAGCCGCCACAGCGCCCGGAACTCCGCGTTCAGCCTGCCCAGCCGCCGCCGTAGCGCCGGATCGTCCCAGCGGCCGTTGGCGCGTGCCTCCCGGGCCAGTTCGCCGAGCACCCGCCGGCAGGCGACGACCTCGCCGACGAACGCCGTACCGCGCTCGAAGGACAGCGTCACCATGGTGACCCGCCAGCCGTCGTTCTCGTCACCGATCCGGTTGGCGGCCGGCACCCGCACCTCGTCGAGGAACACCTCGGCGAACTCGGCGGACCCGGCGAGGGTCCGCAGCGGCCGTACGGTGATGCCCGGGGCGTCCATGGGCATGGCCAGCCAGGTGATGCCCCGGTGCTTGGGGGCCGTCTGGTCGGTGCGGACCAGCAGTTCGCACCAGTCGGCGACCTCGGCGTGGGAGGTCCAGATCTTGGACCCGATCACCACGTAGTCGTCTCCGTCACGCCACGCGCGCGTGCGCAGCGACGCGAGGTCGGAGCCGGCGTCCGGTTCGCTGAAGCCCTGGCACCAGACCTCCTCGCCGCGCAGGACGGGCGGCAGCCAGCGCTCCCGCTGGGCGGCCGTGCCCTCCGCGGCGATCGTCGGCCCGGCGTGCAGCAGTCCGACGAAATTGGCGCCCACATAGGGCGCGCCCGCCTTCTCCGTCTCCTCCAGGAAGATCAGGCGGACGCCCGGTGAGGCCTCCCAGTGCACGTGCGCGTACCCGGCGTCGTAGAGCATCCGCTGCCAGCCGAGGTCGTAGGCGCGCCGGCCCGGCCAGTCGTCGGGGGACGGCTTCGGCGGCAGCGTGGGCAGCGCCTTGCCGAGCCACTCCCGCAGCCGGGCACGGAACTCGGCGTCCTCGGGCGTGTCGGAGAGGTCCATCAGGCGGCCGGGTCCCGGTCGAGAGCCCGGCCGGAACCGCCGACCCGATCGCGGCCGAGGTCGCGGTCGCGGTCGAAGTCCAGGTCGAGCATGCGGATGGCGTTGCCGCGCATCAGCTTGTAGACCGTCTCGTCGTCGAGGCCCTTGACGTGGTCGAGGGCGACCTCCTTGGTGTGCGGGAAGGTCGAGTCGACGTGCGGGTAGTCGGTCTCGAAGGTCGCGTTGTCCCGCCCGACGACGTCCAGGGACGCCACTCCGTGCTTGTCGCGGAAGAAGCAGCAGTAGATCTGCCGGTAGTAGTACGTCGACGGCGGCTCGGGGATGAGGTCCCGGACCCCGCCCCAGGCCCGGTGCTCCTCCCAGACGTCGTCGGCGCGCTCCAGGGCGTACGGGATCCACCCCATCTGGCCCTCGGAGTAGGCGAGTTTGAGGCGCGGGAAACGCACCAGGACCCCGCTGAACAGGTAGTCCATCATCGAGGCCATCGCATTGTTGAACGAGAGGGACGCCTGCACGGCGGGGGGCGCGTCGGGGGAGGCGGCCGGCATCTGGGACGAGGAGCCGATGTGCATGTTGACGACCGTCCCGGTCTCCTCGCAGACCGCGAAGAACGGGTCCCAGTAGCCGGAGTGGATGGACGGCAGACCGAGGTGGGTCGGGATCTCGGAGAAGGTGACCGCGCGCACCCCGCGGGCCGCGTTGCGCCGGATCTCGGCCACCGCCAGGCCGATGTCCCACAGGGGGATCAGGCAGAGCGGGATGAGGCGGCCGCCGCTGTCGCCGCACCACTCCTCGACCATCCAGTCGTTGTAGGCGCGCACACAGGCCAGGGCGACCTCCTTGTCGTGCGCCTCGGCGAAGGTCTGCCCGCAGAAGCGCGGGAAGGAGGGGAAGCAGAGGCTGGCCTCGACGTGGTTGAGGTCCATGTCGGCAAGGCGCGCCTTCGGGTCCCAGCAGCCGCGTCGCATCTCCGCGCGCGTGATGCCCTCCAGGGTCATCTCGTCCCGGTCGAAGCCGACGGCGGCGATGTTGCGCTTGTACGGGAACTTGAGGTCCTCGTAGATCCACCAGTCGGTGGGCTGGCCGTCCGGATCCATCGTGATCTGGTACTTGCCTGCGACGTAGGCCAGCTCGCCGATCCCGGCGGTGAGGGCCTGCGGTCCGCGGTCCCGGTACTTCTTCGGCAGCCAGGTCGCGAAGAGGTGCGCGGGTTCGATCACGTGGTCGTCGACGCTGATGATGCGGGGCAGTTCGGTCATGGGACCCCCACTCATGAATCCAGTCATGAATCCATTCAAGGTCCACTCATATCTGATGGACCGTCAGATTCGGCGTACCAAGAAGGCTAGTGCGGCACCCCTGGACCAGCAAGGCACCGGGCTCTACGCTCTGCCCACATCTGACAGACCGTCAGCTGAAGGGGGCCGCCGTGAACGACACCGCCCACGCGCTGAGCGCGTCCCGCACCCTCTGGGAGCTGGTGGCCCGCCGGGCCGCCCTGACCCCCGACCTGCCGGTGCTCCTCCAGGAGGACCGCACGCTGACCTTCGGCGGGCTGCGCGCGCGTGCCGAGCGGACGGCGGCCGGGCTGTACGGCATGGGTGTCCGGCCGGGCACCGTCGTCGCCTGGCAGCTGCCCACCCGGATCGAGACGGCCGTGCTGTCCTTCGCGCTGGCCCGGCTGGGCGCCGTACAGAGCCCCGTGATCCCGTTCTACCGGGACCGCGAGGCCGGGTTCGCGCTGCGCGAGTCGAAGGCGGAGTTCTTCGCGGTGCCGGGCGTGTGGCGCGGCTTCGACCACGGCGAGATGGCGGTGCGGCTCGGCGCGAAGGGCGTCTTCGAGGCGTACGACGACCTTCCCGAGGGCGATCCGGCCGTGCTGCCCCCACCGCCCGCGGACGGCACCTCGGTCCGCTGGATCTACTGGACCTCGGGCACCACCTCCGACCCCAAGGGCGTCCTGCACACCGACCGTTCACTCATCGCGGGCGGGTCCTGCCTCGCCCACGCGCTGCGGCTGACCGGCGACGACGTCGGCTCGATGGCCTTCCCGTACGCCCACATCGCCGGCCCCGACTACACGGTGATGCTGCTGCTGTACGGGTTCCCGGCGGTCATGTTCGAGCAGTTCGCCCTGCCCGACGCACTGGCGGAGTACCGGCGGCACGGGGTGACGGTGGCGGGCGGGTCCACGGCGTTCTACTCGATGTTCCTCGCCGAGCAGCGCAAGCGGCCCGGCGAGCCCGTGATCCCCTCGCTGCGGCTCCTCGCGGGCGGCGGGGCGCCGAAGCCGCCCGAGGTGTATCACGCGGTCGTGCGCGAGATGGGGGTGCAGCTGACGCACGGGTACGGGATGACCGAGGTGCCGATGATCACCATGGGAGCGCCGGACGACACCGCCGAGAACCTCGCGACGACCGAGGGGCGGCCGCCGGAGGGGATGGAGATCCGGATCGCGGCGGGCGGGGAGGTGCGGCTGCGCGGGGAGGCCGTGTGCCAGGGCTACCTGGATCCGGCGCAGACCGCGGAGGCCTTCGACGAGGAGGGCTTCCTGCGGACCGGCGACCTGGGGCACGTGACGGACTCGGGGCACCTGGTCCTCACCGGGCGGCTGAAGGACGTGATCATCCGCAAGGGCGAGAACGTGTCGGCGAAGGAGATCGAGGATCTGCTCGCCGCCCATCCGGCCGTCGGGGACGTGGCGGTGATCGGGCTGCCCGACGCCGAGCGCGGGGAACGGGTGTGCGCGGTGGTGGAACAGCCCGCGGGGGCCGAGGCGCTGACCCTGGGCGCGGTGACGTCGTATCTGCGCGCCGAGGGGCTGTCCGTGCACAAGCTGCCGGAGCAGCTGGAGGTGGTGGAGGCGCTGCCCCGCAACGAGACGCTCAGGAAGGTGCTGAAGTACAAGCTGCGCGAGCGCTTCTCCGGGTGAGCCGGGTACTCACTCGGGCACGGTGAAGTAGCGGGCGAAGGCGGGCACGATCTCCGCCTCGCCGATCCTGCCGTCCGCGTCGGTGTCCAGTGCGCCGGCGATCGTGCGGGCGAGGTCCTCGGGTACGCCCAGCACCCTGAGCACGCGCACGGTGTCCTCGACCGTGGCCAGTCCGTCCCCGTCGGGGTCCGCGATGTCGAGGGCGGCGTGCAGGAAGGGACGGGCGATCTCGGCGAACCGGTCCGGGTTGTCGTGCAGGCGCTTGACCGCGCCGCCCACGAACTCGTCCCGGGTGATGCGCTGGTCGCCGTCCCGGTCCGCGATGCCCGCCATGCCCTGCCAGAAGGCCTCCGCGCCCGCGTACAGCGCCTGGCCCTTGCCGGACCGGGCGGGGGTGCCGAACTCGGCGAGGAGCGCCTTGGCCGCCGTACCGAAGTCCTCGCGGTCGATGTAGCCGTTGCCGTCCTGGTCGAAGGTGGCGAACCGGCGGGCGATCCTGTGTTCGTGCTCGCTGCTGACCATGTCTCCTCCGGCCGCTTCAGGTCGTCAGGTGGGGTGCTTCCGGCTGGGAGCGTACGACGCCGGGGGCTCCGCGGCAGCGGGATGACGGCGGCTGTACCAGGACCGGAGGCGTTCTGGGACAGAGGTGTGGCACACGGCTCACGCCGACAGCGGCTCCGGCCCGTCCTCGGTCACGGCCTCCTCGAGGTCGACGTACACGTCGAAGAGCCGGCGGACGCCCAGCGCGCCCAGGACCCGGTTGACGTGCGAATCCTCCGCGGCCCCGCGCGCGGGCAGGATGAGGCGCAGCCGCCCGCGGCAGGAGCGGATGAGACGGCGGGCGGCGATGAGCACGCCGACGCCGCTGGAGTCGCAGAAGTACACCTCGGAGAGGTCCAGCACGAGACTGTGGCGCCCTTCGGCCACTTCGTCGTGCACCCGCTGCCGCAGCACCGGCGACGTCACCAGGTCCAGTTCGCCCGACACATGGAGCACGGCCCACCCGCCCCGCTCGCCGCCGGTCACTTTGAAGGCCACCCTCACGCCTTTCGCTCGCGTAAAACGGAAGCTGTCCCTTCGCTTCCTTGCAGCGCGGCTGCCCAGCGGCGTTGCCCCGAAACGCCGCAGAAAAAACAGGAACCCGCGGGTAGAGGCTTGTTTCCATCGCATCGAGTCCGGTTCGATCCATATCAATCAGAGATGGACCCCGTTCGATCCAGCCTGATCGCAAAGAGCATGGGAAGGGGCGGCTCCATACCACCCACGGGTAGGCAGGGGGCGCACATTGGGACAATGGGGCGTGCACTGTCGGACGTGCCGACTACATTCGAGGTTGACAGTGGACGCAGACCCGACACAGGGACGGGCACGGTGAGGGGGCCGCATGGCGAAGGACGCACCGCCCCGCTGGGACCGCAAGATGCAGCAGCGACTCGCCCGCGGTGAGGCGGCCGCCCTCGGCGAGCTCTACGACCGGTTCGCTTCGCTCGTGCACGGCCTCGCCCACCGCGTGCTCGGAGACGAACGGGCCGCCGACTCCATCACCCGCGACGTCTTCGCCCACGTCTGGGAGCACCCCGACACCTACGACCCCGCGCAGGGCCCCCTGCGCACCTGGGTCGCCGCGCTGACCCACCGCCTCGCCGTGCAGCGGCTGCGCGCCACCGAGACCGCCGCGCTGGCGGAGGGCGGCCCGGGCACCACCGAGGAACTGGAGCTGAAGGTGCGCCACGCCTCGGTCGCCGCCCGCGCCGACTACATCGTCCAGGCCATGCCGGCCCCGCTGCGCGCCGCCCTGGAGCTGGCGTACTTCCAGCGCCGCGACTACCGCCAGACCGCCGCCGACCTCGGTGTCACCGAGGACGAGGCCCGCCGCCGCCTCCGCCTCGGCCTGCAACTGCTGTCCACGGCCCACGACGCCCCCTCCTCCGGGGCCCCGCCGGAATACGGGGGTGCGGCGTGAACGGCCCGGACGGATACGAGGCCCACGACGACGAAGGCGACGAAGGCGAGGAAGGCGAGGAGAACCCGGCGGGCGCGGAGCACGAGAAGAGCGCGGAGCACGGGGACGGCACGGACCGGGAGACCCGGGGCGCGCGCGGCACCGGCACGCCCCCGCCCCGCATACCCCTGCCCCGCGCCTCCGTCGAGGACACCGGGCTGCCGCTGCCCGCGCTGGACGGCCTCACGGTCGCCCTGCCGCCGCGCCTCGAGCACCCCGTACTGAAGGCCCTGCTGGGCGCCTGGGCACTCGCCGCCTGCTCGGCGGAAGAGACCGCGGCCGTCGAGGAGCACCTCGGCGAGTGCGGCGCCTGCGCGGACGAGGCCCGACGGCTGCGCGAGGCGGTCGGCCTGCTCCAGCGCCCGGAGAGCCTGGACCTCGACCCGGCCCTGCGCACCCGCGTCCTGGAGGCCTGCCTCGACCACCGCCCGCCGCGCATCCCGGTACCGGCGTGGGCGGCGTCGTACGACGCCGAGACCGCGCGACTGGACGCCCTGCTCCAGGACTTCGGGGACGCGGAGTGGCACGCGCCCGTGCGGCTGCGCTGGTTCGGCGGCACCGGCGAGGCGAACCGCCGGACCACCGTCGCCGGGGTCATCGCCCACCTGTTCGCGGTGGACGGCCTGATCGCCGTCGGGCTGGGCCTCGACGACCCGCTGCACCCGGGCGAGCAGGAGAAACCGGACGAGACCCGCACCCCCGCCGAGCGCACGGAGGCGTTCTGGGAGGCCTCGCACTTCCCGCCCACCCGCTCGGTCCGCGGCCCCTGGCGCGACCAGACCCACGCCCTCGTACGCACGGTCTCCTTCACCGGCACCGGCCCCGGCCGCCTGCCGATCTCCTACGGCGACTTCGAACTGCCGCTGCGGGACGCCATGCTGGACCGGGCGTTCGAGTGCTGGGTGCACGCCGAGGACATCGCGGAGGCGGTCGACTACCCGTACGCGCCGCCCGCGCCGCGCCATCTGCGCGGCATGATCGACCTCGCGGCGCGGATGCTGCCGCAGGCCCTCGCGGCCCGCCGGCGCGCGGGACTCGCCGCCCCGGTCTCCCGACGCCATCTGGTGAGCGCCGGGAGCCCCGGCCGCAGCCTCCGCCTGGAGATCGAGGGCGACGGCGGCGGCCACTGGCTGATCCCCCTGGACTCCCCCGGCGCGGTGGGCTCCGCCGACCACGAGGTGGCCCATGTGGCGCTGGACGACGTCGAGTTCTGCAGGCTGGCCGCGGGCCACGTGTCGCCGGAGGAGGCAGCGGCGGGGCAACTGGGCGACCGGGAGGCGATCAGAGACGTGCTGTTCGCCGCGGCGAGCCTGAGCCGGATGTAGGGACAGGCCGCTCTCAGGCGAAAACGACCGTCCGGCGGCCGTTGAGGAGGATTCTGCGCTCCGCGTGCCACTTCACCGCGCGCGCCAGCGCCTGGCACTCCACGTCCCGGCCCACCGCGACCAGCTGGTCCGGTGTGACGTCGTGGCCCACGCGCTCGACCTCCTGCTCGATGATCGGGCCCTCGTCGAGATCGGCGGTGACGTAGTGCGCCGTCGCACCGATGAGCTTCACGCCCCGCGTGTGCGCCTGGTGGTACGGCTTCGCGCCCTTGAAGCTCGGCAGGAAGGAGTGGTGGATGTTGATGATCCGCCCGCTGAGCTGCTTGCACAGGTCGTCGGAGAGCACCTGCATGTACCGGGCGAGGACGACCAGCTCCACGTCCTGCTCCCGGACGATCTCCAGGAGCCTCGCCTCGGCCTCCGCCTTCATGTCCTTCGTCACCGGAATGTGGTGGAAGGGGACGCCGTAGGAGCCCACCAGCTCGGCGAATTCGGTGTGGTTGGACACCACCGCCGCGATCTCCACCGGCAGCGCGCCGATCCGGGCGCGGAACAGCAGGTCGTTCAGGCAGTGGCCGAACCTGCTGACCATCAGGACGATGCGCATCCGCTCGTCGGCCCGGTTGATCTGCCAGTCCATGTGGAAGGAGTCACCGATCGCCGCGAAGCTCGCGCGCAGCTTGTCCACGGTCTGCGGCGCCTGGGCCGAGTAGTGGACGCGCATGAAGAACAGGCCCGTGTCGTGGTCCCCGAACTGCTGGCTGTCCTCGATGTTGCAGCCGGTCATGAAGAGGTAGCTCGACACGGCGTGCACGATGCCCGGCTTGTCCGGGCAGGAAAGGGTGAGGACGTACTGGTCGGCGGGGGCCGCCGCGGCTCGGGTGGACTGCTCGTTCATGCAGCACAGGGTCTCATGTCCGGGTGAGCCGGCCGGAAGGCCGTCCGCAGGGCGGACCTACGAGGGCCACGCCCACCCGATCACGCGGACCGGGTCATGATCCGCAGGACCTCCAGGGTGCGCGGCGGCGCGTCCGGGTCCTCGCCGTCGGCCGCCGCCATCCGTACGTGCGCGTCGCGTGCCGCGTGCACGGCCTCCGGCCAGGCGGGGTGGTCGACGTAGGCGGAGACGGGAGCGTCCGGGCCGACCTGGTGCATGATCCGCAGGACGCGCAGGACGGCGGTGTCGACGAGGGCCGCCTCCTGGGAGTCGCGGAAGATCGTGCCGACGTACTTCTCGGCGGACCAGTTGTCGAGCCAGGTGTCCTCGACGAGACGGTAGACGGCGTCGGTGACGTCGCCGTAGCCGTCGACGCCGGCCAGCCAGACGTTCTGCTGGAACACCGGATCGGAGAGCATGTGCAGCGCGGAGCGCACATTGCTGCGCCAGCGCCACCACGGCATGTCGTTGAGTGGCATGCCGCCCATGGTGGAGGAGCGACCGCCGCGGCGGGAAGAGTTCTCAGAGTTCTCCGAACCTTGCACGGTCATCGATCGTACGTTTTCCCGCCACCGGAGCCTCACGGACCCCTGCAATTCACCCTCGCGTCACCCGTCGTTGACCGTGGGTCACTCCCAGGTTAGCGATGTGGCGGAATCGTGCCTGTCCATGACCGGCAGTCGACACACCTTCACGCGAAGCGCCTTCCTCCTCAGGTTCCTCCGCGGTAGGGGCTCCGCCAGGGCGGCCATCCTCTCGGTGGGTGCCCTGGCCGCCGTGGCGTCGCTCACCGCCGGATGCGGGGTCGTCCCCGGTATCACGGGGGGTTCCGGGGACGACCCGATCGTCGTGATGACCTGGGCGCCGGTGGGGACCGCCGCGACGAACAAGCCCGGCATGCCCGCCTTCGCCCGCGCCTACGCCCGCTGGATCAACGCCAAGGGCGGCATCGACGGCCATAAGCTCACCGTCCTGACCTGCAACGATCACAACACGACGGTGTCCGCCGCGGCCTGCGCCCGACGCGCGGTCAAGGAGAAGGCGGTCGCCGTCGTCGGCTCCTACAGCCAGCACTCCGACGCGTTCTTCCCGCACCTGGAAGGCTCCGGCATCCCCTACATAGGCGGCTACGGCGTCACCAACGAGGAGTTCACCAGCCCGCTGTCCTACCCCGTCAACGGCGGCCAGCCCGCCCTCCTCGCCGGCCTGGGCAGACAGCTCGCCACCACCTGCACCGGCCCCGTCACCCTCGTACGGCCCGACACCATCGCCGGCGACGCCCTGCCGCCGATGCTCGACGCCGGGCTCAAGGTCGGCGGCCACGACCAGGCCGCCGACCAGCGGGCGGCGGAGGACGCCACCGACTACTCCCTGCAGGCCGACCAGGCGCTGGACGCGGCCACCGGCAGCGCGACCGGCACCGGGAAGGGCTGCGTGGTGCCCGCGCTGGGCGACCGCAACAGCACCTTCATGGACTCCTTCCGCCGCAGCCGCGAGGACTACCCCGCCGTGAGCACCGGCACCGTGGTGGGCAGCGTCGACCAGACCCTCATCGACGCGAGCGGAGGCGGCTCCGGGCCGTACGAGGGGGCGTACGTCACCGGCTGGTACCCCGTGGCCACCGACAAGCGGTGGGACGGCATGAAGAAGGTGATCAGCGAGTCCGCCTTCACCGACACCAGCATCGACCCCGCGGACACCGGGGTGCAGACCACCTGGATCGCCTACAGCGTCTTCCGGCAGGCCGTGGAGTCGCTCGGCGACGGCGAGGTGACCGCCGACAGCGTGCGCGGCGCCCTCGACAACGGCCGGACGTTCACCACGGACGGGCTCACCCCCGCCCTGCGCTGGAAGTTCACCGGCCGCCTCGCCTCCATCGGGTTCCCCCGCATGACCAACGCCGAGGTGACCGTCCAGCAGGTGAAGCAGGGCCGCCTGGCGGCCGCCAGGAAGGGCTTCGTCGACGTGACGACGACCCTGGAGCGCGCCGACGTCGGCTAGGTGTTCTGTCCCGGGAGGTTGTGGACGGGTGAGGCAGATCTCGGCTGAGGGATCTTGAAATAGGTGAGGGCCTTCTGGCCTGGTGTGGATTGCGACATCTGCACCAGCAACAGAAAGGCCCT